>NZ_JBIDAJ010000006.1:0-338946 GCF_043202395.1 Streptomyces sp. NPDC048197
TTGGGACGTAAAGCGAAGCAGTCCCAAACACCGGCCCCGGAGGCCCGTCACCGCACCCACCACAAACCCAGCCCGCCGCAGGCGCAACGGCGAGAAGCAACAACGGTGGGACAGACAAGTACGTGCGGGGCGCCGCAAAGCGCAACGGCGACCAAGCCCCGCGGCGGGACGGCCAGGCACGTGGGAGGCGCCGCAAAGCGCAGCGGAACGGCGGGACGGCCAAGTACGTGGGAGGCAAGGTATAACGTGCCACCCCGTGAGCACGTTCATCTGGATCGCCGCCGCGATCATCCTCATCGGCATCTACCTCAGCTGGACGGCCGGCCGCCTCGACCGGCTGCATGCGCGCATCGATGCCGCCCGGGCGGCGCTCGATGCCCAGTTGCTGCGGCGGGCGTCCGTCGCGCAGGAGGTCGGGACGTCGGGGGTCCTCGACCCGGCCGCCTCGATCGTCCTGTACCAGGCCGCCCACGAGGCCCGGCAGGCCGAGGAGGACCACCGCGAGGTCGCGGAGAGCGAGCTGAGCCAGGCGCTGCGGGCCATCTTCGCCGAGGAGGCGCAGCTGGAGGCCGTACGGGAGGCACCAGGCGGCGAGCAGACGATCACCGAGCTCACCGCCGCGGTGCGCCGCGTCCCGATGGCCCGGCGGTTCCACAACGACGCCGTACGGGCCGCCCGCGCGGTCCGCCGCCACCGGGTGGTGCGATACTTCCGGCTCGCCGGCCACGCCCCGTTCCCGCTGGCCTTCGAGATGGACGACGAGCCGCCGGCCGTTCTCGATGACCGCTCGGCGGGCGGCTGACCGGGGAGCGGCAGGGCCCCGGGAAGCGCGTACGACGGACCGGAGGCCGCCCGGGGGAGCGGGTACCGGGCCGCGGGGCGGATGGCCCCAACGAGCCACCGGCCTTGAATTGGCCCTTTTCTTCCGCCGCTCACAAACGGTTGTGTGGTCGGCACGCACAACCACCCGCACTGAGTGAGGTCAAAACCGTGTCCAGCACGCCCACCACGTCCCAGAACCCCGAGACCGGAACCGCGCGCGTCAAGCGCGGAATGGCCGAGCAGCTCAAGGGCGGCGTGATCATGGACGTCGTCACGCCGGAAGAGGCCAAGATCGCCGAGGACGCCGGCGCCGTCGCCGTCATGGCCCTGGAGCGGGTCCCCGCCGACATCCGCAAGGACGGCGGCGTGGCCCGGATGTCCGACCCCGACATGATCGACGGCATCATCAACGCCGTCTCGATCCCGGTCATGGCCAAGTCCCGCATCGGCCACTTCGTCGAGGCCCAGGTCCTGCAGTCGCTCGGCGTCGACTACATCGACGAGTCCGAGGTCCTCACCCCGGCCGACGAGGTCAACCACTCCGACAAGTGGGCCTTCACCACTCCCTTCGTGTGCGGTGCCACCAACCTCGGCGAGGCCCTGCGCCGGATCGCCGAGGGCGCCGCGATGATCCGCTCCAAGGGCGAGGCCGGCACCGGCAACGTCGTCGAGGCGGTCCGTCACCTGCGCCAGATCAAGGGCGAGATCGCCAAGCTGCGCGGCTGTGACAACAACGAGCTGTACGCCGCCGCCAAGGAGCTGCGCGCCCCGTTCGAGCTGGTCAAGGAGGTCGCCGAGCTCGGCAAGCTGCCGGTCGTGCTGTTCTCCGCCGGTGGCGTCGCCACCCCCGCCGACGCCGCGCTGATGCGCCAGCTCGGCGCCGAGGGCGTCTTCGTCGGCTCCGGCATCTTCAAGTCCGGCGACCCCGCCAAGCGCGCCGCCGCGATCGTGAAGGCCACCACCTTCTACGACGACCCGAAGGTCATCGCGGACGTCTCCCGCAACCTGGGCGAGGCCATGGTCGGCATCAACTGCGACACCCTCCCCGAGGCCGAGCGCTACGCCAACCGCGGCTGGTAAGGACGTACGAACGCAGATGAGCACCCCCACCATCGGTGTGCTGGCCCTCCAGGGCGACGTCCGCGAGCACCTCACCGCGCTCGCCGAGGCGGACGCCCTGGCCCGGCCGGTACGCCGCCCCGAGGAACTGGACGAGGTCGACGGCCTGGTCATCCCGGGCGGCGAATCCACCACGATGTCCAAACTGGCGATCGTCTTCGGCATGCTGGAGCCGCTGCGCGCCTTCGTCCGCGCGGGCAAGCCGGTCTACGGCACCTGCGCCGGCATGATCATGGTCGCGGACAAGCTGCTGGACGCCCGCGAGGACCAGGAGACGTTCGGCGGCGTCGACATGATCGTGCGCCGTAACGCGTTCGGGCGGCAGAACGAGTCGTTCGAGGCGGCCATCGACGTGGCCGGCATCCCCGGCGGGCCGGTCGAGGGCGTCTTCATCCGGGCGCCCTGGGTCGAGTCGGTCGGCGGGGACGTCGAGGTCCTGGCCACGTACGACGGGCACACCGTCGCCGTGCGGCAGGGTAACGTCCTTGCCACGTCCTTCCACCCGGAACTCACCGGGGACCACCGTGTCCACGCCCTGTTCGTGGACATGGTGCGGGCCGCGGCCGGCTGAGTCTGCGGCGATCAGGTGAGTAACACCGTGTGACGCGGCCCCGGTAGGATCGACGGCGTTCGTTTCAGGATTGGTTACGCGAAGGAGACAGGCGGATGTCCGGCCACTCTAAATGGGCTACGACGAAGCACAAGAAGGCCGTGATCGATGCCAAGCGCGGCAAGCTCTTCGCGAAGCTGATCAAGAACATCGAGGTCGCGGCCCGTACGGGCGGCGCCGACCCGGACGGCAACCCGACCCTCTTCGACGCCATCCAGAAGGCCAAGAAGTCGTCGGTGCCGAACAAGAACATCGACTCCGCGGTCAAGCGCGGTGCCGGTCTCGAGGCGGGCGGCGCCGACTACGAGACGATCATGTACGAGGGTTACGGCCCCAACGGTGTCGCGGTGCTCATCGAGTGCCTCACCGACAACCGCAACCGTGCCGCCTCGGACGTCCGCGTCGCCATGACCCGCAACGGCGGTTCGATGGCCGACCCGGGCTCCGTCTCGTACCTCTTCAACCGCAAGGGCGTGGTGATCGTCCCCAAGGGCGAGCTGACCGAGGACGACGTCCTGGGCGCCGTGCTCGACGCGGGTGCCGAGGAGGTCAACGACCTCGGTGAGTCCTTCGAGGTGCTCAGCGAGGCCACCGACCTGGTCGCGGTCCGCACCGCCCTGCAGGAAGCCGGGATCGACTACGACTCGGCGGACGCCAACTTCGTCCCGACCATGCAGGTCGAGCTGGAGGAAGAGGGCGCACGCAAGATCTTCAAGCTGATCGACGCGCTGGAGGACAGCGACGACGTGCAGAACGTCTTCGCCAACTTCGACGTCTCGGACGACGTCATGGCCAAGGTCGACGCCTGAGCCGCACGATGGTCGACGCCTGAGCCGCACGATGGTCGATGCCTGAACCGGACGACGGTCGGTGCCTGAGCCGGAACCAGGACGGACCTCGCGCGGGCGTAACAGCCGCGCTTCGACGGGCCGACGGGGAGCACACCCCGTCGGCCCGTCGCGTTGTCGGCGGGCGGCCTTGCCGGCGGGTGGCGTGGTCGGTGGGGGGCGTTGTCAGTGCCACCCGATACTGTGCTGAGCAGGGGATCTCCGCGCCCCCCATGGGGGAGGTGCGGGGTGAAACGGTCCGTCAGGTCGGTAGGTCGACGGCCCGTGGTTCCACGGCCGGTTCGGCAGGTCCCCGGGCGGCAGCACGAGGGTGCGGCGGTCGTGGCGCGGTGCGTGAAGAGGGGAGGCGTCGTGAAGGTGCTCGGGGTGGACCCGGGGCTGACCCGGTGCGGGGTCGGCGTGGTGGAAGGCGTGGCCGGGCGCC
This sequence comes from Streptomyces sp. NPDC048197, assembly GCF_043202395.1. Taxonomy (NCBI): domain Bacteria; kingdom Bacillati; phylum Actinomycetota; class Actinomycetes; order Kitasatosporales; family Streptomycetaceae; genus Streptomyces; species Streptomyces sp. NPDC048197. The sequence continues at coordinate 3,824 of NZ_JBIDAJ010000006.1, forward strand.
CGTTGACGATGGCCGGGGTCGGTGTCGTCCGCACCCCGGCCGACGCCGACATCGCCCACCGTCTCGTCCTCATCGAGCGCGGCCTGGAGGAGTGGCTGGACCGCCACCGCCCCGAATTCGTCGCGGTGGAGCGGGTGTTCAGCCAGCACAACGTCCGTACGGTCATGGGCACCGCCCAGGCCAGCGCGGTGGCCATGCTCTGCGCCGCCCGTCGCGGACTGCCGGTCGCACTGCACACCCCCAGCGAGGTCAAGGCCGCCGTCACCGGCTCGGGACGGGCCGACAAGGCCCAGGTCGGCGCGATGGTGACCCGGCTGCTGCGGCTCTCCGCCCCGCCCAAACCGGCCGACGCCGCGGACGCCCTCGCCCTCGCCATCTGCCACATATGGCGCGCCCCCGCGGTCAACCGCCTCCAGGCGGCGCACGCCGCCGCCCGCCGCACCCCCGCTCCCGTACGTACGCCGAAGGGCACCCGATGATCGCCTTTGTCTCCGGCCCGGTCGCGGCCCTCGCCCCCGATGCCGCCGTCGTCGAGGTCGGCGGGATCGGCATGGCCGTCCAGTGCCCGCCGAACACCCTCTCCGGCCTGCGCGTCGGCGAGCCGGCCCGGCTCGCCACCTCCCTCGTCGTCCGCGAGGACTCGCTCACCCTCTACGGCTTCGCCGACGACGACGAGCGGCAGACCTTCGAGCTGCTGCAGACCGCCAGCGGCGTCGGCCCCCGGCTGGCCCAGGCCATGCTCGCCGTGCACTCCCCGGACGCCCTGCGGCTGGCGGTCGCCACCGGCGACGAGAAGGCCCTCACCGCCGTGCCGGGCATCGGCAAGAAGGGTGCGCAGAAGCTGCTGCTGGAGCTGAAGGACCGGCTCGGCGAGCCGGTGGGCAGCCGTCGTCCGGCGGCGGCCGCCGCGGGCCCGGCCGGCTGGCGCGACCAGCTGCAGGCCGCCCTGATCGGCCTCGGCTACGCCACCCGGGAGGCGGACGAGGCGGTCGCCGCGGTCGCCCCGCAGGCCGAGGCCGCCGTCGCCGAGGGCGGCGCCCCGCAGGTGCCGCAGCTGCTCAGGGCCGCCCTGCAGACCCTCAACCGCGCTCGATGACCGCCGCCGCGGGCCCCGCTCCGCGCCGTGCGCGGCGCCCCGGCCCGCGACCGTACGACCCGACCGGCGGCCCGGCCGCCCCGACCCCGCGAGGCATTCCGCAGTGAACTGGGACGACACCGCACCGTCCACCGACGACGCCGCCCCGGCCGGTCCCGACCGGCTGGTCGGCGCCGACGCGGACGGTGAGGACACCGCCGTCGAGGCCGCGCTGCGGCCCAAGGACCTCCAGGAGTTCGTCGGCCAGGAGCGGGTGCGCGAACAGCTCGACCTGGTCCTGCGCGCCGCCCGCGCCCGCGGCGCCACCGCCGACCACGTCCTGCTCTCCGGCGCGCCCGGCCTCGGCAAGACGACCCTGTCGATGATCATCGCCGCCGAGATGGGCGCCCCGATCCGGATCACCTCCGGCCCGGCCATCCAGCACGCCGGCGACCTCGCCGCGATCCTCTCCTCCCTCCAGGAGGGCGAGGTCCTCTTCCTCGACGAGATCCACCGGATGTCCCGGCCCGCCGAGGAGATGCTCTACATGGCGATGGAGGACTTCCGCGTCGACGTGATCGTGGGGAAGGGCCCGGGCGCCACCGCCATCCCGCTCGAACTTCCGCCGTTCACGCTGGTCGGCGCCACGACCCGGGCCGGTCTGCTGCCGCCGCCGCTGCGCGACCGCTTCGGCTTCACCGCCCACATGGAGTTCTACGCCCCCGAGGAGCTCCAGCGGGTCATCCACCGCTCGGCCGGCCTGCTGGACGTCGCCCTGGAGGCGGACGGCGCCGCCGAGATCGCCGGCCGCTCCCGCGGCACACCCCGGATCGCCAACCGCCTGCTGCGCCGGGTCCGCGACTACGCCCAGGTCAAGGCCGACGGCGTGATCACCCGCGAGATCGCCTCGCAGGCCCTGGCGGTCTACGAGGTCGACGCGCGCGGCCTGGACCGCCTCGACCGCGCGGTGCTCACCGCCCTGCTCAAGCTGTTCGGCGGCGGCCCGGTGGGCCTGTCCACCCTGGCGGTGGCGGTGGGGGAGGAGCGCGAGACCGTCGAGGAGGTCGCTGAGCCGTTCCTCGTACGGGAGGGCCTGCTCGCCCGGACCCCGCGTGGACGCGTCGCCACCCCTGCGGCCTGGGCGCATCTGGGGATGGTTCCGCCGCAGCACCAAGCGGGCGGAAACGGACAGCAGGGCCTGTTCGGGGCGTGACGGCGCGGGGACTCGCCCGGGCAGGAACTGCGGTGCGATGCTGGGCGTTGTTCCACTGGTGGGGACTCGCTTAGACTCCGCCGATGCCGTCCGTAGGGGCCGGCATACCACCCCCGTATATGAGGCCGCGGATGCGCGGTCGTGCGAAGGATCTTCGTCCCGTGCCCAACATCGTCTCTCTCCTCCCCTTCATCGTCCTCATCGGGGCCATGTTCCTGATGACGCGGTCCGCCAAGAAGAAGCAGCAGGCGGCCGCGCAGATGCGCAACCAGATGCAGCCGGGCGCCGGCGTGCGCACGATCGGCGGCATGTACGCCACCGTCAAGGAGGTCCACGAGGACACCGTCCTCCTGGAGGTCGCCCCCGGCGTGCACGCCATCTACGCCAAGAACGCCATCGGCGCAGTGCTCGCGGACGAGGAGTACAACCGCATCCTGGACGGTGCCGACCCGATCCACGCCGAGGAGACCGTCGTCCCCGACGACGCCTCGTCGCTGACCGGCGGCACCGCCGGCGAAGCCACCGAAACGGGTGACAAGGCCGACAAGATCGACCTGGGCAAGGCCGCGACGCCGGCCGACGCCGAGCCCGCCGCCGAGCAGACCGCGGCCGACGAGGCCGTGGCCGGCAAGGAAACCAAGGACGCCGGGGACGGCGCCAAGGCCGACGCGGACGCCGCCGAGAAGGACAAGAAGACCGGCGGCGACGACGCGAAGTAGTCCCTCCCACGGAACCGCGGAGCACGCGTCGAGGCGTGCACCGCGGTTCCGGGACGGTCTAGGCTCCGGCGGGGGCAGGTCCCCACAACACTTCGTGGCCGCTCGGCCGGTACCCCAGGCCGAGGGGTTGGACAGGGAGAATCGAGAAGGTGGCAGCACCGAAAAAGGGCCGCAGGGCGCCCGCGGGCCAGGGGCATCCGGTCCGCACCCTGCTCCTGGTCCTGATCGCGATGGCGGGGCTGATCGGAGGCATGTTCTACTCCGGCACCAAGGCGCCCCGGCTGGGCATCGACCTGGCCGGCGGCACGAGCTTCACGCTCCAGGCCGAGAACATGCCGGGCAGGCCCAACGCGATCAACGAGACCAACATGAAGACCGCCGCCGACATCATGGACCGGCGGGTCAACGGTCTGGGCGTCTCCGAGACCGAGGTCCAGACGCAGGGCACCAACCACATCATCGTGAACATCCCCCGGGGGACGAACGCGAAGCAGGCCCGCCAGCAGGTCGGCACCACCGCCCAGCTCGGCTTCCGCCCGGTGCTGACCACCACCGTGGGCACGAAGACCCTCGAGCCGAAGCCCAGCCCGTCGCAGAGCGGCAAGAACGCCAAGGGCAAGGGCGGCCAGCAGGCCGGCGGCACCCAGCAGCACGCCTCCTCCTCGCCGAAGCCCGACGCGAAGCCCTCGACGCAGGGCCGCGCCGTCACGGACTCCCTGAAGAAGGCGCCGTCCGCCAAGCCCACCCCCTCGGGTTCGGCCAAGCCCTCCACGCCTCCGACGCCCCCGGCGCCCGGTGGCGACCAGATCCCGCCGGCCCTCCAGAAGCAGCTGAACGCACTCGACTGCTCGACGAAGCAGGGCCGCGCCGCCGCCGGTGAGCAGGCCGCCGCGGCCAAGCCCTCCGACCCGGTCGTGGCCTGCAACACCGAGGGCACGCAGAAGTACGTGCTCGGCCCGGTGGCCGTCCAGGGCACCGACGTCAAGGGCGCCAAGGCCGTCTTCGACAGCCAGCAGGGCCAGGGCTGGATCGTCCAGATGGACTTCACCTCCGACGGCGGCAAGAAGTTCGCGGACATCACCGGCAAGCTCGCCACCAAGGCGCAGCCGCAGAACCAGTTCGCGATCGTCCTGGACGGCGCGGTGGTCTCCGACCCGCGGGTCAGCGAGCGGCTCAACGGCGGCAACGCCACCATCTCCGGCGGCTTCACCCAGCAGTCCGCGCAGGACCTGGGCAACATGCTCTCCTACGGTGCCCTGCCGCTCTCCTTCAAGATCGTCGACGAGACCACGGTCACCGCGGCGCTCGGTGGTGAGCAGCTGCACGCCGGTCTGATCGCCGGCGCGATCGGCCTGGGGCTGGTCGTGATCTACCTCGTCGCCTATTACCGGGGCCTGGCGCTGGTCGCGCTGGCGAGCCTCTGCGTCTCGGCGATCCTGACGTACGCGATCATGACGCTGCTCGGGCCGGCCATCCAGTTCGCGCTGAACCTCCCGGCGGTCTGTGGCGCCATCGTCGCCATCGGTATCACCGCCGACTCGTTCATCGTCTACTTCGAACGCATCCGGGACGAGATCCGCGAGGGCCGCACCCTGCGTCCGGCCGTCGAGCGCGGCTGGCCGCGGGCCCGCCGGACGATCCTGGTCTCCGACTTCGTGTCGTTCCTGGCCGCCGCGGTGCTGTTCGCGGTCACCGTCGGCAAGGTCCAGGGCTTCGCGTTCACGCTCGGCCTGACCACCGTGCTCGACGTCGTCGTGGTCTTCCTCTTCACCAAGCCGCTGATGACGCTGCTGGCCCGCCGGAAGTTCTTCGCCGACGGGCACTCCTGGTCCGGCCTCGACCCCAAGCGCCTGGGCGCCAAGCCGCCGCTGCGCCGTCGTCGCACCGCCCCCACCCAGACGAAGGAGGCGTGAGATGTCCAAGCTCGGAAGCATCGGCGCCCGGCTCTACCGCGGTGAGGTCGGTTACGACTTCATCGGCAAGCGGAAGATCTGGTACGGCATCTCGATCCTCATCACCATCACGGCCATCGTCGGCCTGGCGGTGCGCGGTCTGAACATGGGCATCGAGTTCTCCGGCGGCGCGGTCTTCTCGACCCCGCCGACCTCGGTGTCGACCGCGGAGGCGCAGGACCGGGCCGAGTCCGCGTCCGGCGGCCACCAGGCCGTGGTGCAGAAGCTCGGCGACGGTGCGCTGCGGATCCAGATCGGCGGTCTGGACACCAAGCAGGCGGTGCCGGTCCAGGAGCAGCTCGCCAAGGACCTGAAGGTCCCGGCCAACGACGTCAACACCCAGCTGGTCGGCCCGAGTTGGGGCGAGGAGATCGCCAACAAGGCCTGGCTGGGCCTGGGCATCTTCATGGTCCTGGTGGTGCTCTACCTGGCCATCGCCTTCGAGTGGCGGATGGCGCTGGCCGCCCTGATCGCGCTGATCCACGACCTCACGATCACCGTCGGCGTCTACGCCCTGGTCGGCTTCGAGGTCACCCCGGGCACCGTCATCGGTCTGCTGACCATCCTCGGCTACTCGCTGTACGACACGGTCGTCGTCTTCGACAGCCTCAAGGAAGCCTCCAAGGACCTCACCAAGCAGACCCGCTTCACCTACAGCGAGATCGCCAACCGCTCGATCAACGGCACGCTGGTGCGATCCATCAACACCACCGTCGTGGCGCTGCTCCCGGTCGCCGGTCTGTTGTTCGTCGGCGGCGGTCTGCTGGGCGCGGGCATGCTCAACGACATCTCGCTGGCCCTGTTCGTCGGTCTCGCCGCCGGTGCGTACTCCTCGATCTTCATCGCGACCCCGCTGGTCACCGACCTCAAGAACGGCGAGCCGGAGATCAAGGCGCTGGCCAAGCGGGTCAAGGCCAAGCGTGCCGCGGCCGCCGCCAAGGCCGCGAGCCAGGAGGACGGCCGGGAGGCGTCCGACGACGCGGCGGACGGTGCGGACGGCCCCGCGGTCGTCGGCCCCCGCCACCAGCCCGCCGCCCGCAACCGCGGACGCGGCCGCCCGTCGGGCAAGCGCCGATGAGCGCCCCCGCAGCGCTGCGGGAGCTGCTGCTCAGCAAGATCGCGGACGTGCCGGACTATCCCCAGCCGGGCGTGATGTTCAAGGACATCACCCCGCTGCTGGCCGATCCGGCGGCGTTCGGTGCGCTCACCGACGCCCTCGCCGGGCTGTGCGAGCAGCACGGCGCCGACAAGGTCGTGGGCCTGGAGGCGCGCGGGTTCATACTCGCCGCCCCCGTCGCGGTCCGGGCCGGCCTCGGCTTCGTACCCGTCCGCAAGGCCGGCAAGCTGCCCGGCACGACGCTCGGGCAGTCCTACGAGCTGGAGTACGGCTCCGCCGAGATCGAGATGCACGCCGATGCGCTGACGCCGGGGGAGCGGGTGCTGGTGATCGACGACGTGCTGGCCACCGGCGGCACCGCCGACGCCTCGCTCCAGCTGATCCGCCGGGCCGGCGCCGAGGTCGCCGGCGTCGCGGTGCTGATGGAGCTCGGCTTCCTCGCCGGCCGCCGGCGCCTGGAGCCGGGCCTGAAGGGCGCCCCGCTGGAGGCGCTGATCACGGTCTGACCAGGGCCACCCCACCCGCTGGACAAGCAGGGGCATCCGGAACAATCCGGGTGCCCCTGCTGCTGTGTCATGTACCTACCCATGGCCGCGCGGCGGTTGCGGCCCCGGGCTAGATACCATGGCACCCCGGCCTGTTCGAGGGCCTGGGGTCCGGAACCGCTTGAGGAGTGCTCTTGCCAGACGAGGCCCAGCCGCTCTCCCCCGGACTGCGTCCGGCGGGATCCCATGCCGCGCGCCCGGACGAGCCGAAGCCCGCGACCGGGGCTTCCCCGGACGCGTCCCGGCCCGAGCGGCACGGCGCGACCCCCGAGGGCACCGGCAGGTCCGGGACGGCGGCCCCCGCCGACCGGCCCGGCCCCGCGCCCAAGCCGGGGCCCGCCGCCGCCTCGCCCCACCCCGCGGCCGCACCGGCCCGCGCCCCCAAGCCCCCGGCCAAGGCCGACCAGCCCGCCGCCGCCAAGCCGCTGCCGGCCGCCCCGGCGGGCCGCTCCGGCTCCCCGAACCGCGTACGGGCCCGCCTGGCCCGCCTCGGCGTGCAGCGCTCCAGCCCGTACAACCCGGTGCTCGAACCGCTGCTGCGGGCCGTGCGCGGCAACGACCCCAAGATCGAGACCGCGACGCTGCGCCAGGTCGAGCGGGCCTACCAGGTCGCCGAGCGCTGGCACCGCGGCCAGAAGCGCAAGAGCGGCGACCCGTACATCACCCACCCGCTCGCCGTCACCACCATCCTCGCCGAGCTCGGCATGGACCCGGCGACGCTGATGGCCGGTCTGCTGCACGACACCGTCGAGGACACCGAGTACGGCCTGGAGCAGCTGCGGAGCGACTTCGGCGACCAGGTCGCGCTGCTGGTCGACGGCGTCACCAAGCTCGACCGGGTCAAGTTCGGCGAGGCCGCGCAGGCCGAGACGGTCCGCAAGATGGTCGTCGCCATGGCCAAGGACCCGCGCGTCCTGGTCATCAAGCTCGCCGACCGGCTGCACAACATGCGCACCATGCGCTACCTCAAGCGGGAGAAGCAGGAGAAGAAGGCCCGCGAGACGCTGGAGATCTACGCTCCGCTCGCCCACCGCCTGGGCATGAACACCATCAAGTGGGAGCTGGAGGACCTCGCCTTCGCGATCCTCTACCCCAAGATGTACGACGAGATCGTGCGGCTGGTCGCCGAGCGGGCGCCCAAGCGGGACGAGTACCTCGCGATAGTGACCGACGAGGTCCAGGCCGATCTGCGCGCCGCCCGCATCAAGGCCACCGTCACCGGCCGCCCCAAGCACTACTACAGCGTCTACCAGAAGATGATCGTGCGCGGCCGCGACTTCGCCGAGATCTACGACCTGGTGGGCATCCGCGTCCTCGTCGACACCGTCCGCGACTGCTACGCCGCCCTCGGCACCATCCACGCGCGGTGGAACCCGGTCCCCGGCCGGTTCAAGGACTACATCGCGATGCCGAAGTTCAACATGTACCAGTCGCTGCACACGACCGTGATCGGCCCCAGCGGCAAGCCTGTTGAGCTGCAGATCCGCACGTTCGACATGCACCGCCGCGCCGAGTACGGCATCGCCGCCCACTGGAAGTACAAGCAGGAGGCGGTGGCCGGCGCCTCCAAGGTCCGCACGGACGTGCCGAAGAACGCCGGCAAGGGCCAGGAAACCGTCAACGACATGGCCTGGCTGCGGCAGCTGCTCGACTGGCAGAAGGAGACCGAGGACCCGGGCGAGTTCCTGGAGTCGCTGCGCTTCGACCTGTCCCGCAACGAGGTCTTCGTCTTCACCCCCAAGGGCGACGTGATAGCGCTGCCGGCCGGTGCCACGCCCGTCGACTTCGCGTACGCGGTGCACACCGAGGTCGGCCACCGCACGATAGGCGCCCGGGTCAACGGCCGGCTGGTCCCGCTCGAATCGACCCTGGACAACGGCGACCTGGTGGAGGTCTTCACCTCCAAGGCGGCCGGCGCCGGCCCGTCCCGCGACTGGCTGGGCTTCGTCAAGTCCCCGCGCGCCCGCAACAAGATCCGCGGCTGGTTCTCCAAGGAGCGCCGCGACGAGGCCATCGAGCAGGGCAAGGACGCCATCGCGCGCGCGATGCGCAAACAGAACCTGCCGATCCAGCGGATCCTGACCGGCGATTCCCTGGTGACCCTCGCGCACGAGATGCGCTACCCCGACATCTCCTCGCTCTACGCCGCGATCGGCGAGGGCCACGTCGCCGCGCAGGGCGTCGTCCAGAAGCTGGTGCAGGCGCTCGGTGGGCAGGACGAGGCCACCGAGGACATCGCCGAGTCCACCCCGATCCGGCCGCGGTCCAAGCGCCGCTCCAGCGCCGACCCGGGCGTGGTCGTGAAGGGCGTCGACGACGTGTGGGTCAAGCTGGCCCGCTGCTGCACACCGGTGCCGGGCGACCCCATCATCGGCTTCGTCACCCGTGGCAGCGGCGTCTCGGTGCACCGCGCCGACTGCCTCAACGTCGACTCGCTCTCCCGGCAGCCGGAACGGATCCTGGACGTCGAATGGGCACCCACCCAGTCCTCGGTCTTCCTGGTCGCCATCCAGGTCGAGGCGCTGGACCGCTCCCGGCTGCTGTCGGACGTCACGCGGGTCCTGTCCGACCAGCACGTCAACATCCTCTCGGCGGCCGTCCAGACCTCCCGCGACCGGGTCGCCACCTCCCGCTTCACCTTCGAGATGGGCGACCCCAAGCACCTCGGGCACGTCCTGAAGGCCGTACGGGGCGTGGAGGGCGTGTACGACGTCTACCGCGTGACCTCGGCGCGCCGGCCGTAACGCCGCGCACACCGAAAAGGGCAACAGAAGGCAACAGAAAGGGCCCCGGTACCTCGGTACCGGGGCCCTCCTCGTACGCCCAACTACTGCTGGCCGCCGAACTCCTCCAGGCCCTTGAGCGCCTGGTCCAGCAGCGCCTTGCGGCCCTCCAGCTCGCGGCCGAGCTTGTCGGCCTTGGCGTCGTTGCCGGCCGCCCGGGCCGCGTCGATCTGCTTCTGCAGCTTGTCGACGGCGTCCTGGAGCTGGCCGGTCAGCCCCGCGGCGCGCGCCCGCGCCTCAGGGTTCGTCCGCCGCCACTCGGCCTCCTCGGCCTCCTGGATGGCGCGCTCGACGGCGTGCATCCGGCCCTCGATCTTGGGGCGGGCGTCCCGCGGGACGTGGCCGATGGCCTCCCACCGCTCGTTGATCGACCGGAACGCGGACCGCGCGGCCTTCAGGTCCGAGACCGGGAGCAGCTTCTCGGCCTCGACGGCCAGCTCCTCCTTGCGGGTCAGGTTCTCCCGCTGCTCGGCGTCGCGCTCCGCGAAGACCTCACCGCGGGCCTGGAAGAAGACGTCCTGGGCGCCGCGGAAGCGGTTCCACAGGTCGTCCTCGTGCTCGCGCTGGGCCCGGCCGGCGGCCTTCCACTCCTGCATCAGCTCGCGGTAGCGGGCGGCCGTCGTCCCCCAGTCCGTCGAGTTGGACAGCGACTCGGCCTCGGCGACCAGCTTCTCCTTGGCCTTGCGGGACTCCTCGCGCTGCGCGTCCAGCGACGCGAAGTGCGCCTTGCGCCGCTTGGAGAACGCCGAGCGGGCGTGCGAGAAGCGGTGCCACAGCTCGTCGTCCGCCTTGCGGTCCAGCCGCGGCAGGCCCTTCCAGATGTCGACCAGCGCCCGCAGCCGCTCGCCGGCCGCCCGCCACTGCTCACTGGCCGCCAGCTCCTCGGCCTCGGCGACCAGCTTCTCCTTGGCCTGCCGGGCCTCGTCGCTCTGCCGCGCCTTGGCCGCCTTGCGCTCCTCGCGACGGGATTCGACGACCTCCACCAGCTTGTCCAGCCGCTTCCGGAGCGCGTCCAGATCGCCCACCGCGTGGTGCTCGTCGACCTGCTGGCGCAGATGGTCGATCGCGGTCGTCGCGTCCTTGGCCGACAGGTCGGTGGTCCGCACCCGGCGTTCGAGGAGGTCGATCTCGACGACCAGGCCGTCATACTTGCGCTCGAAGTAGGCAAGGGCCTCCTCGGGGCTGCCCGCCTGCCACGATCCGACGACCTGCTCGCCGTCGGCGGTACGCACGTACACGGTCCCCGTCTCATCGACGCGGCCCCACGGGTCGCTGCTCACAGCGCCTCCTCCACATGATGCCGACGAAGGGCGTACGGCCCCCCGGCATCGTCCACAGTTTCTGTCCGGCAGGGCCGCGCCCTGACCGTCCGACGGGTGGTTTTGCGGGTGAGGGTGGAAGCCGTCGGACCAGGCACCCTACCCACCCGCCAATCTAGGCGACGGGCGGTCGGCTGTCCGCATCCAGCACGACCGAAATTCCGCCCGGCGGCCGGTCAGGACTTCGTGACGGTCGCCCGGTCGATCACGACGGTGGCGTGCGGGGCGGTGTTGCCGGTCTGCGGATCGGGTTCCGTCGCCCCGGCGGCGGCGATCTTGCGCAGCACGTCCATACCGCCGGTGATGGTGCCGAACGGGGTGTAGTTGGCGGGCAGCTTGCTGTCCTGGTAGACGAGGAAGAACTGGCTGCCGCCGGAGTTGCGGGTCTTGGGGTTCCTGCCGTCGTAGCTGTTGGCCATCGCGACCGTGCCCGCCGGATAGACGCCGCCCTTGAGCCGCGGGTCCTTGAGGTTCTCGTCCGGGATCGTGTAGCCGGGGGAGCCGCTGCCGGTGGCCGTCGGGTCGCCGCACTGCAGGACGTGGATGCCCTGGTCCACCAGGCGGTGGCAGCGGCTGTGGTCGAAGAAGCCCTGACGGGCCAGGAACGCGAAGGAGTTGACGGTGTGCGGCGCCTTGCCGGCGTCCAGCTTCAGGCCGATCGTGCCGCAGGTCGTCGCCAGCTTCACGGCGTAGGAGGCCGAGGTGTCGATCGACATCTTCGGCTCCTTCTTCCAGGTCTGCTGCGACGGCTTGCCCTTCGCGGGCGTGCGGCAGGGGTCGTCCGGCCGGTGGCTGCCCGCGGCCGCGTCGGAGGTCCGGTCGTCGCCGCCGATCAGCGCGGTGGAGGCGTAGACGGCCCCGCCGGCGGCCAGGGCGACGGCCACCGCGCCGGCGATGACGGCGTTGCGGCGCCTGGCCCTGTGCTGGGCGGCGGTCCGCCGCTGCTGCTGGCGCGCGTACTTCTCCCGGGCGAGCTGCCGCCGCCGCTGATCCTTGCTGACCACCGACTCGTCTCCTTGTCCGATCACCGATCGCTGAGGTGCGCCGTCGCCGTACCGTATACGGGTTCGCCCTGCCGGGAGTCCCGCCGGTAGGCTCTGGAGCTGCCGAGATGTCCGGGAGCGGCCCCGCGGCCGCCCGCCACACCGATCCTTAAGGACGAACGTGCTGATTGCCGGGTTCCCCGCCGGGGCCTGGGGCACCAACTGCTACTTGGTCGCCCCCGCCGCAGGCGAGGAGTGCGTCATCATCGACCCGGGCCACCAGGCCGCCCAGGGAGTCGAGGACGCGGTCAGGAAGCATCGGCTCAAGCCCGTCGCGGTCGTCCTCACCCACGGCCACATCGACCACGTCGCGTCGGTCGTCCCCGTGTGCGGCGCGCACGACGTCCCGGCCTGGATCCACCCCGAGGACCGCTACATGATGACCGAGCCGGAGAAGGCCCTGGGCCTCTCCGTCGGCCAGCAGCTCATGGGCGACCTCACCGTGGGGGAGCCCGACGACGTCAAGGAGCTGAGCGACGGTGCCGTCCTTGGACTCGCCGGCATGGAGTTCTCGGTCGCGCACGCACCGGGCCATACCAAGGGGTCGGTGACGTTCAGGATGCCCGAGCAGGCGGATGTCCCGCCGGTCTTCTTCTCGGGTGACCTGCTGTTCGCCGGCTCCATCGGACGCACCGACCTGCCGGGCGGCGACCACGCCGAGATCCTGAAGTCGCTGGCACGCGTGTGCCTGCCGCTGGACGACTCGACCGTCGTACTGTCCGGCCACGGCCCCCAGACCACCATCGGCCGCGAGCGCGCCACCAACCCCTTCCTGCGCGAGGTGGCCGCCGGCCTCGGAGACGGCGTCCGCGCCGCTCCACGACGAGGAATGTGACGAGAGCTTTCCGTGAGCACCTTCAAGGCCCCCAAGGGCACCTACGACCTGATCCCGCCGCAGTCCGCCACCTATCTCGCGGTGCGCGAGGCGATCGCCGCGCCGCTGAAGAACTCCGGCTACGGCTACATGGAGACGCCCGGTTTCGAGAACGTCGAGCTGTTCGCGCGCGGCGTCGGTGAGTCCACCGACATCGTGACCAAGGAGATGTACGCCTTCGAGACCAAGGGCGGCGACCGGATCGCGCTGCGCCCCGAGGGCACCGCCTCCGTGCTGCGCGCCGCACTGGAGGCCAACCTCCACAAGGCCGGCAACCTCCCGGTCAAGCTCTGGTACTCCGGCTCGTACTACCGCTACGAGCGTCCGCAGAAGGGCCGTTACCGCCACTTCTCCCAGGTCGGTGCCGAGGCGATCGGTGCCGAGGACCCGGCGCTGGACGCCGAGCTGATCATCCTGGCCGACCAGGCGTACCGCTCGCTGGGCCTGCGCAACTTCCGCATCCTGCTCAACTCGCTGGGCGACCAGGAGTGCCGCCCCGTCTACCGCGCCGCGCTGCAGGACTTCCTGCGCGGCCTGGAGCTGGACGAGGACACCCGGCGCCGGGTCGACATCAACCCGCTGCGGGTCCTGGACGACAAGCGGGACGCGGTCCAGAAGCAGCTGACCGGTGCGCCGATGCTGCGCGACTACCTCTGCGAGGCGTGCAAGGCGTACCACGAGCAGGTGCGCGAGCTGCTGACCGCGGCGGGCGTGGCCTTCGAGGACGACGAGAAGCTGGTGCGCGGCCTGGACTACTACACCCGCACCACCTTCGAGTTCGTCCACGACGGCCTCGGTTCGCAGTCCGCGGTCGGCGGCGGCGGCCGCTACGACGGCCTGTCGGAGATGATCGGCGGCCCGGCGCTGCCGTCCGTCGGCTGGGCGCTGGGCGTGGACCGCACGGTGCTGGCCCTGGAGGCGGAGGGCGTCACGCTCGACATCCCGGCGGCCACCGCCGTCTACGCCGTCCCGCTCGGCGACGAGGCCCGCCGGGTGCTGTTCGGCACGGTCACCGAGCTGCGCCGGGCCGGTATCGCCACCGACTTCGCCTACGGCGGCAAGGGCCTGAAGAACGCCATGAAGTCCGCCAACCGCTCCGGTGCGCGGCTGGCGCTGGTCGCCGGCGAGCGCGATCTGGCCGAGGGCGTGGTGCAGCTGAAGGACCTGGAGAGCGGCGAGCAGACGCCGGTCGCGGTGGCCGCCGTGACCGAGGAGGTCCGGCGCCGGCTGGGCTGAGGCGCGGCCGGACGACGACATGGCGAGGGGCCCGGGCGGCGTGACCGTCCGGGCCCCTCGCGTCAACGCCCCGCACCGGGGTTCATCCGCTTTATGCGCAGCGAACGGCCCGTTGTGGTGGGGTTGGGGCACAATGAGGGACGCGGCCGCGGGCCCGCCTGCCGCAGCACCAGCCCCCTTCCCAAGGCATCGACGGAACGGCGATATGACGACGACAGCGGTTGATGACGTGTCCATCGACGACGACCACGCCAGTGGCGCGCGCACCCTGGGCGCGGGCCGCGGCCTCGGGCTGCTGCTGGTGATCACCGGCGCGCTGGGCCTGCTGGCCGCCTGGGTCATCACCCTGGACAAGTTCGAGCTGCTGAAGGACCCGCACTTCAAGCCGGCCTGCAGCCTCAACCCGATCATCTCCTGCGGCAGCGTCATGCAGAGCAAGCAGGCGGCGGTCTTCGGGTTCCCCAACCCGATGGCCGGGCTCGTCGGCTTCGGCGTGGTCGTGGCGATCGGCATGGCCGTCCTGGCCGGTGCCCGCTTCCGCCGCTGGTACTGGATCGGCCTGAACATCGGCACCGGGCTCGCCGCGGTCTTCTGCATGTGGCTGATGAGCCAGTCGCTGTACAGCATCAACGCGCTGTGCCTGTGGTGCACGCTGACCTGGTGCGTGACGATCCTGATGTTCTGGTACACCACCGCGCACAACATCAAGCACGGCGTCATCCCGGCCCCCGCGGGCGTGCGGAACGCGGTCGTGGAGTTCCACTGGGTCGTGCCGGTCCTCTGGTACGGCGTGATCGCGCTGCTGATCCTGACCCGCTGGTGGTCGTACTGGAGCAGCCTGCTCTAGGGAACTGCCCTCCCGTCCGTCGGGAGGCCGCCTGCGCCCCGGTCCGTCCCCGACGGTCGCCGGGGCGTTGTCAGTGGGGTGGCATAGGCTCGTGAGCGTGGAGCCCGACCTGTTCACCGCCGCCGCCGAAGACCGCCAGGAGAGGGACCCCGCGGGGTCTCCGCTCGCCGTGCGGATGCGTCCGCGCACCCTCGACGAAGTCGTGGGCCAGCAGCATCTGCTGAAGCCCGGCTCACCGCTGCGCCGGCTGGTGGGAGAGGGCAGCGGGGGGCCGGCCGGGCCGTCGTCGGTGTTCCTGTGGGGCCCGCCCGGCACCGGCAAGACGACCTTGGCGTACGTCGTCAGCCAGGCGACGAACAAGCGCTTCGTGGAGCTCTCCGCGATCACCGCCGGCGTCAAGGAGGTCCGCGCGGTCATCGACGGCGCCCGCCGCGCCTCCGGGGGGTACGGCAAGGAGACGGTGCTCTTCCTCGACGAGATCCACCGCTTCAGCAAGGCCCAGCAGGACTCCTTGCTGCCCGCGGTGGAGAACCGCTGGGTCACCCTGATCGCCGCGACGACCGAGAATCCGTACTTCTCGGTGATCTCCCCGCTGCTCTCCCGTTCGCTGCTACTGACCCTCGAACCGCTCACGGACGACGATCTGCGCGCACTGCTGCGGCGAGCGCTGACCGATGCCCGCGGGCTGGCCGGGGCCGTCACGCTGCCCGAGGACACCGAGGGGCACCTGCTGCGCATCGCGGGCGGCGACGCCCGGCGCGCGCTGACCGCCCTGGAGGCGGGCGCCGGGGCCGCGCTGGCCAAGGGCGAGAAGGAGATCGCCCTGACGACGCTGGAGGAGTCCGTCGACCGCGCGGCGGTGAAGTACGACCGCTCCGGCGATCAGCACTACGACGTCGCCAGCGCCCTGATCAAGTCGATCCGCGGTTCGGACGTCGATGCCGCGCTGCACTACCTCGCGCGGATGATCGAGGCGGGGGAGGACCCGCGGTTCATCGCCCGGCGGCTGATGATCTCGGCGAGCGAGGACATCGGCCTGGCCGATCCGACGGCGCTGCAGACCGCGGTCGCCGCCGCCCAGGCCGTGGCGCTGATCGGTTTCCCGGAGGCCCGGATCACGCTGAGCCAGGCCACCATCGCCCTCGCCCTGGCGCCGAAGTCGAACGCCGCCTATCTGGCCATCGACGCCGCGCTGGCGGACGTCCGGGCCGGCAAGGCCGGCGCGGTGCCGCTCCATCTGCGCGACAGCCACTACAAGGGCGCCCAGAAGCTCGGCCACGGCCACGGCTACCAGTACCCGCACGACCTGCCCGGCGGTATCGCGGCCCAGCAGTACGCCCCCGACGAGGTGCACGGCAAGCGCTACTACGAGCCCACCCGCCATGGCGCCGAGGCCCGTTACGCCGACGTGGCGGACCGGGTCCGGGCCCGTCTGCGCGGCGCCGCCGGGGAGCCGGCCGCCGAGTAGCCGGCGGGCGGCGCCGGCCCAACCGGCCGGCGGGCGCGGCCTATTGGTCCGCCGCGTCGAAGAGCGTGTGCATCGCCCGCCGCAGCTCGGCCACGTCCCGTACCGGCTCGGGGAAGTCGAAGCGGGCGTCGAAGGAGCGCTGCGCGGGGCCGGTGAAGCGGACCCGCAGCCCGAAGCGGTCCAGGGCCACCGGTACGGCCTTCTCGCGCGCCCCGCAGACCCGGCCGCGCTCGCCCAGCAGCGTGCACAGCCCGCGGATCTGCTCGCCGTGCGCCGCGGCCAGGTGCTGCAGCAGTTCGGCCTCGTGGGCGACGAGCGGATCGGGCGCGGCGGCCGCGAAGTCGTCCGGCTCGACCGGCCCGGCGCCCCAGAGGTCGTCCACCGCCCCCTCGCCGACCTCCAGGCGCAGCATCATCCAGGCGGTCCGCCCGTGGAGCCCGGGCGCCGGCTCCGGGTGCAGCGCCTCGCCGAGCCCGAGGAGTTCGCCGACCGGGTGCCGCTCGGCGAGCAGCAGCGCGGCCTCGGCGCGATGGCCGTTGCGTACGGGGGTCAGCCAGCCGGCCAGCCAGGCCCGGGCGCGGATGCGGTGGGGCACCGAGACCGGTGCCACATCCGTGATCTCCATCACGGCGGTCAGGTCGTCGTCCTGGGCGTGGGCGGCCGCCCGGGCCGCCGCACAGTCGCCGGGAACCAGCAACAGCACGTCTCCGTCGGGCGTCACGGTCCGGCAGACCGGAGCGGTGAGCCCGGTCTCGTCCGGATCCTCGACTCCGGGGACGCTCAGCGACGCCATACCATGGGATTCGACGAGAGTGCGTACGCGTTCGGCGGCGGTCGGCTGCCGGGCGTCTTCCTTGGGACGCGGCTGACCCGTCCCGGTGCTCTGACCAGCACCGGGCAGGGGGATCCCAGGTCGAAACATGCGTTCTCCTCGCGCTAAGGTAAGCCTCACCTAACTTACATGGAGGAACGTTCCACGTGAACCAGTCGCGTCCCAAGGTCAAGAAGTCGCGCGCGCTCGGCATCGCGCTGACTCCGAAGGCCGTCAAGTACTTCGAGGCCCGCCCCTACCCGCCCGGCGAGCACGGCCGCGGCCGCAAGCAGAACAGTGACTACAAGGTCCGTCTGCTGGAGAAGCAGCGTCTGCGCGCGCAGTACGACATCAGCGAGCGCCAGATGGCGCGCGCCTACGACCGCGCCCGCAAGGCCGAGGGCAAGACGGGCGAGGCCCTGGTGGTCGAGCTGGAGCGCCGTCTGGACGCGCTCGTCCTGCGTTCGGGCATCGCCCGCACCATCTACCAGGCCCGCCAGATGGTCGTCCACGGCCACATCGCGGTCAACGACCGCAAGGTCGACAAGCCGTCCTTCCGCGTCCGCCCCGGCGACGTCGTGATGGTCCGCGAGCGCAGCCGCGAGAAGCACCCCTTCCAGGTCGCGCGCGAGGGCGGCTACGCCCCCGACGGCGAGACCCCGCGCTACCTGGAGGTCAACCTCCAGGCGCTGGCGTTCCGCCTCGACCGGGACCCCAACCGCAAGGAGATCCCGGTGATCTGCGACGAGCAGCTCGTCGTCGAGTACTACGCCCGCTGATACGGCACCGCGCGGCGCAGCACCACCTCAGCCCGCCGTCTCCCCTCCGCTGGCGGAGGGGGAGGCGGCGGGCTCGTGCGTGGCCGGCGGCACGATCCGCACCGCCCGGCGCGGCCCCGGCAGCGGGCCGGCCGGCCGCAGGACCCGGGCCACCGCCGCGTCCAGGTCGAGCCGGCCGCCCTCCCGCAGACAGCGCTCGTAGTCCCCGTCCCCCAGCTCCCGCCGGGCCCGGTCCTCGCACAGCGCGTGCGGCCGGCTGAAGTAGCGCGAGCCGAACAGCGGCAGCCCCACCGACGGCCAGATCCGCCCCGCCGCGCCCTGCAGCACCGCCGCCTCCGCCGCATCGCCCTCGCCCACCGTCACCAGCGCCAGCAACTCGATCGCCAGCACCGCGCCCAGCAGGTCGTGGAAGGTGTGGTCGATGGCCAGGCACTCCTCCAGCAGCGCCCGGGCCCGCCCGCCCTCGCCGCGCGACCACGCCGCGAAGGCCAGCACGAACAGCGCGTACGCCAGCGTCCAGCGCTCCCCGTGGTCCTCGCACACCTGCCGGACGTCCTCGCACAGCCGCACCGCGTCCGCCAGCTCGCCCTGGAAGGCCACCGCCATCGCCAGCTCGACCTGCCCCATCAGCACATTGCTGTTGAGCTCGCCGATCTCCCGGTAGCGCGCCAGCGCACCGCGCAGCAGCTCCTCGGCCCGCGGCATGTCGTCGCAGACCAGCGCCAGACAGCCGGTGCGGTGCAGCGCATAGGCGGCCGCGGTGGCGTTCCCGGTCCGCTCGGCCTCCTCGCTGCACTCCTGCAGCGCCCCCAGCGCACCGACGGTGTCCCCCTGGAGCACCGCCACGTAACCGGCCACCCACAGCGCCTTCAGCCGGGCGTCGTCATGGCCGCCGTCCAGCTCCAGCGCCCGGTCCAGCCAGTGCCGGCCCTCCGACAGCCGCCCGCAGCCGACCCAGTAGAACCACAGCGTGCCCGCCAGGTACTGGCCCAGATGCGTCTCGGTGGTGCTCTGCAGGCTCTCCTCCAGTGCCACCCGCAGATTGGGCAGCTCGGCCTCGATCCGGGCTGCGATCTCCGCCTGACGCGAGCTGAACCAGTCCAGCTCGCACCACGTCGCCAGCCCCAGGTACCAGTCCCGGTGCCGCCGCCGCAGCCGCTCGGCGTCCTGCGTCGCCGCCAGCCAGCCCGCGCCGTAGGCCCGTACGGTGTCCAGCATCCGGTAGCGCACCCCGGCCGCGGTCTCCTCGCGGACCAGCACCGACTGGGCGACCAACTCCTCGACCGTGTCCAGGAGTTCGTCGGCCGGCAGCTCCGGTCCCGAGCAGACGTACTCCGCCGCCTCCAGGTCGAACTGCCCGGCGAACACCGACAGCCGCGCCCACAGCAGCCGCTCCCCGGGCGTGCACAGCTCATGGCTCCAGCCGATCGCGCAGCGCAGCGTCCGGTGGCGGGGCAGCGCGCCCCTCGCCCGGCCGGCCAGCAGCCGGAACCGGTCGTCGAGCCGGAGCAGCACCTGGTCCACCGACAGCGCCCGCAGCCGCCCGGCGGCCAGCTCCAGCGCGAGCGGGATGCCGTCCAGGCGGTCGCAGAGCTCAGCGACGGCGGACTCGTTGGCCGGCCCGACGGCGAAACCCGGGACGACGGCCGCGGCCCGGTCGGCGAACAGCGCCACGGCGTCGGCCCCGGGCATCGGCGCCAGCGGCATCAGCTGCTCGCCCGGGATCCCCAGCGGCCGCCGGCCGGCCGCCAGCACCCGCAGCCCCGGCGCGCGGCGCAGCAGTTCGGCGGTCAGACCGGCGCAGGCGTCGACCAGGTGCTCATAGCCGTCCAGGACGAGCAGCAGCTCACGGCCGGCGAGGTGGTCGCAGAGCGTGGCGCGCACCGGGCGGCCGCTGTGGTCGGCGGCCGCCAGGGCCTCGGCGACCGCGTGGTCCAGGAGGTGCGGCTCGCTCAGCGAGGCCAGTTCGACCAGCCACACCCCGTCGCAGAAGCGATCCTGCAAGATCGCCGCGCCATGGCGGACCAGCCGTGACTTGCCGACCCCGCCGAGCCCGGTGACGGTCACCAGCCGGGCCGACCCCACCTGCCGGGCCAGCTCGGCCAGCTCGTCGTCGCGGCCGATGAACCGGTTCAGTTCCGCGGGGAGATTGCCCGGCGCACTTGGTGGCCCGCCCGGCCCGCCCGGCGGTCTCCCGGGCCCTTCCGGACGGTCGGGGGAGGGACCCGAAGCGGGCCCGGAGCCCGTGAAGCGTCGCATGGCACACGGAGCGTACTCGGCGGGATGCGGACCGTACAATCACCTCTCCCGGTTCCCCGGGCGCCCCCGTTCCGGCGCGGAGAACTGGGTACGGACGGACAGTCACGGCGCGATAAGGTCAAGGTTGCCGTTCGAGCAGGACGAGACCAGACCAGTCGGAGAGTGGTGCCAACGTGTCCGGTGGAGAGGTGGCCGGGATTCTCGTGGCCGTCTTCTGGGCGATCCTCGTGTCGTTCCTCGCCCTCGTGCTGGTGAGGCTCGCACAGACGCTGAAGGCGACGACGAAGATGGTGGCCGAGGTGTCCGAGCAGGCCGTTCCGCTGCTCGCCGACGCCTCCGCGACCGTCCGCTCCGCGCACACCCAGCTGGCGCGCGTCGACGCGATCGCCGCCGACGTCCAGGAGGTCACCGCCAACGCCTCCGCGCTCTCCTCGACCGTCTCCTCCGCCTTCGGCGGGCCGCTGGTCAAGGTGGCCGCCTTCGGCTACGGCGTACGCCGCGCGATCGGCAAGAAGGGCGCGGCAGCCCCCGCTGAACGCGCACCGCGCACCGTCGTCGTCGGCCGTACCCTGCCCGGCGCCCGCCGCGGCGGGCGCCGCAACCGCCGCTCCAAGGACTGATCACCGCGATGTTCCGCCGCGCATTCTGGTTCACCACCGGCGCCGCCGCCGGGGTGTGGGCCACCAACAAGGTCCACCAAAAGCTGCGCAAGCTGCAGCCCGACAGCCTCGCCGCCCAGGCCGCGGACAAGGCCGTCGAGACCGGACACCGGCTGCGCCAATTTGCATTGGACGTACGCAGCGGAATGGCGGACCGTGAAGAGCAGTTGCACGAGGCACTCGGCCTGAGCACGCCGGCCGAGCCGCGTGAGCTGCCCGCACCGCGCCGCGCGGTGCTCGAAGGGCACCACCGAACCACGAGAACAACCGGACCGACCGGTCTGACCGGACCGACTGGAAAAGAGGACCACTGATGGAGTCGGCTGAAATCCGCAGGCGCTGGCTGCGCTTCTTCGAGGAGCGCGGGCACACCGTCGTGCCGTCGGCGTCGCTCATCGCGGACGACCCGACGCTGCTGCTGGTCAACGCGGGCATGGTCCCCTTCAAGCCGTACTTCCTCGGCGAGGTCACGCCGCCCTACAAGACGGCGACCAGCGTCCAGAAGTGCGTCCGCACGCCGGACATCGAGGAGGTCGGCAAGACCACCCGGCACGGCACGTTCTTCCAGATGTGCGGCAACTTCTCCTTCGGCGACTACTTCAAGGAAGGCGCCATCAAGCACGCCTGGGAGCTGCTGACCGGCTCGCAGGCCGACGGCGGCTACGGCCTCGACCCGGAGAAGCTCTGGATCACCGTCTACCTCGACGACGACGAGGCCGAGCGCATCTGGCACGAGGTCGTCGGCGTGCCCAAGGAGCGCATCCAGCGCCTGGGCAAGAAGGAGAACTACTGGTCCATGGGCGTCCCGGGCCCGTGCGGCCCGTGCTCCGAGATCAACTACGACCGCGGCCCCGAATTCGGCGTCGAGGGCGGCCCGGCCGTCAACGACGAGCGGTACGTGGAGATCTGGAACCTGGTCTTCATGCAGTACGAGCGCGGCGTGGGCACCGGCAAGGAGGACTTCGAGATCCTCGGCGAGCTGCCCAGCAAGAACATCGACACCGGCCTCGGCCTGGAACGCCTGGCGATGATCCTCCAGGGCGTCCGCAACATGTACGAGACCGACACCCTGCGCGTCGTCATCGACAAGGCCACCGAGCTCACCGGCGTCCGCTACGGCTCCGCCGACGGCACCGACGTCTCGCTGCGCGTGGTCGCCGACCACATCCGCACGTCCACCATGCTCATCGGTGACGGCGTCACCCCGGGCAACGAGGGCCGCGGCTACGTCCTGCGCCGCATCATGCGCCGCGCCATCCGCAACATGCGCCTGCTCGGCGCCACCGGCCCGGTCGTCGGCGAGCTGCTGGACGTGGTCATCCGGACCATGGGCCAGCAGTACCCCGAGCTGCTGGCGGACCGCAGCCGCATCGAGACCGTCGCCCTCGCCGAGGAGGCCGCCTTCCTCAAGACCCTGAAGGCCGGCACCAACATCCTCGACACCGCCGTGACGGAGACCAAGGCCGCCGGTGGTGCGGTCCTCGCCGGCGACAAGGCCTTCCTGCTCCACGACACCTGGGGCTTCCCGATCGACCTCACCCTCGAAATGGCCGCCGAGCAGGGGCTCTCGGTCGACGAGGACGGCTTCCGCCGCCTGATGAAGGAGCAGCGGGAGCGCGCCAAGGCCGACGCCCAGGCCAAGAAGCACGGCCACGCCGACCTCGGCGCCTACCGCGAGATCGCCGACAGCGCCGGCGCCACCGACTTCATCGGCTACGCCTCCACCGAGGGCGAGTCCACCGTCGTCGGCCTGCTCGTCAACGGCGTCTCCTCCCCGGCCGCCTCCGAGGGCGACGAGGTCGAGGTCGTCCTGGACCGCACCCCGTTCTACGCCGAGGGCGGCGGCCAGATCGGTGACACCGGCCGCATCAGGCTGGACAACGGCGCGGTCATCGAGGTCCGCGACTGCCAGAAGCCGGTTCCGGGCGTGTACGTCCACAAGGGCGTCGTGCAGGTCGGCGAGGTCACGGTCGGCGCCCCGGCGCACGCCACCATCGACGTGGTCCGCCGCCGCGCCATCGCCCGTGCCCACTCCGCCACCCACCTCACGCACCAGGCGCTGCGTGACGCCCTCGGCCCGACGGCCGCCCAGGCCGGTTCGGAGAACCAGCCGGGCCGCTTCCGCTTCGACTTCGGTTCGCCGTCCGCCGTGCCCACGGCCGTGATGACGGACGTCGAGCAGAAGATCAACGAGGTCCTGGCCCGCGAGCTCGACGTGCAGGCCGAGATCATGTCGATCGACGACGCCAAGAAGCAGGGCGCCATCGCCGAGTTCGGCGAGAAGTACGGCGAGCGGGTGCGGGTCGTCACCATCGGCGACTTCTCCAAGGAGCTGTGCGGCGGCACGCACGTGCACAACACCGCCCAGCTGGGCCTGGTGAAGTTGCTCGGCGAATCGTCCATCGGCTCCGGCGTGCGGCGCATCGAGGCCCTGGTCGGCGTCGACGCGTACAACTTCCTCGCCAAGGAGCACACGGTCGTCGCCCAGCTCCAGGAGCTGGTCAAGGGCCGTTCCGAGGAGCTGCCGGAGAAGATCTCGGCGATGCTCGGCAAGCTCAAGGACGCCGAGAAGGAGATCGAGAAGTTCCGCGCCGAGAAGGTGCTCCAGGCCGCCGCCGGGCTCGCCGAGGGTGCCAAGGACGTCCGCGGCGTCGCCGTCGTCACCGGCCAGGTCCCGGACGGCACGGCCGCCGACGACCTGCGCAAGCTGGTCCTCGACGTACGGGGCCGCATCCAGGGCGGCCGGGCCGCCGTGGTGGCGCTGTTCTCGGTCGCAGGCGGCCGCCCGGTGACGGTCATCGCCACCAACGACGCCGCCCGCGAGCGCGGCATCAAGGCCGGTGACCTGGTCCGTACGGCCGCCAAGACGCTCGGTGGCGGTGGCGGCGGCAAGCCGGACGTCGCCCAGGGCGGCGGCCAGAACGCGGCCGCGGTGCCCGAGGCCATCGAGGCCGTCGAGCGCCTGGTCTCCGAGGCGGCCTGACGCGCGTGAGTGAGATGCGACGCGGCCGGCGCCTCGCGGTCGATGTCGGGGACGCCCGTATCGGGGTCGCCTCGTGCGACCCCGACGGGGTCCTCGCCACCCCCGTCGAGACCGTGCCGGGACGTGACGTGCCGGCAGCGCACCGCCGGCTGAAGGCGATCGTCGAGGAGTACGAACCCCTCGAGGTCGTGGTCGGTCTGCCCCGCTCCCTCAGTGGGGGAGAGGGGCCGGCCGCGGCCAAGGTCCGGGCGTTCGCCCAGGAATTGGCAAAGAACATCGCACCCGTAGGGGTCCGGCTGGTCGACGAGCGGATGTCGACGGTCACCGCGACCCAGGGCCTGCGCGCCTCCGGCGTACGCAGCAAGAAGGGCCGCTCGGTCGTCGACCAGGCGGCCGCGGTGGTGATCCTGCAGAGCGCACTGGAAACCGAACGCCTCTCCGGGGAACCTCCGGGCGAGGCCGTCGAAGTGGTCATCTGATCGCGATACGGTAACGTGCCGCGCGATGCGGCGGTGGTTCGAACAGCCGCACGTGCAAGTAGAGGCGGATCGATACAGCAAGCGCGCTGCCCGTACGGAGCGCACCGCCTCTCGGCTCTAGGGGATCGATGACCGAGTATGGCCGGGGCTACGGCTCCGAACCGTGGCATCCCGAGGACCCGCTCTACGGAGACCAGGGGCCCTACGGAGGCCAGGAGCACCAGCCGCAGTGGGGCGGGCAGCAGCCCGCCCCGCAGCACCACCCGGATCCCCAACAGCATCCTCAGCAGCACTACGGCCAAGGCTGGGACGGCTCCTCGACCGGGCAGCTGCCGGCGTACGACCCGTACGACCCCTACGCCGCCCAGCAGCCCCCGGCCGATCCGTACGCCGGAGCGGGACAGGACTACTACGGCCACCAGGACCCGTACCAGCAGCAGCCCCAGCACGGGCAGCAGCAGCCACCGCACCACCAGCAGGCACCGCAGCACCAGCACCAGCAGGTGCCGCACCAGCAGCCGTACCCGCCGGAGCAGTACGAGCAGCACCCCGCCGGGGCGCCGTACGAGGACCCCGCCTACGAGAACCCCGCCTACGAGAACGCCGCGTACGAGAACACCGCCTACGAGGACGCGCCGGGCGACGACTGGCGGGGCGACCCCGAGCGGCCGCGGGAACCGGAGCCGGAGCACTCGTTCTTCGCCGGTGACGATGCCGACGAATACCCCGACGACGAACCGGGCGACCGCCGCGGCGGCCGCGAACGGCGCGGCAAACGGAACGGCAAGAAGAACAAACGCCGCAGCGGCACCGCCTGTCTGGTCATGACCCTGGTCTTCGCCGGCGCGGTCGGCACCGTCGGCTATTTCGGCTATGACTTCTTCATGGCCCACTTCGGATCGGCGCCCGATTACGAGGGCGAGGGCTCGGGCTCCGTCCAGGTCGACATTCCGGACGGTTCGACCGGCTTGGAAATGGGCCAGATCCTGGCGAAGAAAGGCGTGATCAAGAGCGCCGGGGCCTTCACCGAGGCGTCCGACGAGAACCAGAAAGCCAGGTCGCTCCAGCCAGGTACGTATTCCCTCCGCAAGCAGATGTCGGCGGCCTCGGCGATCCAGCTGATGCTGGACCCCAAGAGCCGCAACGGCTTGACGATCCGTGAGGGGCTGCGGGCCGGCGCGGTCTATTCGCTCATCGACAAAAAGCTCAAGCTCACGCCCGGGACCACCAAGAAGGTTGCCCGGACCCAGGCCAAGAACCTTGGCCTGCCGTCCTGGGCGAATGACGCGCCGCACATCAAGGACCCGCTGGAGGGTTTCCTCTTCCCGTCCACCTACAGCGTGGGCAACCACGCGAAACCGGCGGACGTGCTCAAGCAGATGGTCGGCCGGGCCACCAAGGAATACGGGAAGTACGACCTGGAGGCCGAGGCCGAGAAGTTCCACCTCAAGTCGCCGCTGCAGGTCATCACCGTCGCCAGCCTCACTCAGGCCGAGGGCATGACGCACGACGACTTCCGAAAGATGGCCGCGGTCGTCTACAACCGACTGTCGCCGAGCAACACCGACACGAACCAGAAGCTCCAGTTCGACTCGACGTACAACTACCTGAAGAACCAGAGCAAGATCGATATCAGCCTGGACGAGATCAATCACTACGACGACCCCTACAACACGTACTTCTACCGGGGTCTGCCACCCGGACCGATCGGAAACCCCGGCGACGAGGCGCTGAAGGCGACGGTCAACCCGGACACCACCAAGCGGTGGCTCTACTTCGTCTCCATAGACGACAAGAAAACCGAATTCGCCACGAACCTCACCGAGCACAACAAGCTCGTCCAGGAACGCGAGAAGTGGCAGCAGGCACACGGAAATGGGAACTGAGGCGAGGCAGGGCCGTGACGGAGAACCAGGCTGTGTCGGCATTCAAGAAGGCGGCGGTCCTAGGGTCGCCCATCGCGCACTCCCTTTCCCCGGTGCTGCACCGCGCCGCCTATGACGCGCTCGGGCTCACCGGCTGGGAATACGGCCGGTACGAGGTCGACGAGGCCGCACTGCCCGGATTCCTGGAAAAGCTCGGGCCGGAGTGGGCCGGGCTCTCGCTGACCATGCCGCTCAAGCGCGCGGTGATCCCGCTGCTCGACGAGATCACCCCCACCGCGTCCTCGGTCGAGGCGGTCAACACCGTCGTCCTCACCCCCGACGGCCGCCGCCTGGGCGACAACACCGACATCCCCGGCATGGTCGCGGCATTGCGCGAACGCGGTGTCACGGAGGTCGAGCGCGCGGCGGTCCTCGGCGCCGGAGCCACCGCCTCCTCCGCGCTCGCCGCGCTCTCCCGGATCTGCTCGGGCCCGGTCACCGCGTACGTGCGCAGCGAGGCGCGGGCCGCGGAGATGCGGCAGTGGGGCGAGCGGCTGGAGGTGGACGTCCGCACCGCCGACTGGGCGGACGCGGCCGAGGCGCTCAGCGCGCCGCTGGTGATCGCCACCACCCCCGCCGGCACCACCGACGCCCTGGCAGCCGCCGTCCCGGACCGCCCCGGCACGCTCTTCGACGTCCTCTACGAGCCCTGGCCGACCGCGCTCGCCGGCGCCTGGGCCGACCGCGGCGGCGCGGTGGTCGGCGGCCTGGACCTGCTGGTGCACCAGGCCGTGCTGCAGGTGGAACAGATGACGGGCCGCTCGCCCGCCCCGCTGGCCGCGATGCGCGCGGCCGGTGAGGCCGCCCTCGCGGCCCGCTGAGCCGCCGGACGGTTCCCGCGCGGGACGCCGGGGTCCGCTTCCTGGACTCGGCGCCGCCGCTCCCGCGTGACGTGGGAGGATCAGGGGGAGACCGTACGCGGATGAGCAGTACTGAGGAGCACCGTTGAGCAGGTTGCGCTGGCTGACGGCGGGGGAGTCGCACGGCCCCGCACTGGTGGCGACGCTGGAGGGCCTTCCGGCCGGGGTCCCGGTCACCACCGACTTGGTGGCGGACGCCCTGGCGCGCCGCCGGCTGGGCTACGGCCGCGGTGCCCGGATGAAGTTCGAGCGGGACGAGGTCACGTTCCTGGGCGGGGTGCGACACGGCCTGTCGCTGGGCTCGCCGGTGGCGATCATGGTGGGCAACACCGAGTGGCCCAAGTGGGAGCAGGTGATGGCGGCCGACCCGGTGGATCCGGAGGAGCTGGCTGCGCTGGCCCGTAACGCGCCGCTGACCCGTCCCCGTCCCGGTCACGCCGACCTCGCCGGAATGCAGAAGTACGGTTTCGACGAGGCCCGCCCGATCCTGGAGCGCGCCTCGGCCCGGGAGACCGCGGCCCGGGTCGCCCTGGGCGCGGTGGCCCGCTCCTTCCTCAAGGAGACCGCCGGCATCGAGATCGTCTCGCACGTCGTCGAGCTGTGCTCCGTGAAGGCGCCGCAGGGCGTCTACCCCACGCCGGCCGACGTCGAGAAGCTGGACGCCGACCCGCTGCGCTGCCTGGACGCGGACGCCTCGAAGGCGATGGTCGCGGAGGTCGACCAGGCCCACAAGGACGGCGACACGCTCGGTGGTGTGGTCGAGGTGCTGGCGTACGGCGTGCCGGTCGGCCTGGGCTCGCACGTGCACTGGGACCGCAAGCTGGACGCCCGGCTCGCCGGTGCCCTGATGGGCATCCAGGCGATCAAGGGCGTCGAGATCGGCGACGGCTTCGAACTGGCCCGGGTGCCCGGCTCCAAGGCGCACGACGAGATCGTGGGCACGCCCGAGGGCATCCGGCGCGTCTCCGGCCGCGCCGGCGGTACCGAGGGCGGCCTCAGCACCGGCGAGCTGCTGCGGGTGCGGGCCGCGATGAAGCCGATCGCGACCGTGCCGCGCGCCCTGAAGACCGTGGACGTCACCACCGGCGAGCCGGCCCAGGCCCACCACCAGCGCTCCGACGTGTCCGCCGTGCCGGCCGCCGGGATCGTCGCCGAGGCCATGGTGGCCCTGGTCCTCGCCGATGCCGTGGTGGAGAAGTTCGGCGGCGACAGCGTGGCCGAGACCCGCCGCAACGTGCAGGGCTTCCTCGACAACCTGGCGATCAAATGACGTCCCCGGTCGTGGTGTTGATCGGCCCGCCCGGTGCCGGTAAGTCCACGGTGGGCGCGCTGCTGGCCGAGCGGCTGGGGGTCGGCTACCGGGACACCGACGCGGACGTCGTCGCCACCGTCGGCCGGCCGATCGCCGAGATCTTCATCGACCAGGGCGAGGCGCACTTCCGCGGACTGGAGCGGGAGGCGGTCCGCACCGCGCTCGACGAGCACCCGGGCGTGCTCGCGCTGGGCGGCGGCGCGATCCTCGACGAGGGCACCCGCACGCTGCTCACCGGGCTGCCGGTGATCTTCCTCGACGTCGAACTCGCCGACGCCGTCAAGCGGGTGGGCCTCGACGCGCCCCGCCCGCTGCTCGCCGTCAACCCGCGCAAGCAGTGGCGCGAACTGATGGAACGGCGTCGTCCGCTCTACACCGAGGTCGCGCGCGCCGTGATCCCCACGGCGGAGCGCACCCCCGGCCAGGTCGCCGAGGCGATCCTGGACGCATTGGACCTACGGCCGGCCGCGGGCGGCGCCCCGCAGGCGGCCCACAGGGAGGAGAACGCATGACGGAGCAGGCCACCCGGATCCAGGTCGGCGGCACCGCGGGCACCGACCCGTACGAGGTGCTCGTCGGGCGGCAGCTGCTCGGTGAACTCCCGGGCCTGATCGGCGCCGGGGTGAAGCGGGTCGCCGTGCTGCACCCGGAGGCGCTGGCCGCCACCGGTGAGGCACTGCGCGAGGACCTCGCCTCCCAGGGCTACGAGGCGATCGCCGTCCAGCTGCCGAACGCCGAGGAGTCCAAGACGGCCGAGGTCGCGGCGTACTGCTGGAAGGCGCTGGGGCAGTCCGGCTTCACCCGCAGCGATGTGATCGTCGGCGTCGGCGGCGGGGCCACCACCGACCTGGCCGGTTTCGTCGCCGCCACCTGGCTGCGCGGCGTGCGCTGGATCGCGATCCCGACCACCGTCCTGGGCATGGTCGACGCCGCGGTCGGCGGCAAGACCGGCATCAACACCGCCGAGGGCAAGAACCTCGTCGGCGCCTTCCACCCGCCGGCCGGGGTGCTGTGCGACCTGGCCGCGCTGGACACCCTGCCGGTGCACGACTACGTCTCCGGCCTGGCCGAGGTCATCAAGGCCGGTTTCATCGCCGACCCGGTGATCCTCGACCTGATCGAGGCGGACCCCGAGGCCGCCAAGCGCCCCGACGGCGTGCACACCGCCGAGCTGATCGAGCGGGCGATCCGGGTCAAGGCCGAGGTGGTCTCCGCGGACCTCAAGGAGTCCGGTCTGCGGGAGATCCTCAACTACGGCCACACCCTCGCGCACGCCATCGAGAAGAACGAGCGCTACAACTGGCGGCACGGCGCGGCGGTCTCCGTCGGCATGGTCTTCGCCGCCGAACTCGGCCGGATCGCCGGCCGGTTGGACGACGCCACCGCCGACCGGCACCGCGCGGTGCTGGCCTCCGTCGGGCTGCCGCTGACCTACCGCGGCGACCAGTGGCCCAAGCTGCTGGAGACGATGAAGGTCGACAAGAAGTCCCGCGGCGACCGGCTGCGCTTCATCGTCCTGGACGGCCTGGCCAAGCCGACCGTCCTGGAGGGCCCGGACCCGGCCATGCTGCTCGCCGCGCACGCGGAGATCGCCTCATGAGTGGCGCACTGCGGCGGGTACTCGTTCTGAACGGGCCCAACCTCGGCCGGCTGGGCTCCCGTGAGCCCGATGTCTACGGTGCCACCTCCTACGCCGGACTGGTCGAGGAGTGCGCCCGGCTCGGCAAGGAGCTGGGCCTGGAGACGGAGGTCCGGGAGACCAACGACGAGGGCGAGATGATCCGCTGGCTGCACGAGGCCGCCGACGGAGCCGTCCCGGTCGTCATCAACCCCGGTGCGTTCACGCACTATTCGTACGGAATGCGGGACGCGGCCGCCCAGCGCACCGCCCCGCTCATCGAGGTGCACATCTCCAATCCGTACGCCCGCGAGCAGTTCCGCCACACCTCGGTCATCGCGGCCGTGGCCAGCGGCACGGTGGCCGGATTCGGCATCGGCTCGTACCGGCTCGCGCTGCGTGCGCTGGCCGAGGAACTGAACGACTGACGCGTCCCGACGGGCGCTTCGGGCCCGCCCCCGGCCGTTCACGCGGTGCGTGCCGGGGGTAGGAGGCCCCCGGCGCGCCGCCGGGAGGGTACCGTTCGCAAGCAGTACCTCCCCACGCCGGCGGCCGTGGGCCCAACGGCCCCTGGGGGCCGCCGGGTTACCGCACGGCGCACCGGGCAGTCCGGCCCGGCGCCGTGCCCCGCACCACGTCGACCGCACGAGACGGAGAGCCACCGGATGCAGTACGCAGTGGGGGCTCCGCTGCCGCCGCCCCACGGGCAGGCATCAGGACCCGGGGCCGCCATGCACTGGACGCCCAACCCGGCAGGGCCCACCCCGCCCACCTCGCCGCCGGCCCCGCCGGCCGCCCCGCCCGCACCTCCCGCCCCCGCAGCCCCGCCGCCGCCCGTGCAGCAGCCCGCCCCGCAGCCGGGCTGGCACGGTCCCGCGCCGCAGCAGGCCCCGCAGCCCACCGGGCACAGCACCGACATCACCGGCCATGTCCAGCTGCCGCCGGGCGCGCCGGTGCCGCTGCCGAGCCCGCCCTCCGACCCGGCCGCGCCGGACGCCGCGCACGCCGCCGTCGCGGTGCTGCTGATCGGCCCGGCCGGCGCGGGCAAGACCAGCGTCGCCCGCCACTGGGCCGACACCCGCCGGGTGCCGACCGCGCACATCAGCCTGGACGACGTCCGCGAATGGGTCCGGGCCGGCTTCGCCGACCCGCAGTCCGGCTGGAACGACCACTCCGAGGCGCAGTACCGCCTGGCCCGCCGGACCTGCGGTTTCGCCGCCCGTAACTTCCTCGCCAACGGCATCTCCTGCATCCTCGACGACGCGGTCTTCCCGGACCGTCCGGTCGTCGGCCTGGGCGGCTGGAAGCGCCACGTCGGCCCCGGGCTGCTGCCGATCGTGCTGCTGCCCGGTCTGGAGATCGTGCTGGAGCGCAACGCCCGGCGCACCGGCAACCGCCGGCTGTCGGACGAAGAGGTGGCCCGGATCCACGGCCGGATGGCCGGCTGGTACGGCTCGGGCCTGCCGATCATCGACAACTCCCAGCACGATGTCGCCACGACGGTGCGGGTGCTGGACGACGTGGTCGCCCGCTCGCTGGCCAGCCCGCCCAGCTGGTAGCCGCCCTCGGGCGCGTCCTTGCTGGTCGTCCCCCGGGCGGCCCCCTCGACCGGCCGCCGCGGGGGAGCCGCCGTACCCTTGCGATATGTCCGAGTTGTACGCGGCCCGACGCACGCGGCTGCGCGACCGCTGTGCCGCAACCGGAAGCGCCGCCGCCCTGATCTCGCGCCCCGCGAACGTCCGCTACCTCACCGCCTGCGCCCCGCCGGGCGCCGCTCTGCTGCTGGGCCCGTCCGACGACCTGCTGCTGTGCGGCAGACCGCTGAGCGGCGATCCGTCCGAGGGGCGGCCGGTGGACGACGTACGGGTGTCGGTGCTGCCCGGCCGCGGCGGTGACCCGGTGGTGGCCGGCGCCGACCTGGCCGCGAAGGCCGGCGCGGACACCCTGGCCGTCGAGGAGCACCACCTGACCGTCACCCGGCACCGGGCGCTCTCCCAGGTCGCCCCGCAGCTCCGGCTGGCCGACCTGGCCTGTGCGGTCGAGGCGCAGCGGCTGGTCAAGGACGACGACGAGATCGCCTGTCTGCGGATCGCCGCGGAGATCGCCGACCAGGCGCTCGGCGAACTGCTGGAATCGATCCTGGTGGGCCGCACCGAGCGGCATCTCGCGCTGGAGCTGGAACGCCGGCTGGTGGACCACGGCGCGGACGGCCCGGCCTTCCCGACCTCCGTGGCGACCGGCCCGAATTCCGGCCGCCCGGGGCATCTGCCCACCGACCGGCGGGTGGAGGAGGGCGACTTCCTCAGCGTCTGCCTGGGGGCGAACTACCGCGGCTACCGCTGCGAGATCGGCCGCACCTTCGTCATCGGCACCACCCCGTCGGACTGGCAGATCGAGCTGTACGATCTCGTTTTCGCAGCCCAGCGGGCCGGCCGGGAGGCGCTCGCGCCGGGGGTGGAGTGCCGCGAGGTGGACCGGATCACCCGCCATGTGCTCGATGCCGCGGGGTACGGCGAGCGGCTCGGACCGTGGACCGGGCACGGTGTGGGGCTCGAAATCGATGAGGACCCTCAGTTGTCCCCGGCCGCCATGGGTAAACTGGACGCTTGCGTGCCGGTCACCGTCGAGCCGGGGGTTCACATCCCGGGCCGTGGGGGTGTCCGGATCGACGACACACTCGTCGTCCGCCCCGAGGCGGACGGCGGGCCCGAGCTACTCACGATCACGACCAAGGAGCTGCTCGCACTCTGAGCCGCAGCGGCTCGGTGGGCGTCGCTCCGGGTCCCACCACCTGCAGTCCAGGAGATTCCGCAACCGTGGCATCCACGAACGACCTCAAGAACGGCATGGTGCTCAAGCTCGAAGGCGGCCAGCTCTGGTCCGTCGTCGAGTTCCAGCACGTCAAGCCCGGCAAGGGCCCGGCCTTCGTCCGCACCAAGCTCAAGAACGTGCTCTCCGGCAAGGTGGTGGACAAGACCTTCAACGCCGGTGTGAAGGTCGAGACGGCCACCGTCGACAAGCGCGGGATGCAGTTCTCGTACATGGACGGCGACTACTTCGTCTTCATGGACATGGACACCTACGACCAGCTGCACGTCGACCGCAAGGCCGTCGGCGACGCCGCCAACTTCCTCATCGAGGGCTTCGAGGCGGTTGTCGCGCAGCACGAGGGCGAGGTGCTCTACGTCGAGCTGCCGGCCGCCGTCGAGCTCGTCGTCCAGGAGACCGAGCCGGGCGTCCAGGGCGACCGCTCCACCGGCGGCACCAAGCCCGCCACGCTGGAGACCGGCCACCAGATCCAGGTCCCGCTCTTCATCACCACCGGTGAGAAGATCAAGGTCGACACCCGCACGAGCGACTACCTCGGCCGGGTGAACAGCTAACCGTGGCTGCCCGCAGCAAGGCCCGTAAGCGCGCGTTCCAGATCCTCTTCGAGGCCGATCAGCGCGGCGCCGACGTGCAGTCCGTGCTCGCGGACTGGATGCGGCACGCCCGGACCGACCCCCGGCAGCCGCCGGTGAACGAGTACACCCTCCAGCTCGTCGAGGGGTACGCGGACCACATCGTCCGCATCGACGAGCTGATCTCCACCTACGCGGTCGACTGGGACCTGGACCGGATGCCGGCGGCCGACCGCTCGATCCTCCGGCTCGGGGCCTACGAGCTGCTCTGGGTGGACGACACACCGGACGCGGTGGCGATCGACGAAGCCGTGCAGCTCGCCAAGGAGTTCTCCACGGACGACTCGCCGGCCTTCGTCAACGGCCTCCTCGGCCGGCTGAAGGAGCTGAAGCCGGGTCTGCGGCGCGAGGCGTAGCAGCCGGCGCCGCGGGACGCGGCAGAGCACGGGACGGGCCCGGAGCGTTGGGTGAACGCTCCGGGCCCGTTCGTATGCCCGCACCGGCGCCCGGGGACGGCGGCAAACGGAACCGCCGCCCCGGGCTTGCCGGAGCGGCGGTACGTTTCTGCAGAGGCCGGGAGAGGCTCAGATCTCCTCGTGGGACACCGCGCGACGGGCGTCGGCGTCGAGCACGCCCCAGCTGATCAGCTGCTCGGTCAGCACCGAGGGCGACTGGTCGTAGATGACGGCGAGGGTCCGCAGGTCGTCCTGGCGGATCGAGAGGACCTTGCCGTTGTAATCACCGCGCTGGCTCTGGATCGTGGCGGCGTAGCGCTGCAGCGGGCCGGCCTTCTCCTGCGGGACGTGGGCCAGCCGCTCCAGGTCGAGCACCAGCTTCGGCGGCGGCTCGGCCGCGCCGCCCGGTGTCGTCCCCGGCAGCAGTTCCTGCACCGGAACGCCGTAGAAGTCCGCCAGCTCGGCAAGGCGCTGCACGGTGACGGCACGGTCGCCGCGCTCGTACGAACCGACCACCACGGCCTTCCAGCGACCCTGGGACTTCTCCTCGACGCCGTGAAGGGAGAGGCCCTGCTGGGTGCGGATGGCGCGGAGCTTGGCCCCGAGCTGTTTGGCGTATTCGCTGGACATATAGCTCCCCAGACAGCTGTATCGACATGCGGCTCCGCCGCGTGGCTGGTAACTCACTGTGAGGTTACGCAGCGTAATCTCGGTTCGTCAAGCGGAATGGGTCAGACCCTCACCCGTCAGGGGTGCAGACGGGCCAGCAGAGCGGTCCTGGTAACCTGACTGCGTAATTCCGACGTCCTTTAAGGTCCGTCCCGTGAGGCGGAGAAGGAGGTCCGTTTCGTATGGACGCAAACAGCTCCGAAGCGGGAGCCCAGCTCCCCGCGCGGCCGGTGCTCGAAGGCCCGGACATCGCGCGCATGCTCACCCGCATCGCCCACGAGATCGTCGAGCGCGCCAAGGGCGCTGACGACGTGGTGCTGCTGGGAATCCCCACCCGTGGCGTCTTCCTCGCCCGGCGGCTGGCCGCCAAGCTCCAGGACATCACCGGCCGCACGGTTCCGGTGGGCTCGCTCGACATCACGATGTACCGCGACGACCTGCGCCTGGGCCCGGCCCGGACGCTCGCCCGCACCGAGATCCCCGCCGAGGGCATCGAGGGCCGGGTCGTCCTGCTCGTCGACGACGTCCTGTTCTCCGGACGCACGATCCGCGCCGCCCTGGACGCCCTGGGCGACATCGGCCGGCCGCGCGCCGTCCAGCTGGCGGTCCTCGTCGACCGCGGCCACCGCGAACTGCCCATCCGCGCCGACTACGTCGGCAAGAACCTCCCCACGTCGCTGCGGGAGGCGGTCAAGGTCCAGCTGACCGAGGAGGACGGCCGCGACGCCGTACTGCTCGGCCTCAAGCAGACCGCCCCGGCCGGCGAGCGCTAGCGCACCGCTGACGGACCCGGTGACCCCGGGCCCGCACGCATGCCTGCCTGACGGACATTCCCGTACCCCTCCCTCACACACGGAGAAAACCGGATGAAGCGCCACCTCATCTCGGCCGCCGACCTCACCCGCGACGACGCCGTGCTGATCCTCGACACCGCCGAGGAGATGGCCCGGGTCGCCGACCGGCCGATCAAGAAGCTCCCCACCCTGCGCGGACGCACGGTCTGCAACCTCTTCTTCGAGGACTCCACCCGCACCCGGATCTCCTTCGAGGCCGCCGAGAAGCGGCTCTCCGCGGACGTCATCAACTTCGCGGCCAAGGGATCGAGCGTGTCCAAGGGGGAGTCCCTCAAGGACACCGCGCAGACCCTGGAGGCGATGGGCGTCGACGCCGTCGTCATCCGGCACGGTGCCTCCGGCGCCCCCTACCGGCTCGCCAACTCCGGCTGGATCGACGCCCCGGTCATCAACGCCGGTGACGGCACCCACCAGCACCCCACCCAGGCCCTGCTCGACGCCTTCACCATGCGCCGCCGGCTGATCGGCCCGGACGCCGGGATCGGCCAGGACCTGTCCGGCCGGCGCATCACCATCGTCGGCGACGTGCTGCACAGCCGGGTCGCCCGGTCCAACGTCGACCTGCTGCACACCCTCGGCGCCGAGGTCACCCTGGTCGCCCCGCCCACCCTGGTGCCGGTCGGCGTCGAGACCTGGCCCTGCGAGGTGTCGTACGACCTCGACGCCGTGCTGCCGAAGTCCGACGCCGTGATGATGCTGCGGGTCCAGCGCGAGCGGATGAACGCCGCGTTCTTCCCCACCGAGCGCGAGTACTCGCGCCGCTACGGCCTGGACGGCGACCGCATGGCGCGGATGCCCGGACACGCCCTGGTGATGCACCCCGGGCCGATGGTCCGCGGCATGGAGATCACCGCCGAGGTCGCCGACTCCGGACGCTGCACGGCCGTCGAGCAGGTCGCCAACGGCGTCAGCATCCGGATGGCCGTCCTCTACCTGCTCCTGGGCGGCAACGAGCCCGCCGTCACCCACCCCCGTACCGAGGAGAAGTAAGACCATGAGCAAGATTCTGATCCGCGGTGCGCAGGTGCTCGGCGGCGAGCCGCAGGACGTCCTGATCGACGGCGAGTTCATCGAGACCGTGGGCAGCGGCCTCGACGCGGACGGCGCCGAGGTCATCGAGGCCGGCGGCAAGGTCCTCCTCCCCGGGCTCGTCGACCTGCACACCCACCTGCGCGAGCCCGGCCGCGAGGACTCCGAGACCGTCCTCACCGGCACCCGCGCGGCCGCCTCCGGCGGCTACACCGCCGTCTTCGCCATGGCCAACACCTTCCCGGTCGCCGACACCGCCGGTGTCGTCGAGCAGGTCTACCGGCTCGGCCGGGAACACGGCTACTGCGACGTACAGCCCATCGGCGCCGTCACCGTCGGCCTGGAGGGCAAGAAGCTCGCCGAGCTCGGCGCCATGCACGAGTCCGCCGCCGGGGTCACCGTCTTCTCCGACGACGGCAAGTGCGTCGACGACGCGGTGATCATGCGCCGGGCGCTGGAGTACGTGAAGGCGTTCGGCGGCGTGGTCGCCCAGCACGCCCAGGAGCCGCGGCTGACCGAGGGCGCCCAGATGAACGAGGGCATCGTCTCGGCCGAGCTGGGCCTGGGCGGCTGGCCCGCGGTCGCCGAGGAGTCGATCATCGCCCGGGACGTGCTGCTCGCCGAGCACGTCGGCTCCCGGGTCCACATCTGCCACCTCTCGACCGCCGGATCGGTGGAGATCGTCCGCTGGGCCAAGTCCCGCGGCATCGACGTCACCGCCGAGGTCACCCCGCACCACCTGCTCCTCACCGACGAGCTGGTGCGCACCTACAACCCCGTGTACAAGGTCAACCCGCCGCTGCGCACCGAGCGCGACGTGCTGGCCCTGCGCGAGGCGCTGGCCGACGGCACGATCGACATCGTCGCCACCGACCACGCCCCGCACCCGCACGAGGACAAGGACTGCGAGTGGGGCGCCGCGGCCATGGGCATGGTCGGCCTGGAGACCGCGCTCTCCGTCGTCCAGCACACGATGGTCGACACCGGGCTGCTGGACTGGGCCGGCGTCGCCGAGCGGATGTCCTTCCGGCCCGCGCGGATCGGCCGCCTGGAGGGCCACGGCCGGCCCATCTCGGCTGGTGAGCCCGCCAACCTCACCCTGGTCGATTCCGCTTACCGTGGAGAGGTGGACCCCGCGGGCTTCGCCTCCCGCAGCCGCAACACCCCCTACGAGGGCCGTGAGCTGCCGGGACGCGTCACCCACACCTTCCTGCGGGGCCGCGCAACGGTCGTCGACGGGAAGCTCGCGTGACTCCTCCACTGATCCAACTGGCCGAGGCGCAGCGGTCCGCGCCGGTCACCGACTGGGCGGCACGGCTCGGCTGGGTCGCCGGCCTGCTGGTCCTCGTCGCGTTCGTCTACTGGCTGATGCGCCAGGGCTGGAAGTGGCGCGGCACGCTCCAGGGCGACCTGCCCGAGCTGCCGGCCACCCCCCAGGACCCGGGAGAGCCGAAGCTGACGCTCAGCGGGCGCTACCACGGCTCCACCACGGCCGGGCAGTGGCTCGACCGGATCGTGGCGCACGGCCTGGGCACCCGCAGCCGCGTCGAGCTGACCCTCACCGAGGCGGGCCTGGACGTCGTACGGCCGGGCGCGACGGACTTCTTCGTGCCGGCCGCCGCGCTGCGCGGCGCCCGCCTCGACAAGGGCATCGCCGGCAAGGTCCTCACCGAGGGCGGCCTGCTCGTCGTCACCTGGCAGCACGGGGACCAGGAGCTCGACTCCGGTTTCCGCTCCGACCGTGCCGAGGAGCACCCCGCCTGGGTCGAGGCCCTCACCGCACTGAGCACCACCCCCACCCGCACCACCCGAAACACCACCGAGCAGAGCGAAACGGAAGGCGCACGATGACGACCTCCACCAGGGGAAGCTCCTCTTTGAGGAACAAGGCGCTTCCCGCCGTACTTGTCCTGGAGGACGGCC
Organism: Streptomyces sp. NPDC048197; assembly: GCF_043202395.1. NCBI lineage: Bacteria > Bacillati > Actinomycetota > Actinomycetes > Kitasatosporales > Streptomycetaceae > Streptomyces > Streptomyces sp. NPDC048197. Next base: position 42,031 of record NZ_JBIDAJ010000006.1, read on the forward strand.
GCACGTTCAGCGGGCGTGCCTACGGGGCCGTGGGGGAGACCTTCGGCGAAGCGGTGTTCTCCACCGGCATGACCGGCTACCAGGAGACGCTGACCGACCCCTCGTACCACCGCCAGGTCGTCGTCATGACCGCCCCGCACATCGGCAACACCGGGGTCAACGACGAGGACCCCGAGTCGCAGCGCATCTGGGTCGCCGGCTACGTCGTCCGCGACCCCGCCCGGATCCCGTCCAACTGGCGCTCGGTGCGCTCCCTGGACGAGGAACTCACCGCCCAGGGCGTCGTCGGCATCAGCGGCGTCGACACCCGCGCGCTCACCCGCCACCTGCGCGAGCGCGGCGCCATGCGGGTCGGGATCTTCTCCGGCGACGCGCTGCCCGACGCGGGCACCATGCTCGCCAAGGTGCGTCAGGCCCCCGAGATGAAGGGCGCCGACCTCTCCGCGCAGGTCGCCACCAAGGAGGCGTACGTCGTCCCGGCGATCGGCGAGAAGAAGTTCACCGTCGCCGCCGTCGACCTCGGCATCAAGGGCATGACCCCGCACCGCATGGCCGAGCGCGGCATCGAGGTGCACGTCCTGCCCGCCACCGCCACCGTCGAGGACGTCTACGCCGTCAACCCCGACGGCGTGTTCTTCTCCAACGGCCCCGGCGACCCGGCCACCGCCGACCACCCGGTCTCCGTCATGCGCGGCGTCCTGGAGCGCAAGACCCCGCTCTTCGGCATCTGCTTCGGCAACCAGATCCTCGGCCGCGCGCTGGGCTTCGGCACCTACAAGCTCAAGTACGGCCACCGCGGGATCAACCAGCCGGTCCAGGACCGTACGACCGGCAAGGTCGAGGTCACCGCGCACAACCACGGATTCGCCGTCGACGCCCCGCTCGACAAGGTTTCCGACACCCCCTTCGGCCGCGCCGAGGTCTCCCACGTCTGCCTCAATGACAACGTGGTGGAGGGTCTGCACCTCCTCGACCAGCCGGCCTTCAGCGTCCAGTACCACCCCGAAGCCGCCGCGGGTCCGCACGACGCCGCGTACCTCTTCGACCGCTTCGTTTCCCTGATGGAGGGCCAGCGTGCCTAAGCGCACCGATATCCAGTCCGTCCTGGTCATCGGCTCCGGCCCGATCGTCATCGGACAGGCCGCCGAGTTCGACTACTCCGGCACCCAGGCCTGCCGGGTCCTCAAGTCCGAGGGCCTGCGCGTCATCCTGGTGAACTCCAACCCGGCGACGATCATGACCGACCCGGAGATCGCCGACGCGACCTACGTCGAGCCGATCACCCCGGAATTCGTCGAGAAGATCATCGCCAAGGAGCGCCCCGACGCCCTCCTGCCGACCCTCGGCGGCCAGACCGCGCTCAACACCGCGATCTCCCTCCACGAGGCCGGCACCCTGGAGAAGTACGGGGTCGAGCTCATCGGCGCCAACGTCGAGGCGATCAACAAGGGTGAGGACCGCGACCTCTTCAAGGAGGTCGTGGAGGAGGTCAACCGCAAGATCGGCCACGGCGAGTCCGCCCGCTCGGTCATCTGCCACTCCATGGACGACGTCCTCGCGGGCGTCGAGGAGCTCGGCGGCTACCCCGTCGTCGTCCGCCCGTCCTTCACCATGGGCGGCGCCGGCTCCGGCTTCGCGCACGACGAGGACGAGCTGCGCCGGATCGCCGGCCAGGGCCTCACCCTCTCCCCGACCACCGAGGTGCTCCTGGAGGAGTCCATCCTCGGCTGGAAGGAGTACGAGCTGGAGCTGATGCGCGACAAGAACGACAACGTCGTGGTCGTCTGCTCCATCGAGAACTTCGACCCGATGGGCGTCCACACCGGCGACTCGATCACCGTCGCCCCGGCCATGACGCTCACCGACCGCGAGTACCAGATCCTGCGGGACGTCGGCATCGCGGTCATCCGCGAGGTCGGCGTGGACACCGGCGGCTGCAACATCCAGTTCGCGGTGAACCCCGAGGACGGCCGTGTGATCGTCATCGAGATGAACCCGCGCGTATCGCGTTCCTCGGCGCTCGCCTCCAAGGCCACCGGCTTCCCGATCGCGAAGATCGCCGCCCGTCTCGCCGTCGGCTACACCCTCGACGAGATCCCCAACGACATCACCGAGAAGACGCCGGCCTCCTTCGAGCCGACCCTCGACTACGTCGTCGTCAAGGTGCCGCGCTTCGCCTTCGAGAAGTTCCCGGCCGCCGACGCCAAGCTGACCACCACCATGAAGTCGGTCGGCGAGGCCATGGCCATCGGCCGCAACTTCCCCGAGGCGCTGCAGAAGGCGCTGCGCTCCCTGGAGAAGAAGGGCAGCCAGTTCGACTTCGCCGGCGAGCCGGGCGAGAAGGCCGCCCTGCTGGAGAAGTCCCAGGTCCCCACCGACGGCCGGATCAACACGGTCATGCAGGCGATCCGCGCCGGTGCCACCCCCCAGGAGGTCTTCGACGCCACGAAGATCGACCCCTGGTTCGTCGACCAGCTCTTCCTGGTCAAGGAGATCGCCGACGAGATCGCCGGCGCCGACAAGCTCGGCCCGGAAATCCTCGCGGAAGCAAAGCGCTACGGCTTCTCCGACGCCCAGATCGCCGCGGTCCGGGGCCTGCGCGAGGACGTCGTGCGCGAGGTCCGGCACGCCCTCGGTGTCCGCCCGGTCTACAAGACCGTGGACACCTGCGCCGCCGAGTTCGCCGCGAAGACCCCGTACTTCTACTCGTCCTACGACGAGGAGAGCGAGGTCGCCCCGCGCGAGAAGCCGGCCGTGATCATCCTCGGCTCCGGGCCCAACCGCATCGGCCAGGGCATCGAGTTCGACTACTCCTGCGTCCACGCCTCGTTCGCGCTGTCCGACGCCGGCTACGAGACCGTGATGGTCAACTGCAACCCGGAGACCGTCTCGACGGACTACGACACCTCCGACCGCCTGTACTTCGAGCCGCTCACGCTGGAAGACGTGCTGGAGATCGTGCACGCCGAGACCCAGGCCGGCCCGGTCGCCGGCGTCATCGTCCAGCTCGGCGGGCAGACCCCGCTGGGCCTGGCGCAGGCGCTCAAGGACAACGGCGTGCCGATCGTCGGCACCTCGCCCGAGGCCATCGACCTCGCCGAGGAGCGCGGCGCCTTCGGCCGGGTCCTCACCGAGGCCGGGCTGCCCGCCCCCAAGTACGGCACCGCCTTCTCCTTCGACGAGGCCAAGCGGATCGCCGCCGAGATCGGCTACCCGGTCATGGTCCGGCCGTCCTACGTCCTCGGCGGCCGCGGCATGGAGATCGTCTACGACGAGCCCTCGCTCGGCGAGTACCTGGAGCGGCACGCGGGGCTGATCTCCGAGCACCCGGTCCTCATCGACCGCTTCCTCGACGACGCCATAGAGATCGACGTCGACGCGCTCTACGACGGCCAGGAGCTCTACCTCGGCGGCGTCATGGAACACATCGAGGAGGCCGGCATCCACTCCGGCGACTCCGCCTGTGCGCTGCCCCCGATCACCCTCGGCGGCTTCGACATCAAGCGGCTGCGCGCCTCCACCGAGGCCATCGCCAAGGGCGTCGGCGTACGCGGACTGATCAACATCCAGTTCGCGATGGCCGGCGACATCCTCTACGTCCTGGAGGCCAACCCCCGCGCGTCCCGCACCGTCCCCTTCACCTCGAAGGCGACCGCGGTACCGCTGGCCAAGGCCGCGGCGAGGATCTCGCTCGGCGCCACCATCGCCGAACTGCGCGCCGAGGGCCTGCTGCCGAAGACCGGTGACGGCGGCACCCTGCCGCTGGACGCGCCGATCTCCGTCAAGGAGGCCGTGATGCCGTGGAGCCGGTTCCGCGACGTCCACGGCCGCGGCGTGGACACCGTCCTCGGCCCGGAGATGCGCTCCACCGGCGAGGTCATGGGCATCGACTCGGTCTTCGGCACCGCCTACGCCAAGTCGCAGGCCGGGGCGTACGGCGCGCTGCCCACCAAGGGCCGGGCGTTCGTCTCCGTCGCCAACCGCGACAAGCGCTCGATGATCTTCCCGGCCCGGGAGCTGGTCGCGCACGGCTTCGAGCTGCTCGCCACCTCCGGTACGGCCGAGGTGCTGCGCCGCAACGGCATCAACGCCACCGTCGTGCGCAAGCAGTCCGAGGGCGAGGGCCCGAACGGCGAGCAGACCATCGTCCAGCTGATCCACGCCGGCGAGGTCGACCTGATCGTCAACACCCCGTACGGCACCGGCGGCCGCCTCGACGGCTACGACATCCGTACGGCGGCGGTGGCCCGCTCCGTACCCTGCCTGACCACGGTCCAGGCCCTCGCGGCCGCCGTCCAGGGCATCGAGGCGATGAACCGCGGCGACGTGGGCGTCAGGTCACTCCAGGAACACGCGGAACACCTGACCGCGGCCCGCGACTAGCAGCCCGTGAGGGGGACACAGCGAAACCGCCGCTGTGTCCCCCTCTTCATGAGGACACACACCATGTACCAGCTCTTCTTCCGGCTCTTCTTCACGCGCATGGATCCCGAGCGGGCCCACCACCTGGCCTTCGGCTGGATCCGGCGGGCCGCGCAGGTGCCCGTGCTGCGCACCTTCCTCGCCGCCGCCCTCGCCCCCCGCCACAAGGAATTGCGCGTCGAGGCGTTCGGCCGCCGGATGCACGGCCCGTTCGGCCTGGCCGCCGGCTTCGACAAGAACGCGGTCGCCATCGACGGCATGACCATGCTCGGCTTCGACCACGTCGAGATCGGCACGGTCACCGCCCAGCCGCAGCCCGGGAACCCCAAGAAGCGCCTGTTCCGGCTCGTACCGGACCGCGCGCTGATCAACCGCATGGGCTTCAACAACGACGGTTCCGCGTCCGTCGCGGCCCGCCTGGCGGCCCGCAACCCGGTCTTCCCGACCACCCTCGGCGTCAACATCGGCAAGACCAAGATCGTCCCGGAGTCCGAGGCGATCGGGGACTACGTCACCTCCACGGAGCGGCTGGCCCGGCACGCCGACTACCTGGTCGTCAACGTCTCGTCGCCGAACACCCCGGGCCTGCGCAACCTCCAGGCGGTCGACCACCTGCGGCCGCTGCTGACCGCGGTCCGCGAGGCCGCCGACCGCACGGTCACCGACCGCCGGGTCCCCCTCCTGGTCAAGATCGCCCCGGACCTGGCCGACGAGGACGTCGACGCGGTCGCCGACCTCGCCGTCGAACTCGGCCTGGACGGCATCATCGCCACCAACACCACCATCGCCCGCGAGAGCCTGGGCCTGACGTCCGACCCGGCCGTGGTCCAGGAAACCGGCGGCCTCTCCGGCGCACCCGTCAAGCAGCGCTCCCTGGAGGTGCTGCGCCGCCTCTACGCCCGGGTCGGCGACAAGATCACCCTGGTCGGCGTCGGCGGCATCGAGACCGCCGAGGACGCCTGGCAGCGCATCCTCGCCGGCGCCACCCTCGTCCAGGGCTACAGCGCCTTCATCTACCAGGGCCCGTTCTGGTGCCGCTCGATCCATAAGGGCCTGGCCGCGCGCCTGCGCACCAGCCCGTACGCCACCCTCGCCGACGCCGTCGGCGCCGAGCACAAGAAGGTGAGCCAGTGACCGATCCCTTCGGCGCGCGCCTGCGCCGCGCCATGGACGAGCGGGGGCCGCTCTGCGTCGGCATCGACCCGCACGCCTCGCTGCTGGCCGACTGGGGCCTGAACGACGACGTCGCGGGCCTGGCCCGGTTCACCCGCACCGTCGTCGAGGCGCTCGGCGAGCACGTCGCCGTCTTCAAGCCGCAGTCCGCGTTCTTCGAGCGGTTCGGCTCGCGCGGCCTGGCCGTGCTGGAGACCGCCGTCGTCGAGGCCCGCGAGCGCGGCGCGCTGGTGCTCATGGACGCCAAGCGCGGCGACATCGGCTCCACCATGGCGGCCTACGCCGAGACCTATCTGCGCCCGGGCTCACCGCTGTTCTCGGACGCCCTGACGGTCTCCCCGTACCTCGGCTACGGCTCGCTGAAGCCGGCCGCCGACCTGGCCCGGGAGAGCGGCGCGGGCCTGTTCGTGCTGGCGCTGACCTCCAACCCGGAGGGCGCCGAGGTCCAGCGCGCGGTCCGTGAGGACGGCCGGACCCTCGCGGCGACCATGCTCGGCCATCTCGCCGCCGAGAACGCCGGTGCCGAGCCGCTGGGCTCCTTCGGCGCGGTGGTCGGCGCGACCCTCGGCGATCTCTCCTCGTTCGACCTGGCGATCAACGGCCCGCTGCTGGCTCCCGGCATCGGCGCACAGGGCGCCACCCCGGCCGACCTGCCGGCCGTCTTCGGCGCCGCGGCCGGCAACGTCCTCCCCAGCGTCAGCCGGGGGGTGCTGAAGCACGGTCCGGACGCCGCCGGACTGCGCGCCGCGGCGGACCGATTCACCGAGGAAGTGCGCACCGCGCTCGACAAGGCACCGTAAGACGGGGAGTTTGGTCCCGAATTGTCCTGGTCAGCAGAGTCTGACCAGGACTTTTCGTCTGTTCTCGCTGACTCCGGCGCGCTCGGCCGCTAGTCTCCGTCGAGAGCAGTGCACGTAAGCGCGTTGCTCGTTGCTCCGCAGATGCGGGGCGACTAGGTTCCACACCGGTCCTTATCCGACAGTTCGACATCCGAGGTGACGTAGGCGTGGCTCTTCCGCCCCTTACCCCTGAACAGCGCGCAGCCGCGCTCGAGAAGGCCGCCGCGGCTCGCCGGGAGCGCGCCGAGGTCAAGAATCGGCTCAAGCACTCCGGTGCTTCCCTCCACGAGGTCATCCAGCAGGGCCAGAAGAACGACGTCATCGGCAAGATGAAGGTCTCCGCCCTCCTGGAGTCCCTGCCCGGCGTGGGCAAGGTCCGCGCCAAGCAGCTCATGGAGCGGCTCGGGATCTCCGAGAGCCGCCGCGTCCGGGGCCTTGGCTCCAACCAGATCGCGGCACTGGAGCGCGAATTCGGCGGCAGCGCTTCCGGCTGAATTTTCCGGCATCGCCGGGAAGCTGGAATAATCGCTGCATGAGTTCTGCAGTCTCCCGGGGGACGACCCCCGCCGGCCCCCCGGCCAGACAACCGCGACTGACCGTGCTCTCCGGCCCCTCAGGGGTCGGCAAGAGCACGGTCGTCGCGCATATGCGCAAGGTCCACCCCGAGGTGTGGCTCTCGGTATCGGCCACCACCCGCTCCCCGCGACCCGGTGAGCGGCACGGCGTCCAGTACTTCTTCGTCGACGACGAGGAGTTCGACAAGCTGATCGCCAACGGCGAGCTGCTCGAATGGGCCGAGTTCGCCGGCAACCGCTACGGCACCCCGCGCCAGGCGGTCCTGGACCGCCTGGCGGCCGGCGAGCCCGTCCTGCTGGAGATCGACCTGCAGGGCGCCCGCCAGGTCCGGGAGTCCATGCCCGAGGCCCAGCTGGTCTTCCTCGCCCCGCCGAGCTGGGAGGAGCTGGTCCGCCGGCTCACCGGCCGGGGCACGGAGGCGCCCGAGGTCATCGAGCGCCGCCTGGAGGCGGCCCGGGTCGAGCTGGCCGCGGAGAAGGAGTTCGACGTGACGTGCGTCAACACCTCCGTCGAGGACGTGAGCCGTGAGCTGCTAGCCTTGATGCTGCATCGATCCGGGGACAAGAGCACCAGCGGCTGACCCCGCGGAGCCGCTCCGGCTCCGGACGCACAGACTTTGCGCCGGCCCGTACGACGGCCGGGCGCATGCCACCCAGGCTTCATCCCCTTTCGGAAGGTAGAGAGTGTCCTCTTCCATCACCGCTCCCGAGGGCATCATCAACCCGCCCATTGATGAGCTTCTCGAGGCCACCGACTCGAAGTACAGCCTCGTGATCTACGCCGCCAAGCGCGCGCGGCAGATCAACGCGTACTACTCCCAGCTCGGCGAGGGCCTGCTGGAGTACGTCGGCCCGCTCGTGGACACCCACGTCCACGAGAAGCCCCTGTCGATCGCGCTGCGCGAGATCAACGCGGGTCTGCTGACCTCCGAGTCCATCGAGGGCCCGGCCCAGTAGGCAGTAGCAGGTTCATCCAGGGCCCGGCGGCACTTCCGCCGGGCCTTTGGTGTGTCATAGGGACTACAGAGGCGCTACGGACGTGGTGCGGACCACAAGCTCGGGGAGCGGCGAAGCGATGGACAAGCGGGAGCGGGAGCGGCCCAGGGTCGTCCTGGGGGTCAGCGGCGGGATCGCCGCGTACAAGGCGTGCGAGCTGCTGCGCCGGCTGACCGAGTCCGGGCACGACGTCCGGGTGGTGCCGACCGCCTCGGCGCTGCACTTCGTCGGAGAGGCCACCTGGTCCGCGCTGTCCGGCCACCCGGCCGACACCGAGGTCTGGGAGTCCGTCCACGAGGTCCCGCACGTCCGGATCGGCCAGGCCGCCGACCTCGTCGTGGTCGCCCCGGCCACCGCCGACATGCTGGCCAAGGCCGCCCACGGCCTCGCCGACGACCTGCTGACCAACACGCTGCTGACCGCCCGCTGTCCGGTGGTCTTCGCCCCCGCGATGCACACCGAGATGTGGGAGAACCCGGCCACCCAGGAGAACGTCGCCACCCTGCGCCGCCGCGGCGCGATCGTCGTCGAGCCCGCGGTCGGCCGGCTGACCGGCGTCGACACCGGCAAGGGCCGGTTCCCCGACCCGGTGGAGATCTTCGCCCTCTGCCGCCGGGTGCTGGCCCGCGGGGCCGAGGGGGCCGCCGTGGCGGACCTCGCCGGACGCCACGTCGTGGTCAGCGCCGGCGGCACCCGCGAGCCCCTGGACCCGGTCCGCTACCTGGGAAACCGCTCTTCGGGCAAGCAGGGCTACGCGCTCGCGGCCACGGCGGCCGCGCGCGGCGCCCGGGTCACCCTCGTCGCCGGCAACACCGAGCTGCCCGACCCCGTGGGCGTGGACGTGGTCCCGGTCGGCACCGCCCGCCAGCTCCGGGAGGCCGTGCTGAAGGCCGCCGCGGACGCCGACGCCGTGGTCATGGCGGCCGCGGTCGCCGACTTCCGCCCCGCCGTCTACACCACCGCCAAGATCAAGAAGGTGGAGGGCCAGGAGCCGGAGCCGGTCGTGCTGGTCCGTAATCCGGACATCCTCGCCGAGCTGTCCGCCGACCGCGCCCGGCCCGGCCAGGTGGTGGTGGGATTCGCCGCGGAGACCGACGACGTGCTCGCCAACGGGCGCGCCAAGCTCGCCCGCAAGGGCTGTGACCTGCTGGTCGTCAACGAGGTCGGCGAGCACAAGGCGTTCGGCTCGGCCGAGAACGAGGCGGTGATCCTGGCGGCCGACGGCACCGAGACCCCGGTCCCGTACGGTCCGAAGGAGGCCCTCGCGGACACGGTGTGGGATCTGGTCGCCCCCCGGCTGGCCGAGAATCGCCGCTGAATCCGCGCACCCTCTGCTCTTTCACCCCACCGGCCCCACAAAATCGGGCGTGTTCCCTTGACCATGTCGCCCCCGCACGGTGATCGTCCTACCGTGAGGTGTGGTGTCCCAGGTCACGAGGGGTCCAGAAATCGAGACCGCGTGCCCGAACGACGCATACGACCGATAAACTGGCGAGTGGATCGGGCCGAGCGCAGCTCTCGGCCCTTCCGCCAATGATCAGCCAGCAGCCGCTGCAACCCCAGGGAGCGATGTGTCCCGCCGCCTGTTCACCTCGGAGTCCGTCACCGAGGGCCACCCCGACAAGATCGCTGACCAGATCAGCGACACGATCCTCGACGCGCTCCTGAAGGAGGACCCCACCTCCCGGGTCGCCGTCGAGACGCTGATCACCACCGGCTTGGTCCACGTGGCCGGCGAGGTGACGACCAAGGCGTACGCCGACATCCCCAACCTCGTCCGCAACAAGATCCTCGAGATCGGTTACGACTCGTCCAAGAAGGGCTTCGACGGCGCGTCCTGCGGCGTCTCGGTCTCCATCGGCGCGCAGTCCCCGGACATCGCGCAGGGCGTCGACACCGCCTACGAGAACCGCGTCGAGGGCGACGACGACGAGCTGGACCGGCAGGGCGCGGGCGACCAGGGCCTGATGTTCGGCTACGCCTGCGACGAGACGCCTGAGCTGATGCCGCTCCCGATCTACCTCGCGCACCGCCTCTCGCGCCGGCTGTCCGAGGTCCGGAAGAACGGCACCATCCCCTACCTCCGCCCCGACGGCAAGACCCAGGTCACCATCGAGTACGACGGCCACAAGGCCGTCCGCCTCGACACCGTCGTGGTCTCCTCGCAGCACGCCAGCGACATCGACCTCGACTCGCTGCTCGCTCCCGACATCCGCGAGTTCGTCGTCGAGCACGTCCTCAACCAGCTCGTCGAGGACGGCATCAAGCTGGACACCGACGGCTACCGCCTGCTGGTCAACCCCACCGGCCGCTTCGAGATCGGCGGCCCGATGGGTGACGCCGGCCTGACCGGCCGCAAGATCATCATCGACACCTACGGCGGTATGGCCCGGCACGGCGGCGGTGCCTTCTCCGGCAAGGACCCGTCCAAGGTCGACCGCTCGGCCGCCTACGCCATGCGCTGGGTCGCCAAGAACGTGGTCGCCGCCGGCCTCGCCGCCCGCTGCGAGGTCCAGGTCGCCTACGCCATCGGCAAGGCCGAGCCGGTCGGTCTCTTCGTCGAGACCTTCGGCACCGCCACCGTCGACACGGACAAGATCGAGCAGGCCATCACCGAGGTCTTCGACCTCCGCCCGGCCGCGATCATCCGCGACCTCGACCTGCTCCGCCCGATCTACTCCCAGACCGCCGCCTACGGCCACTTCGGCCGTGACCTGGAGGACTTCACCTGGGAGCGTACCGACCGCGTCGAGGCACTGAAGAAGGCCGTGGGCCTGTAAGCAGCGCACCGTCCCGGCCCCGGCCCCGTACCGCCCCGCGGTACGGGGCCGGCGGCGTTCCCGGGCCACCGCCCGCGGCCGCGCTCCGGCCCGGCGCCGTTGTCGGTGCCGTCTGCTAAGACTGGTGCTGTGAGCAGTGAGAACGGGCGGGATCCGGGGGAGCGGGGCGAGCAGCTGGCCCTCATCAGGGAGACCGTCCGGGAGACCAGGGCGGAGCGCGCCAAGCCACGGACGTGGCGGGGCGCGCAGCTCGCCGATGCCCTCCCCGTGGCCCGGGTCCTGGTCGACAAGGGCCCGGTCCATCTCGACAAGCTGTGGGACTACGCCGTACCCGCCGCCATGGACGCCGAGGCCCGGCCCGGCGTCCGGGTGCGGGTGCGGTTCGGCGCGGGGACCGGCCGGGTGCGCGAGGGCCGGCGCGAGGGCGGCGGGCTGCTCGACGGCTATCTGGTCGAGCGGGTCGCGGAGTCCGACTACCGCGGCCCGCTGGCCGCGCTCGCCCAGGTCGTCTCGCCCGAGCCGGTCCTCGGCCCGGAGCTGCTGGCGCTGTGCCGGGCGGTCGCCGACCGGTACGCCGGTTCGCTCGCCGACGTCCTCCAGCTGGCCGTTCCACCGCGGCACGCCAAGCCGGAGGCGGAGCGCTTCCCCGAACCGCCGCCCCCGCCCGGGCCGCCCGCCCCGGGCAGCTGGGCGCGCTATCCCGACGGCCCGGCGTTCCTGGACGCCCTCGCGCGCGGCGGTGCGCCGCGCGCCGTGTGGACCGCGCTCCCGGGGCCGCGGTGGCCCGGGGAGCTGGCCGCGGCGGTCGCGGCGACCCTGGCGTCCGGCCGCGGCGCCCTGGTCGTGATGCCCGACGGACGGTCGGCGGCGCGGGTGGACGCGGCGCTGACCGAGCTGGTGGGGCCGGGGCTGCACACGCTCCTGGTGGCCGATTCGGGCCCCGAGGAGCGGTACCGCCGCTGGCTGGCCATACGCCGCGGCGCGGTCCGGGCCGTCATCGGCACCCGCGCCGCGATGTACGCCCCGGTCGCCGACCTCGGCCTCGTCGCCATCTGGGACGACGGCAACTCCAGCCACAGCGACACCAACGCCCCGCATCCGCACGCCCGGGACGTCCTCCTGCTCCGCGCGGTGCACGAGAAGGCCGCCTGCCTGGTCGGCGACCTGGGCCGCACGGTCGAGGCCACCCAGCTCGTCGAGAACGGCTGGGCCCGGCCGCTGGAGGCCACCCGCGAACAGCTGCGTGCGGCCGCGCCGTTGGTCCGTACCGTCGACGACCTGCAGGCCGCGCGCGACGAGGCGGCGCGGGTGGCCCGGCTGCCGACGCTCGCCTGGCAGACGGCCCGCGCCGGACTGGCCCGCGGCCCGGTGCTGGTGCAGGTGCCCCGCCGGGGCTATGTCCCCCGGCTGGCCTGTGAGCGGTGCCGGGAGCCGGCCCGCTGCCGGACTTGCGCCGGCCCGCTGGAGGCGCGCAGCAACGACACCGCGCTGTGCTGCGGTTGGTGCGGCAAGGAGGCACCGGACTGGCACTGCACCGAGTGCGGCGGCGCCCGGCTGCGGGCGCGGGTCTTCGGTGCGCACCGTACGGCCGAGGAGCTGGGCCGGGCCTTCCCGGAGGTACCGGTGCGCACCTCCGGCCGGGACCACGTCCTGGACTCGGTCCCGGACCGCCCCGCCCTCGTCGTCTCCACCCCCGGGGCCGAGCCGGTCGCCGAAGGCGGCGGCTATGCGGCCGCGTTGCTGCTCGACGGCTGGGCGCTGCTCGGGCGGGCGGACCTGCGGGCGGGGGAGGAGGCGCTGCGGCGCTGGCTGGGAGCCGCGGCGCTGGTGCGCGGCCAGGCGGAGGGCGGCACGGTCGCGGTCATCGCGGAGCCGACGCTGCGGCCGGTGCAGGCGCTGGTGCGCTGGGACCCGGCCGGGCACGCGCTGCGCGAGCTGGCCGAGCGGGCCGAGCTGGGGTTCCCGCCGGTGTCCCGGATGGCCTCGGTGACCGGCCCGCCCGAGGACGTCGCCGAGCTGCTGCGGGCGGCCGAACTCCCGCCGGACGCCGAGGTGTTGGGCCCCGTTCCGCTTCCGGTGCCGGACCCCGGGCGGCCGCGCCGCCCGGGTGATCCGCAGCCCGGTGAGCAGTGGGAGCGGGCGCTGGTCCGGGTCCGGCCGGGCCGGGGCGCGGCACTCGCCGCGGCGCTCAAGGCGGCGCGGGCGGCCAGGCTGGTCAAGCGGGAGGGGGCGGCGGTGCGGGTCCGGATCGATCCGCTGGACCTGGGGTGATCGCGGGGTGCGGTGCGGGAGTTGGGGGTTCGGGGCTGCGCCGCGTGGGCGCCGGGGCCCGCGGCCGGGCGTGGGGGCGGGCATGACGCCGCCCCGGGACCGAGGTCGGCGGGCGGTCCCGGGGCGCTGGCGAGGGTGCCGGGTGACCGGCGTGGGGGAGGGGTTCAGCCGTTGCGCGGGCCGGGGAAGGCGCCCGGCCGGGTCGGCTCTTCGCGGGCGACCGCGGAGGACTGGCCGGGCATGGAGCGGGCGGCGGGCACGGACGGTGCGCCGGACAGCCCGGTGGTCACGCTCACCGCGCGGGTCGCGGCGGACTCCGGCGTACGCACCGCGGGCTCGGCCGCGCCGTCCGCGGCGGGCTGGGCGGCGGCCCGGCGGGCGCCGTAACGGCGGTGCACCGCCTGCTTGGTGACGCCGAGCGCCGAGCCCACCGCGTCCCACGAGAACCCCAGCGAACGGTCGAAGTCGACCGCGGCCGTGACGAGCGTCTCGACGCTGTCCCGCAGCTCCTGGGCAAGGCGCACGGTCGGCGCGGGCGCGCGTCCGTAGACGACGAAGCCCGCGGACGGACCCGTGCGCCGCGGCCGGTAGACGTTGCCCAGCTGAGCGGTCAGCGTGCGCAGTGCGTCCACCTGTCGGCGGACCCGCTCGATGTCCCGCACCAGGAGATGCAGGCTGGCGCGGGCCTGGGCGTCGTGGGTTGCGTGGTCGGCCATGAGCAAGCCTCTCGAACCGGCGTGGAATGAGGAAAAGGAAAACGATCGGGCCGCTTCGGCGGCCCGGTTCGGGTCAATGCTGTTTGACCAACGCGACAGGAGTGGCTCTGGTCACGGTATGGGGGCGTACGAGCTTCCGTGCGAGGCGCGGGAAATGTCGTACGCCCCCGGAAGCGGCGCTCCCGGCGCGGAGCAAGGCCCATACACTGGTGCGTCGTTCCGCTGCGTGTGAGAGGTAGTCCGCCACCCATGAGGCTTGTCTTCGCCGGCACCCCCGAGGTCGCCGTCCCCTCCCTCGATGCCCTGATCGCCTCCGACCGGCACGAGGTCGTGGCCGTCGTGACCAGGCCCGACGCGCCCGCGGGACGCGGCCGGAAGCTGGTCGCCAGCCCGGTCGCGGAGCGTGCGGAGGAGGCCGGCATCGAGGTGCTCAAGCCCGCCCGGCCGCGGGACACGGACTTCCTGGCCCGGCTGCGGGAGATCGCCCCGGACTGCTGCCCGGTGGTCGCCTACGGCGCCCTGCTGCCCAAGGTGGCGCTCGACATTCCCGCCAAGGGGTGGGTGAATCTGCACTTCTCGCTGCTGCCGGCCTGGCGCGGCGCGGCACCGGTGCAGCACGCGGTGCTGGCCGGCGACGAGGTCACCGGCGCCTCGACCTTCCAGATCGAGGAGGGGCTCGACTCCGGCCCGGTCTACGGGGTGTTGACCGAGGAGGTCCGGCCGACCGACACCAGCGGCGATCTGCTCACCCGGCTCGCGTTCGCCGGCTCCGGCCTGCTCGTCGCGACCATGGACGGCATCGAGGACGGCACCCTGACGCCGGTGCCGCAGCCCGCCGAGGGCATCTCCCTCGCGCCGAAGATCGAGGTCGAGGACGCCAAGGTGGACTGGGCGGCGCCGGCCCTGCGGGTCGACCGGGTGATCCGCGGCTGTGCGCCCGCGCCCGGCGCCTGGACGGCCTTCCGCGGTGAGCGCCTGAAGCTGATGTCCGCCACCTCCGCCGCGGGCCACACCGAACTCTCCCTGGCACCCGGCGAACTCGCCGTCACCAAGAAGGCGGTGTACGTCGGCACCGGCAGCCACCCGGTCGAACTGATCTGGGTCCAGCCGCAGGGCAAGAAGCCGATGCAGGCCGCGGACTGGGCGCGCGGCGTACGCATCGAGGCCGGCGAACGGCTCGGCGGCTGACGCCACCGGGGCCCGCGCGGCCCCGCGGATCCCAGTGGGTGGAATTCCCGGGCCGGTCGTCCGGGGCGGTTTGTATCCTCGGCGGCGCCACCTGAACGACGCGCCGCCCCCGCGGCGCGGCCCCTGGGAAAGGAAGCACCATGACCACCGAGCTGAGCCCCGACACGCCGGCCGGTCTCGTCGAGCGGGCCCGCCGGGACTACCAGGAACTCGCCGGACGGGGGCTCTCGCTCGACCTCACCCGCGGCAAGCCGGCCCCGGAACAGCTCGACCTCTCCACCGACCTGCTGAGCCTGCCCGGCGGACGGTACACCTCCGCCGACGGCACGGACGTCCGCAACTACGGCGGACTGCAGGGCCTGCCCGAGCTCCGGGAGATCTTCGCCGGGCTGCTCCAGGTCCCGGCCGGGCAGCTGCTCGCGGCCGGCAACTCCAGCCTGGAGCTGATGCACGACTGCCTGGTGCACGCCCTGCTGGGCGTGCTGCCGGGCGCCGGGTCCCGCTGGGCGGACCAGGAGCGGATCGCGTTCCTGTGCCCGGTGCCCGGCTACGACCGGCACTTCGCGCTCTGTGAGCGCTTCGGGATCGAGATGATCCCGGTGCCGATGACCGACGAGGGCCCGGACATGGAGATCGTGGAGCGGCTGGTCGCCGAGGACCCCGCGGTCAAGGGCATATGGTGCGTACCGAAGTACAGCAACCCGACCGGCGTCAGCTACAGCGACGCGACCGTGGCGCGGCTCGCCGCCATGCCCACCGCCGCGCCCGACTTCCGGATCTTCTGGGACAACGCCTACGCCGCGCACCACCTCACCGACGAGCCGGTGGAGATCGCCGACCTGCTCGCCGCCTGCGCCGACGCCGGCAACCCGGACCGGGCGTTCGTCTTCGGCTCCACCTCCAAGATCACCGCGGCCGGCGCCGGTGTCGCCTTCTTCGGCTCCTCGCCCGCGAACGTGACGTGGCTGCTCGGCCACAACGCCAAGCGGTCGATCGGCCCCGACAAGGTCAACCAGCTGCGGCACGTGATGTTCCTGCGCGACGCCGACGGGGTGCGCGCCCACATGGAGCGCCAGCGCGCCCTGCTCCGGCCCAAGTTCGAGGCGGTGGGCCGGATCCTCGCGAAGGAGCTCGGCGGGACCGGGCTCGCGACCTGGACCACGCCCAAGGGCGGGTACTTCGTGACCCTGGACGTGCCGGACGGCTGCGCCAAGGAGGTCGTCCGCCGGGCCGCCGAGGCGGGCATCGTGCTCACCCCGGCCGGCGCCACCCACCCGTACGGCGACGACCCGCGCGACGCGGTCATCCGGATCGCACCCAGCTACCCCGGCCTCGCGGAGCTGGAGCAGGCGATCGAGGGCCTCGCCGTCTGCGTCCGGCTCGTCGGCCACGAGCGGCAGGCCGCATAGGGCGGCGGGCCGCACAGGAGGCCGTACCGCGCGGGGAAGAGGCGTACCGCCGCGGTCCCGGGCCCCGCGCAGGCGGGCGTACTGCGGCGGCCCGGGCCCGCGTAGGCTGGGACGGATCCCTCATCCGGGACCCCCAGACCGCATGCCGTACATCCGGAGCACCTTTTCTGTGAGCCAGCCCCAGCCCCACCGCCGTCCCGGCAAGCCGCACCGCCGTCCGAAGAAGGACCCGGTCAGGATCCTCGCCTTCGAGGCGCTGCGGGCCGTCGACGAGCGGGACGCCTACGCGAACCTCGTCCTGCCGCCGCTGCTGCGCAAGGCGCGCGAGGGCGGGGAGTTCGACGCCCGGGACGCGGCGCTGGCGACCGAGCTGGTCTACGGCTCGCTGCGGCGGCAGGGCACGTACGACGCGATCCTCGCGCAGTGCGTGGACCGGCCGTTGCGCGAGGTCGACCCGCCGGTCCTGGACGTGCTCACGCTCGGCGCCCACCAGCTGCTCGGCACCCGCATCCCCACCCACGCCGCGGTCAGCGCGAGCGTCGAGCTGGCGCGGGTGGTGCTGGGTGACGGGCGCGCCAAGTTCGTCAACGCGGTGCTGCGCAAGGTCGCGGCCGACGACCTGGACGGCTGGCTGGCGCGGATCGCCCCGGACTACGACGAGGACCCCGAGGACCACCTCGGCCTGGTGCACGCGCATCCGCGCTGGATCGTCTCGGCGCTGTGGGACGCGCTCGGCGGCGGCCGGGCCGGCATCGAGGACCTGCTGGAGGCGGACAACGAGCGCCCCGAGGTGACGCTGGTGGCGCGGCCCGGCCGGGCCACCGCCGAGGAGCTGCTGGCCGCGGCCGGCGAGCGGGGCGCGCTGCCGGGCCGCTGGTCGCCGTACGCGGTCCGGCTCGCCGAGGGCGGTGAGCCCGGTGCGCTGGACGCGGTGGCCGAGGGCCGCGCCGGCGTGCAGGACGAGGGCAGCCAGCTGGTCGCCCTGGCGCTGGCGAACGCGCCCGTCGAGGGCACCGACCGGGCCTGGCTGGACGGCTGCGCCGGCCCCGGCGGCAAGGCCGCGCTGCTGGCCGCGCTCGCCGCCGGGCGCGGCGCCGCGCTGCTGGCCTCGGAGAAGCAGCCGCACCGCGCCCGCCTGGTCGCCCGGGCCCTCGAAGGCAACCCCGGCCCGTACGCGGTGATCACCGCCGACGGCACCCGCCCGGCCTGGCGCCCCGGCAGCTTCGACCGGGTCCTGATGGACGTCCCGTGCACCGGCCTGGGCGCGCTCCGCCGCCGCCCGGAGGCCCGCTGGCGCCGCCGCCCCGAGGACCTCGACGGCTTCGCCCCGCTCCAGCGCGAGCTGCTGCGCCAGGCGCTGGCCGCGGTGCGGGTGGGCGGCGTGGTCGGCTATGCGACCTGCTCACCGCACCCGGCCGAGACCCGGGCCGTGGTGGAGGACGTCATCAAGGGCCGCGGCGGCCCCGCGGTGGCGGTCGAATGGGTCGACGCCCGCCCGCTGATGCCCGGTGTCCCCGCCCTCGGCGACGGCCCGGACGTCCAGCTCTGGCCCCATCTGCACGGCACCGATGCGATGTACCTGGCCCTGCTGCGCCGCACCGGCTGACGGCGGGCGCACGGGACGGGCCGGGGCCGAGCCGCCCCGACCCGTCCCGCCTCCGTCCGCTGCGGAGCGGGGCGCCATACTGGGGGCATGGCCTTGATCAACCCCAGCATCCTGTCCGCAGACTTCGCCCGGCTCGCCGAGGAGGCGAAGGCCGTCGAGGGCGCCGACTGGCTGCACGTCGACGTGATGGACAACCACTTCGTGCCGAACCTCACGCTCGGTGTGCCGGTCGTCGAGTCGCTGAGCAGGGCGACGGACACCCCGCTCGATCTGCACCTGATGATCGAGGACCCGGACCGCTGGGCGCCGCAGTACATCGAGGCCGGGGCCGGTTCGGTGACCTTCCACGTCGAGGCGGCCGCCGCGCCGGTGCGGCTGGCGCGGGAGATCCGGGCCAAGGGGGCGCGGGCGTCGATGGCGCTCAAGCCGGCCACCCCCATCGAGCCGTACGAGGACCTGCTCCCCGAGCTCGACATGCTGCTGATCATGACCGTGGAGCCCGGCTTCGGCGGCCAGGCGTTCCTGGACATCATGCTGCCCAAGATCCGCCGCACCCGGGAGCTGATCTCCCGGCACGGCCTGGAGCTGTGGCTCCAGGTGGACGGCGGCGTCTCCGACGCCACCATCGAGCGGTGCGCGGAGGCCGGTGCCGACGTCTTCGTGGCCGGTTCCGCGGTCTACGGCGCGGACGACCCCGCCAAGGCGGTGCGGGATCTGCGGGAGAAGGCCGAGGCGGCGACCGCGGGGGCCGGCTGGGCCTGCGCACACTGAATTCCGGCCAACGGGGGCGGGCGGCAAGGCCGTTGCCGGCCACAGGAAGGGTCCCACGGCGGGGCCGAGCCGCCAATTGTCCGTGGCGCCACCGAGCGTTCACGACGGTCGCGGCGGTCAAGGTCCCCGTTGCCGCCGGGTTTCTGAAAGGATGAGCAAAGACTCGATCAGATGCGCAAAAGGGGAGAATTTCGTGGTAGCCAGCCGCCCACAGTCCGGAATGGGCCCTGCCGAGCTGGTGCAGGCCGCGGCCATGGCCCGCCGTTTCTATCTCGAGGGCAAGTCGAAGATCCAGATCGCGGAGGAGTTCGGCGTCAGCCGGTTCAAGGTCGCCCGGGTGCTGGAGACCGCCCTGGAGCGTGATCTCGTACGGATCGAGATCCGGGTGCCCTCCGAGCTGGACGCCGAGCGCTCCGACGCGCTGCGGGCCCGCTACGGCCTGCGGCACGCCGTGGTCGTCGAGTCCCCCGCGGACGCTCCCCCCGCCTTCGGCGGCCAGACCCCGCCCGACGACGCCGCCGACCCCGAGAACCTCGGCGAGGTCGCCGCCGACCTGCTCGGCGAGCTGGTCAACGAAGGCGATGTGCTCGGGCTCGCCTGGGGCCGTTCGACCATCCACATGGCGGCCGCGCTGCACCGGCTGCCGCCGTGCACCGTCGTCCAGCTGACCGGTGTCTACGACGCGGGCACCGCCGACCGCGGCTCGGTCGAGGCGGTGCGCCGCGCGGCCGACGTCGCCGGGGGCGAGGCCCACCCGATCTACGCGCCGATGCTGCTGCCCGACTCGGCCACCGCCGAGGCGCTGCGCCGGCAGACCGGCATCGCCCGCGCCTTCGACTACTTCGACAAGGTCACCGTCGCCTGCGTCTCCATCGGCTCCTGGGAGCCGGGCGTCTCCACGGTCTACGACATGCTGTCCGAGGAGGAGCGCGAGCACTACGCCTCGCTGGGTGCGGCCGCCGAGATGTCCGCGCACCTCTTCGACGCCGAGGGCCGGCGGATCGGCCGGGACCTGGGCGAGCGGTGCATCACCGTCGAGGCGGACCGGCTGCGCCGCATCCCGGAGGTCGTGGCCATCGCGGGCGGCCGGCGCAAGGCCGCGGCGATCGGCGCCGTGCTGCGCTCCGGGCTCGTGACGAGCCTGGTCACCGACACCGCGGCGGCCGACCACCTGCTGCTGGAGACCGGCCCCGGGCCGCGCCCCGCGCTGGACCGGGCGGATCCGGACGGGAAGTGAGCCCGGCCGCCGGCCGGCCGTACCGCCCGGCGGTCATCGGCGGGCGGCCCGGGCGGGCCTGTGACAGCATCGGCCCATGGTGATCCGTCCCCTCCCGCGCCGTGCCGCCGCCGTCCCCGGCGCGCTGCCCGCCGGGCTGCCGCCGGTGCTCACCGGACGGACCACCGGCCGGGCCGGCAGGGGGAGTTCGGCCGCCGCGCGGCACTCCACCCCCGCCGGCGGGCCATGCCCGTACCCGCGGGCCTTTCCCCGGACCTTCGAGGCGGT
Source organism: Streptomyces sp. NPDC048197 (assembly GCF_043202395.1). NCBI lineage: Bacteria > Bacillati > Actinomycetota > Actinomycetes > Kitasatosporales > Streptomycetaceae > Streptomyces > Streptomyces sp. NPDC048197. The sequence continues at coordinate 62,281 of NZ_JBIDAJ010000006.1, forward strand.
GCTGCGATGACGGAGCCGGAGGCCGTGCCGCGGCCGCTCGCGGCGGTGCTCGACGGGCGGACGCCGCCCGGGGTGCTGCCCTGGCCCGCCGACCGGCCGGTGGCCGAGGCGCTGGCCGCCGCGCGGGACGCCGGCTGGACCGGTGCCGCGCTGGACCTGGCGGGCGTCGTGGACAAGGCCGCCTTCATGGACCGGTGCGCGGTCGCGCTGCGGCTGCCCGACTGGTTCGGCCGCAACTGGGACGCGCTCGCCGACTGCCTGACCGACCTGTCCTGGTGCCCGGCCGGCCGCGGCCGGCTGCTGGCCCTCACGGGCTGGCACGGCTACGCGGCCGCCGCGCCCGAGGACTGGGCCGTGGTGGAGTCCGTCCTCGCCGACGCGGTGGGCCACTGGCGCGACACCGGCACCGGGCTGGCGGTGGTCATGGCCAGGGGCCGGGGCCGCCGCGAGGCGCCCTGAGGCCCGGCCGGGCGGTCCCTCCGCGGCCCTCTTGGCAGATCGCACACATGGTCCAGCGGGGGCTAGGACAATCGTATGAGCCCTGGTCAGGGCCCGTATCCTGGGCTATATGCGATTCCTGAATCCGAAGAACGGCGCGCTCGAAGAGAGTTCTTCGGTGCCCTACGACCTGACCTACGACGATGTGTTCATGGTGCCCGGCCGCTCCGCGGTGGGCTCCCGCCAGGGCGTCGACCTGGCCACGCCCGACGGGACGGGAACCACGATCCCCCTCGTGGTGGCCAACATGACGGCGATCGCCGGCCGCCGGATGGCCGAGACCGTCGCCCGCCGTGGTGGCCTGGTCGTCATCCCGCAGGACATTCCGATCGACGTCGTCACCGATGTCGTGACCTGGGTCAAGCGCCGTCATCTGGTACTGGACACGCCGATCGTGCTGTCCCCGGTGGCGACCGTCGCGGACGCCCTGGCGCTGCTGCCCAAGCGGGCGCACGGCGCGGGCGTCGTCGTCGAGGGCGGCCGCCCGGTCGGCATCGTCACCGAGCACGACCTGGCCGGGGTGGACCGCTTCACCCAGGTCGCCGAGGTCATGACCAAGGACCTGCTGGTCTTCGACGCGGACATCGACCCGCGGGAGGCCTTCAACCGCCTCGACGCCGCCAACCGCAAGCTCGCGCCGGCGGTGGACGCCGACGGCATGCTGGTCGGCGTGCTGACCCGCAAGGGCGCGCTGCGCGCCACGCTGTACACCCCCGCCACCGACGCCGACGGCAAGCTGCGGATCGCGGCCGCGGTCGGCATCAACGGCGACGTGGCCGGCAAGGCCAAGGCGCTGCTGGAGGCCGGTGTGGACACGCTCGTCGTGGACACCGCGCACGGCCACCAGGAGAGCATGATCAGCGCGATCAAGGCCGTCCGGGCGCTGGACCCGCAGGTCCCGATCGTGGCGGGCAACATCGTCGCCGCCGAGGGCGTGCGCGATCTGATCGAGGCCGGCGCGGACATCATCAAGGTCGGGGTCGGCCCCGGCGCGATGTGCACCACCCGGATGATGACCGGTGTCGGCCGGCCGCAGTTCTCCGCGGTGCTGGAGTGCGCCGCCGAGGCGAAGAAGTACGGCAAGCACGTCTGGGCCGACGGCGGTGTGCGGCACCCGCGCGACGTCGCCATGGCGCTGGCCGCCGGCGCGTCCAACGTCATGATCGGCTCCTGGTTCGCCGGCACCCTGGAGTCGCCCGGCGACCTCCAGCACACCGCCGACGGCCGTCCGTACAAGGAGAGCTTCGGCATGGCCTCGGCCCGCGCGGTGCAGCGCCGGACGAGCGAGGAGTCGTCCTACGACCGGGCCCGCAAGGCGCTCTTCGAGGAGGGCATCTCGCACTCCCGGATGTTCATCGACCAGGCCCGGCCGGGCGTCGAGGACCTGATCGACTCGATCATCGCGGGCGTCCGCAGCTCCTGCACGTACGCGGGCGCGGCCACGCTGGAGGAGTTCGCCGAGAAGGCCGTGGTCGGCGTGCAGAGCGCCGCCGGCTACGCCGAGGGCAAGCCGCTGCACGACAGCTGGAGCTGACCCGTAACGGGCCGCCCACGGCCCTGGGGAGCGCCTGACCGGCCCCGCACCGACCCGGTGCGGGGCCGGTTTGCGTTTCCGGGGTCTTACGGGGTTTCCTGGCGCAACGGCGCAACGATCCACCGTATGGGTCGCCGGTGCGCAACGATCAGCCGTGGTTGCGCAAGGAACCTGCATTACGGCAGCTCAACGGCGCCCCGTAAGGTCTGCGTCAGTACGTGGAGTGGCGGAGACCGCCTGCTCGGCGGTCTCCCGCACGGGGTGCTTTCGCATGCCCGTTTCCTGACCGCCGTCGGTCGCCGTCACCTGACAGGCAGCGATGAAGGAGCCTCCCCAGTGTTGGAGCACGGCGCAGCCCCGCCCGCAGGGGCCAGCGACACCAAGCCGCCCTCTCCCGGCGGCCCCGGCGGCCTCGGGACCCGGCTGATGCGGCGCAAGCCGGTCGAGCGGCTGGTCGCCGAGGGCGGGCAGGGGCAGGGCGGTGAGCTCCGCCGCTCGATGGGCGTCTGGCAGCTGACCATGATCAGCATCGGTGCCACCCTCGGCACCGGCATCTTCGTGGTGCTCGGCCAGGCGGTCCCGGACGCCGGCCCCGCGGTCGTGATCTCGTTCGTGATCGCCGGCATCACCGCGCTGTTCTCGGCGCTGTCCTACGCGGAGCTGGCCGGCACCATCCCGGTCTCCGGCTCCTCGTACTCCTACGCCTACGCCACCCTCGGCGAGCTGGTCGCCTGGGTCTGCGGCTGGTGCCTGATCCTGGAGTACGGCGTCTCGGTCGCGGCCGTCGCGGTGGGCTGGGGGCAGTACCTCAACGAGCTGCTCGCCGGCACGTTCGGCTTCACCCTCCCCGACGCGCTGTCCCAGCCGCCCGGCGACGGCGGCTACTTCAACCTGCCGGCGCTGCTGGTGGTGCTGCTGGCCATGGCGTTCCTGCTGGGCGGTGCCAAGGAGAGCGCCCGGGCCAACACCATCATGGTGCTGGTCAAGATCGCCGCGCTGCTGCTGTTCTGCGGCGTCGCCTTCCAGGGCATCAAGTCCGGCAACTACGCCAACTTCATGCCGATGGGCATGGCCGGTGTGAGCGCCGCGGGCGCCACCCTGTTCTTCTCGTACATCGGCTTCGACGCCGCCTCCACGGCCGGCGAGGAGGCCAAGGACCCGCAGCGCGACCTGCCCCGCGCCATCATGCTGTCGCTGGTGATCGTCACCGCGCTGTACTGCCTGGTCGCGGCCATCGCCGTGGGCGCCATGCCGTGGCAGAAGTTCGAGGGCTCCGAGGCCGCGCTGGCCGGGATCATGAAGGCGGTCACCGGGCAGAGCTGGTGGGCCGTGCTGCTCGCGTTCGGCGCGGTGATCGCCATCGCCAGCGTCGTGCTGACCGTGCTCTACGGCCAGACCCGCATCCTCTTCGCGATGTCCCGCGACGGCCTGGTGCCGAAGGCGTTCGCCAAGGTGCACGCCAAGAGCGGGGTGCCGCGGGTCAACACCGTGATCGTCTCGCTGTTCTGCGGCATCCTGGCCGCCGCGGTGCCGCTGGGCGAGCTGGCCGACGCCACCAGCATCGGCACGCTCTTCGCGTTCGCGCTGGTCAACGTGGCGGTGATCGTGCTGCGCCGGACCCGCCCGGAGATGAAGCGCACCTTCCGTACCCCGCTCTCGCCGCTGTTCCCGGCGATCGGCTTCCTGCTCTGCCTCTGGATGATGACCAGCCTCGGCGCCGTGACCTGGGTGGTCTTCGGTGTCTGGATGGTCGTGGGCCTTGTGATCTACTTCGGTTACGGCTTGCGCCGCTCCCGATTGGCCACGTCAGAGAAGTGATCCACCCGCAGTGCGACTGAACGATCTCGACGAACGCATCGTCCACGCCCTCGCCGAGGACGCCCGCCGCAGCTATGCCGACATCGGCCAGGAGGTCGGGCTGTCCGCCCCGGCCGTCAAGCGCCGGGTGGACCGGCTGCGGGCCGACGGCGCGATCACCGGCTTCACCGTACGGGTGGACCCGGCCGCGCTCGGCTGGGAGACCGAGGGGTTCATCGAGATCTACTGCCGCCGGAACACCTCGCCCGAGGCGATCCACCGCGGCCTGTCGCGCTACCCGGAAGTGGCGTCCGCCTCCACCGTCACCGGTGAGGCGGACGCCCTGGTCCAGGTCTTCGCGTCCGACATGCGGCACTTCGAGCGGGTGCTGGAGCGGATCGCGGGCGAGCCGTTCGTGGAACGGACCAAGTCCGTGCTGGTGCTCTCCCCGCTGCTCCGCCGGTACGGCTCGGGCGCGCCCCGCTAGGGCGCCGGTGCACCCAGGTCCGCAGGCACTTGCGGCGGGGTGCCGCGGGTCCGGACGATCCGCAGCGATGTGGCGGCGGTCCGCCGGCCGTCCGCGGTCCGCACCGGAGCGCTGCCGGTGTGACCCGCGGAGGCGAACACCTCCTTCGAGCCGTCGGCCAGGACGTGGGTGCTCAGCTGGGCGCCGCGCACGGTGGCCCGGTCCCCGTCGATCTCGATGACGGGGTTCGTGCCCAGGTGCACGGTCCGGTCGAAGAGGGCCGTCCCGGCCCGTACGCGGGCCCGCAGGGCGCCGCGGCCGTGGAGCGTGCCGATCGGCATCTCGGCGGTGACGTCGTCGGTGTGGAAGGCCCGGGCCCACTCCTCGTCGAACCGCCCCTCGTCGAGGGAGCGCAGACAGCGGTCCATCAGGTCGCCGATCCCGGCCCGGCCGGTCAGGTACTGGAGCTGGTACTGCATCGCTGCGGTGGCGCTTCCGGTGGAGGTCATACCGCCGAGCCTGCTGCCTCAAGTGGACTTGAGGTCAAGCTGGACTTGAGGTAAAGCGCCGGGCTGCCCGGAGCGCGCCCGGGTCCGCAGGCCGGCCACCGCGGCGATCCCCGCCACCAGCACCACGCCCGCGGCGATCCGGTACCCCAGCGCGGTGGCCTCGGTGAACGCGGTGGTCACCGCCGCGCCGTGCCCGGTGCCCGCGGCGAACCGCACCGACAGCACGGTCCCCACCACGGCGATCCCCAGCGCCGCCCCCAACTCCCGTGCCGCGCCCTGGAGTCCGGAGCCCATCCCCGACCGGTGGGCCGGCACCGACGCCACGATCGCATGCGACAGCGTCGGCATCGCCAGCCCCGCACCCACCGACATCACCAGCAGGAACGCCAGGTAGAGCGGATACGGGGTGCCGGCGGCGGCGGTGGACATCAGCAGCAGGCCCACCGCGATCAGCCCCAGCCCCGCACCCACCGCCCTGGCCTCGCCGGCCCGGTGCGCCCAGCGCATGCCGTACCGCGTCACCGCCGTCATCCCGACGGCCAGCGGCACGATCGCGAACCCGGTCTGCAGCGGCGAGTAGCCCTTCACGTACTGCAGGAACTGGGCGTTGACGTAGAACAGCGCGAACATCCCGAAGAACGTCACGGCGATCCCGAGGGCGCCGGCCCGCAGCCGCGGCAGCCGGAACAGCCGCGGGTCCAGCACCGGATGCGCGGCCCGCAGACCGTGCCGGACGAACACCGCGAACACCACCAGCGCCAGGGCGAAGGCCCCCGTCACCGTGGCCGAACCCCAGCCCCGCCCCGGGCCCTCGATGATGCCGAAGAGCAGCGCGCCCGCCCCGAGGACCAGCAGCACCGAGCCCGGCAGGTCCAGCACGGCGGTCTGCCGCGGGACCCGCGGCGCCACCGCGGCGACCCAGGCCAGCAGGCCCAGCCCGAGCGGCACATACGCCCAGAACAGCCCCTGCCAGGGCAGGTACTGGAGGATCAGCGCGCCGCCCGCGTTGCCCACCATGCCGCCGACGCCCAGCGCCGTGCTCCAGGCGGCGACCGCACCGGCCCGGCGGTCCGGCGGGGTCGCGTGCAGCAGGACGGACATGGTCGCGGGGACCAGCAGCGCGGCGCCCGCGCCCGAGACGGCCCGGCCGGCCAGCAGTACCGGCAGGGAACCCGCCACCGCGCTGAGCAGCGCACCCGTGGCGAACACGCCGAGCCCGGTCAGCAGCACGCCCTTGCGCCCGTAGCGGTCGCCCAGCGCACCGGCGGGGATCAGCAGCCCCGCGAAGACCAGGACGTAGGTGTCGACGATCCACAGCAGCTGGGCGGCGGACGGATGCAGTCCGCTCGCCGCTATCCGGGGGATCGCGAGGTTCATCGCGGCCACCAGTGACTGCGCGACCAGCACGCAGACGCACATCGCGGCCGTCACCGCACGCTGCCGGCCCGGGCCGGCCGCGGGTCTGTGAAGGGAATCCGAGGAAGAGGAACCCGAGGAAGGGGAAGGGGGCGGAGACAGTGTCGAGGTCATGGGCGGGACGCTAGGGTCACTGTGGATTAACCTCAAATGCAAGGTGTGCACTCCATGATTGCGCGAAACGCAAACATCGACCTCAACCTCCTGACGGCCCTCGACGCACTGCTCGAAGAAGAGAGCGTGACCGCGGCCGCCGACCGCCTCGGCCTCTCCGGACCGGCCATGAGCCGCGCCCTCGGCCGGATCCGCCGCACCCTCGGCGACCCCGTCCTCGTCCGCGCCGGCCGCCACATGGTCCCCACCCCGCGCGCCCTGGAGATCCGGGCCGAGGTGCGCCGCCTGGTGGACGCCGCCCACGGCGTGCTCGCCCCCGCCGCCCCCGCCGATCCGGCGCAGCTGGCCCGGGCCTTCACCCTCAGCGCCAACGACCTCGTCGTCACCGCCGTCGGCCCGCGCCTGGTCGCCCGGGTCGCCGAGGAGGCCCCGCAGGTCGTGCTGCGCTTCCTCGGCGAGAGCCACGTCGACCTGCCGCTGCTCCGGGACGGCGCCGCCGACCTGGAACTCGGGGTGATCGACAGCACCGAACCGGAGATCCGTTCCGAGGAGCTGTTCACCGACCGCGGGGTCGCGGTGGTCCGCGACGGCCACCCGCTCACCGAGGGCCGGCTCACCGCCCGCCGCTACGCCGCCGCGCCGCACCTGAACTTCACCCGCCGCGGCCGGCTTACCGGCCCCATCGACACCGCGCTGGCCGCCCTCGGACTGCGCCGCAAGGTGATCGCCACCGTCCCCACCTTCGCCGCCTCGCTGATGATGGTCCGCGACACCGACGCGGTCGGCTTCGCGGGCGAGGTGATCGCCGCCTCGACGGTCCGCGCCCTGGGCCTGCGCACCCTGCCCATCCCGCTCGAACTGCCCTCGATGAGCATGGCGATGGCCTGGCACCCCCGCCAGGAGGCGGACGCCGGCCACGTCTGGCTGCGCGGACTCGTCCGCCGGGTGGTCGGGGAAACGATCGCCGCCGGCCCCCCGCCGGAGGCCCGATGACCTCTGGCGCAACGAATCGCCGCGGAGGCGCTTGAACGCGCAATGAATCGTCCGGCCGCACGCAACGGTGGCGCCTTGTCCGGAATCGTCACCGACCCGTACCGTCATTGCGTCCCGCCCGAACCGTTCGCCGAGGGGTCCCATGACACCGCTGCACACCGCCCTGCTCCAGAGTTCGGGCCGGCCCGGCGATGTCGCCCACAATCTGCAGGTCCTGACGGACGCGGCCCGCGCGGCCGCCGCGCAGGGCGCCGGACTGCTCACCGCGCCCGAGATGTTCCTCACCGGCTACGCCATCGGCGCGGACGTGCCCAAGCTCGCCGAGCCCGCCGACGGCCCGTCCGCGGACGCCGTCGCCAAGATCGCCGCGGACCACGGCCTGGCGATCGCCTACGGCTTCCCCGAGCGGGACGGCGACACGGTCTACAACGCGGTCCAGCTGATCGACGCCCGGGGCGAGCGCCTCGCCACGTACCGCAAGACCCACCTCTTCGGCTGCTTCGAGCGCGAGTGGTTCACGCCGGGCGACCGGCCGGTCGTCCAGGCCGAGCTCGGTGGCCTCCGCATCGGCCTGATGATCTGCTACGACGTGGAGTTCCCGGAGAACGTCCGGGCGCACGCGCTGGCCGGCACCGACCTGCTGCTGGTGCCCACCGCGCAGATGCACCCGTTCCAGTTCGTCGCGGAATCGCTGGTCCCGGTCCGCGCCTTCGAGAACCAGATGTACATCGCGTACGTCAACCGCACCGGCCCGGAAGGGGAGTTCGAGTTCGTCGGGCTCTCCACGCTCGCCGGCCCGGACGGCGTCGCCCGGGCCCGCGCCGGCCGCGGCGAGGAGCTGGTCTGTGCCGCCGTCGACCCGGCCTTCCTCGCCGCCTCCCGCGAGACCAACCCCTACCTGAGCGACCGCCGCCCGGAGCTCTACGGGCCCCTCGTCTGACCCTCTCCCCGCCGCCCTGCCCCGCCCCGCCTTCAGCTTTCCCCGCAAGGAGTCCGTACCCCATGACGTCCACGGTGCCCCCCGCCGTCCCGCACACCGAAGCGCAGCCGCCGATCACCATGTTCGGCCCGGACTTCCCGTACGCGTACGACGACTTCCTGGCCCACCCGGCGGGCCTCGGCCAGATACCGGCGACCGAGCACGGCACCGAGGTCGCGATCATCGGCGGCGGCCTCTCCGGCATCGTCACCGCCTACGAGCTGATGAAGATGGGCCTCAAGCCCGTCGTGTACGAGGCGGACCAGATCGGCGGCCGGCTGCGCACCGTCGGCTTCGACGGCTGCGAGGAGAGCCTCAACTGCGAGCTGGGCGCGATGCGCTTCCCGCCGTCCTCGACGGCGCTGCAGCACTACATCGACATGGTGGGCCTTACGACCAAGCCGTTCCCCAACCCGCTGGCCGAGTCGACCCCGTCGACCGTCGTCGACCTCAAGGGCGAGTCGCACTACGCCGAGACGGTCGACGACCTGCCCCAGGTCTACCGGGACGTCGCGGACGCCTGGAACAAGTGCCTGGACGAGGGCGCCGACTTCTCCGACATGAACCAGGCCATGCGCGAGCGCGACGTACCGCGCATCCGCGAGATCTGGGCGAAGCTCGTCGAGAAGCTCGACAACCAGACCTTCTACGGCTTCCTCTGCGACTCCGACGCCTTCAAGTCCTTCCGCCACCGCGAGATCTTCGGCCAGGTCGGCTTCGGCACCGGCGGCTGGGACACCGACTTCCCCAACTCCATCCTGGAGATCCTGCGCGTCGTCTACACCGAGGCCGACGACCACCACCGCGGCATCGTCGGCGGCTCCCAGCAGCTGCCGCTGCGCCTCTGGGAGCGCGAGCCGCAGAAGATCGTGCACTGGGCCCAGGGCACCTCGCTGTCGTCGCTGCACGACGGCACGCCGCGCCCGGCCGTGACCCGGCTGCACCGCACCGCCGGCAACCGCGTCACCGTCACCGACGCCTCCGGCGACATCCGCTCCTACAAGGCGGTCGTCTTCACCGCCCAGTCGTGGATGCTGCTGTCCAAGATCGCCTGTGACGACGAGCTGTTCCCGATCGACCACTGGACGGCGATCGAGCGCACCCACTACATGGAGTCGTCCAAGCTCTTCGTCCCCGTCGACCGGCCGTTCTGGCTGGACAAGGACGAGGAGACCGGCCGCGACGTGATGTCCATGACGCTGACCGACCGGATGACCCGCGGGACCTACCTGCTGGACAACGGCCCCGACCAGCCGGCCGTCATCTGCCTCTCGTACACCTGGTGCGACGACAGCCTCAAGTGGCTGCCGCTGGACGCCAACGAGCGGATGGAGGTCATGCTGAAGTCGCTCGGCGAGATCTACCCGAAGGTCGACATCCGCAAGCACATCATCGGCAACCCGGTCACCGTCTCCTGGGAGAACGAGCCCTACTTCATGGGCGCGTTCAAGGCCAACCTGCCCGGCCACTACCGCTACCAGCGGCGGCTGTTCACCCACTTCATGCAGGACCGCCTCCCCGAGGACAAGCGCGGCATCTTCCTCGCCGGCGACGACATCTCCTGGACCGCCGGCTGGGCCGAGGGCGCCATCCAGACCGCGCTCAACGCGGTGTGGGGCGTGATGCACCACCTCGGCGGCACGACCGACGCCACCAACCCCGGTCCGGGCGACGTGTACGACGAGATCGCCCCGGTCGAACTGCCGGAGGACTGACCTCCGTTCATCCCCCCGCGCGCGGGCGGCCGGTCACACCCCGGCCGCCCGCGCCGCCGTGTACACCTCCGCCGCGAGGTCCTTGAGCTCCTCGGCGTCCCGGGCGTGGCCCTGCAGATCGATCAGGATCTCCTCCACGCCCACCGCGGCGTGCGCGGCGAGATCCTCGACGATCTGCGCCACGCTGCCCTGGAACGGCCGGCGGTCCGGGCCCCCGTACGGAGCGCCGGTGTGCTCGGTGTTCACCCGCAGCACGCTCTGCACCGGCTCCTCGCGGCCCCGTTCGGCGGCCAGCTCCTGCAGCCGCTTCCACTGCTTCGCGAGCTGCTCCGCACCCGTGCCGACCGGCATCCAGCCGTCCGCCCGGTCCACCAGCCGGCGCAGCGCCCGCGGGCTGTTGGCGGGCAGCAGGATCGGCAGCGGCCCCTTCGGCTTGGGCCCGACCTCGGACGGGGCGATGGTGGTCAGCTCCCCTTCGTACGCCACCGGGTCCGGGCCCCACACCGCGCGGCAGACGTCGATCAGCTCGTCGAGGACCTTCCCGCGCCTCTTGAACGGGGCGACCGCGGCGGCCGCGTACTCGTCCAGCGACCAGCCGGTACCCAGGCCCGCGACCACCCGGCCGCCGCTCGCCGCGTCCAGCGAGGCCAGCTGGCGGGCCAGCTGGAACGGCACGTGCAGCGGGGCGACCAGCACGCTCGTGCCCAGCCGGGCCCGCCGGGTGGCGCCCGCGGCCAGGGCCAGCGTCACCAGCGGGTCGGCGACCGAGCGGTACTGGTCGGGCCAGGGCAGTCCCGGGATGCCGTACAGGCCCTGGGTGGCGGGCTCCGGGAACAGGATCCGCTCGAAGACCCACAGGCTCTGATAGCCGGTCTCCTCCGCGGCCCGGGCCACGTCGGGAACGTCCCGTCCGATGTCGTACTGCCGCATCTGCGGAAGGCTCAGACCGAGTCGGATGGCCATGCGGCGCACTCCTTGGTGGGGTGTGGGGGTGGGTGTCGGGTGTCGCGTCGGTGCCGTTCCCTGCTTTGTGACCCCTTCAACTTACCTACTGCGCAAGGAAGTTCGTAGGCCACGGGCCACGAGGGGCGGCGGGCGGGCTCAGCCGGGCAGCGGGGTCAGCAGCATCCGGCCCACCAGGCCGACGCCGGCGTCCAGCCGCTCGGTGAACTCCTCCGTCACCTCCGGCAGCCGGCGCACGCCCCACAGGGCCCGGGCCGCCACCCAGGCGCCGTCCCGGGCCTTGTCCAGGCTCCAGGAACCGATCAGATGGGTCAGCGGATCGGCGATGTCGAGCAGATCGGGGCCGGGCATCAGCTGCTCGCGGATCCGCTCCTCCAGGCTCGTCAGCACCTCTCCCACCCGGTCGAAGTCGCCCTCCAGCGCCGCCGGTTCGCAACGCAGTGCCCGGCAGGTGTCCAGCACGGCGAGCGCGAGGTCGTGGCCGATGTGCGCATTGATCCCGGCCAGGGCGAACTGCAGCGGGTGGACGCCGGGGTGGCGGCGCAGCTGGAACAGCGGGCGCCAGCAGGCCGGTGGCCGCAGCCCGGCGGCCGCGGCGTCCACCGCGGCGAAATAGCGCCGGGCGAACCGGACGTCGAGCTCCCCGGCGGCCGCCGGGTCCCGGAAGGCACCGTCACCGAGGCGTCGCGCCACCGCCTCGGTGACGGTCAGATATACGCCGTTGAAGACGGCCACCCCGTCGCCGGCGGGCAGCGCCGCGTCCAGCGCCCGCATCCGCGCCAGCACCCCGGCCACGTCGCCGGGCGGCTCCTGGCGGGGCGACGCGGTGCCGATCCGACCCGGTTCGCCGGATTCCTGAATCGTCGTCATCCGACCAGCGTGACAGTTGCCTTGCGGAAATCCGCGTTTCCCGGGCGGCGTTGACCGGAACGGGGTAATAATCGGCGCGCCCTCTTGTGGCTCTCCGGAGAGCCACAAGAGCGGCAACGGCCTTTGAGAAACCCATATCTTTTCGCGTTCCAGGAGGCGCCGCGGTGAACGTGGTGCAGAATTCCGGAGGTTGGCGCATGTCCCGAAGACGTATACCCGCACTCACCGCCCCGCTTCTGGCCATAGCGGCGCTGCTGACCGCAGCCGCTCCCGCCCCGGCCGCCCAGGCCGTGCCCGCCGACAAGCCGCGGGTGCTGTCGAACTGGACCCAGACCGGCGCGGCCAGCTACACGCAGTGGGCCGCCGCCCGGGACCACCGGTCGAAATGGGCCGCCTACCGCTTCAACTGGAACACCGATTACTGCTCCAAGTCGCCCGACAACCCCCTCGGCTTCCCCTTCCACCTCCGCTGTGCGCGCCATGACTTCGGCTATCGCAACTACAAGCGGATGGGCACCTTCAAGGCGAACAAGGCCCGGCTGGACAAGGCGCTGTACGAGGACCTGAAGCGGGTCTGCGGCGGCTACTCCGGGGCCCGCAAGGTCTCCTGCAAGGCCCTGGCCTGGACGTACTACCAGGCGGTCAAGAAGTACGGCCACTGAGGCCCGGGGTGCCCGGGGACCTCGTGGTACGGCGGAGCGCAGCTCCCGGGGGTGGCCCTTCCCCCGGTCCTGGCCGTACGACGAGGTCCCCCGTCCGGCAGTGCTCCCGCGCACGGCAGCGGCGGCCGGGCGTCGGCGCGGTTTGTCCTGACGCAGTCGTTCGACTATGAATCACCTCGGCTCTGTGACGTGCAGGGCGTCGCGGAAGTGGAGAGTGATCATGGCCGGCTTCGGGTGGAAGCTACATGGGGACGGGCGGCACCTGAATCCGGGGGAGGTGGTCCGGCCCGGCGAGCGCCTGACGTGGGGCCGCACCATCGCGCTCGGCGCCCAGCACGTCGTCTCGATGATCGGCGCGTGTTTCGTCGCCCCCGTGCTGATGGGGCTGGACCCCAGCCTCGCCCTGATGGCATCGGGCGTGGCCACGGTGCTTTTCCTGGTGATGACCCGCGGCCGCATTCCGAGCTACCTGGGGTCCTCGCTCTCCTTCGTCGGGGTGTCCGCCGTCATCGCCGGCCAGGGCGGAGATGCCGGCACGCTGACGGGCGCGATGCTCGTCGTGGGTGCCGCTCTGGCGGGCTGCGGAATCGTCATCCACATCCTCGGCGCGCGGGTGATCCACGCGGTTCTGCCGCCCGTGGTGACCGGCGCGGTCGTGATGCTCATCGGTTTCAACCTCGCCCCGGTGACGGCGTCCGTCTATTGGCCGCAGGATCAATGGACGGCCCTGGCAACCATGTTGTTCACTGGTCTCGCCCTCGTGGTCCTGCGCGGGTTCTGGTCGCGTATTGCCATTTTCCTGGGCCTGGTTTTCGGATACGTCCTGTCCTGGGTTCTCGACCGCACCGCGGGAATGATTCATTCCGCCAATGGCGCGGGCAAGGTGACCGACCACTGGCGCATCGATTTCTCCGGCGTGGAGAAAGCCCACTGGATCGGGCTCCCGGATTTCCACGCCCCGAACTTCTCGGCCTCCGCAATTCTCGTGGCGCTGCCCGTTCTGGTGGCGCTGGTCGCGGAGAACGCCGGACACGTCAAGGCGGTCGGGGAAATGACCGGCGACCCCCTTGAGGACAAGATGGGCATGGCCATCGTCGCCGACGGCACGGCCACCGTTCTCTCCACCGCGGTCGGCGGCCCCGCCACCACGACGTACGCCGAGAACATCGGCGTGATGGCGGCCACCCGGGTCTACTCCACCGCCGCCTACTCCGCCGCGGCGGCCTTCGCGGTGCTGTTCGGCCTGTGCCCGAAGTTCGGTGCGGTGGTGGCCGCGATCCCCGGCGGCGTGCTGGGCGGCATCACGGTCATCCTCTACGGCATGATCGGCCTGCTGGGTGCCCAGATCTGGATCCGGAACGGGGTGGACTTCACCGTGCCGCTGAACCTCATCCCCGCGGCGGCCGGCATCATCATCGCCATCGGAGGCGTCTCGCTGAAGTTCACCGAGCACTTCGAACTCAGCGGCATCGCCCTCGGGACGCTCATCGTGCTGACCGGCTACCACTCCCTCCGCTGGCTCTCCCGGGCCGCCGGCCAGCGCCGTATGCCGCTCCTCGACGCGGGGACCAGCGGCTACGACGGGTCCGCGGACCGGAACGACGGACCGGCGTCGTAGCCGTCCCGGACCGTCCGGGCCGTCCGGTGCCGAACGGAGATCCGGCACCGGAACAGCGCCCGAAAGAGGGGAGTTAGCTCCCCTGCGTCGCGGTGTGCCTCAGGGGATGCTTGATCCACCTACCGCTGACAGGAAACGAGGCGACGATGAACGAGCATGGTGCCGTGGTGGGCCTCAGGCCCGGCTGGGGCGGATCCGCCGCCCTGTTATGGCGAGGCGTGGTGCTGACCGGACTGGCGCTGACCGAGGTCCTGCTCCTGGTCTGGGTGACCGTCGTGGTCGCCCTGGCCTGCGTCGGCGTCGGGATCCCGCTGCTGCCCGGGGCGCTGGACACCGTGCGCGCCGACGCGCGGCTGCAGCGCAGGCTCGCACTGGAGTGGACGGGGGTGCGGGTGCCCGAGCCGTACGCGCCCGAACCACCCGGTCAGGCCCGGCTGCCGGGTCTGCGCCGGGTGCACCGGATGATCGGCGATCCGGCCACCTGGCGTGATCTGCTCTGGCTGCTGATCAACCCCTGCATCGGACCGGTCCTGGCGCTGCTGCCCGCGGTGGCCCTGGTGCACGGGCTGTTCGGGCTGATCCTGCCGTTCATCTGGCAGCCCGTGGTGGAGAGTTGGGACAATACCTGGTTCCTCTTCCTGCCGGTGCAGAGCCTGCCCGCGGCGATCGGGGCGGCCGGTCTGGGCGTCGTGGAGATCGTGGTCTCGGTGGGGTACCTGCCGCGGGTGATGCTGCCGCTGCACGGCCGCTGGGCGCGTGCCGTACTGGGGACCTCCCGGACCGTGTTGTCGGCACGCGTCGACCACCTGACGCACTCACGGTCGGACGCGATGCGCATGCAGGCCGGGGAGATCCGCCGCATCGAGCGGGACCTGCACGACGGGGCGCAGGTGCGGCTGGTCGCCCTCGGCATGACGCTCTCCGCGGCCGAGTCCCTGCTGGAGGAGAACCCGCAGGCGGCGCGTGCCCTGCTGCTGGCCGCCAAGCAGGACTCCACCAAGACGCTCAACGAGATCCGGGACCTGGTCAACGGCGTCCACCCGCCGGTGCTCGCCGACCGCGGTCTGGTCGACGCGGTCCGCACCCTCGCCCTCGGCATCCCGCTGAAGATCCAGGTCGCCGGTTCCCTGCCGGGACGGCTGCCGGAGCCGGTCGAGTCCGCCGCGTACTTCTCCATCGCCGAACTCCTCGCCAATGTCACCAAGCACGCGGGGGCCCGTGAGGCACACGTCGACATCCGGCACGCGGACGGTGCGCTGCGCGTCGCGGTGCACGACAACGGCGCGGGCGGGGCCGACCTGAAGAAGGGCAACGGTCTGAAGGGGGTCGAACGCCGGCTGGCGGTCTTCGACGGCCCCCTCGCGATCACCAGCCCCGACGGCGGCCCCACCACGGTGGCCTTCGAGATCCCCTGCGACCTCGCCGACCCGACCGACGACCGAGCGGCGACCAGGTGACACATCGAGCCACGGGGAGCAGCCCCTGCGTACCGCGGGGGCTGCTGCCCGTCGGCCCGAGGGAGAAGGGTGGCAGGCATATGGCGTTACCTCGGTGCGGAGTCGTCGGTACGGCACGGTGGGCCGTCGGCGATCCGGAACGGGCGGTCCGCGGCTGGCTGGTCGTCCTAGGTCTCGCGGTCCTCTTCGGCACCCTGGTCCGGCCGTTCGGCACGGCCGGCCGGTTCGGGCCCCCGGTGGCGCTGCTGGCCCTGGTCACCGGTGCCCTCGCCACGGCCGGCGGGACGCGCCTGCGGCACCTGGCGACGCTCGCCTGGGGCGGCGGGCTGGCGGCGCTCGGCGGCCTGGTGACGCCGGGCGGGGCGCCGGCCGCCGCGGTGGTGGCCCTGGTGGGCCTGGTGCTGGGCCTGGACCTGCTCCCCGCCCACGTACGCCGGTACCAGGAGGAGAGCACCCGCGGATACCGTCCCGCCGCGGCGCTCACCATCGTGGCCGGCACCTCCGGGCGGTCCGTGGTGCGCAGCGCAGGCCTGCTGTTGCTGACCGCGGCCGGGCTCGCGGTGACCGGGGCCCCGGCACTGCCCGGCGTCGCGGCCGGGACGGCGGTGGTGTCCGTGGTGGCGCTGCTGACGGCGAACGTCGCGGTGCCCGCCGCGCTCGTGCTCGGCGACCGGTGCCGCCGCGCCGCCCCGCGCCGCGCGCCCCGCCGGGCGGAGTCCTCCCGGGCGTCCCGGCTGCACCGCGCGGTGCTCGCCCGGGTGACGGACCGTGCGCCGGCCGGCCTCGTCCTCACCGCGGGGGTACTCGCCCTCCTCGCCGGGGCGTTGACCCAGGCGGCCTCCGGTGCGCCGTGGCCGTGGTCGGCCGGGGGAGCGGTGCTGCTGGTCCTCACCGCGGCCGGCGCCGCGCTCGCCCTGCGGTCCTGGGTGCTCGGTCCGCTGGTCGTGCTTTCCCTGGCTCTGGTGGTCTCCGTGACGTGGGCGGTGCTCGGCGACCTGGCGCCGGCGTTCGTGGCACCGGCCGGCCAGGGCCCGCCGGCGGGCCGGTGGGCACCGGTGGCCGCCTGGCCGGTGCTGTCGGCGCTCGTCCTGCCCCGGTACGTCCGGGCGGCGGGCCGGATCCGGGAGAACCGGCGCCTGGGCATGCCGGCCGGCGCCGCCGCCCAGGACGGCTGCCGCCGCGCCGGGTTCCCGCTCGCCGCGCCGGCCGCCGTACTGGTGGTGGCCGGGTGGCTCCCGGCCGCCGGACCGATGGCCCAGATGCGGTCGGCGGCCGTGGTGGCCGCGGTCTCCGCCGTCGCCGTCGAACTGCTCGTCGGCATGGTCGCGCTGCCCGCCTGGTGCGCCTGGCGCGGGACGCACGGGGACTGCGGGGAGTCGGGCAGCGGCCCGGCGGACCTCCTCGGGCGGATCACGGGCCGGCCCGCCGCGCCGCGCCCCGAACGGCTGCTCTCCGGGCGGACGCAGCCCGCGTACCCGGTGCGCGGACCGGCGGCCGTGCTCAGCCGTTCGTCAGTCCCGCGTCAGCGCGCTTGAGCATAGTGAGCAGGACCACGCCGGCAGGCGAGAGGACGAGGGGCGGCCCATGAGTAACCCGTTCGACGACGCAGAGGGAACCTTCCACGTGCTGGTCAACGACGAGAACCAGCACAGCTTCTGGCCGGCGTTCGCCGAGGTCCCCGAGGGCTGGCGGCCGGTGCTCACCTCGGTGACCCGGCAGGAGGCCGCCGGTTACGTCGAGGAGCACTGGACGGACCTGGACCCCGCCCGTCTCGGCAGCCGGGGAGCCTGACGACGTGCCGGACGCGACGGCGGCCATCGAGGTCGAGGGACTGCGCAAGAGCTACAGGGGCGTCGAGGTGCTGCGCGGGGTGGACCTGCGCGTGCCGGCCGGCAGCGTACTGGGACTGCTCGGTCCCAACGGCGCGGGGAAGACCACCACCGTGCGCGTGCTCAGCACCCTCGTGCGGCACGACGCCGGCACCGTCCGGGTCGCCGGGTACGACGTGGCGAAGGAGGCCCGGCAGGTGCGCCGCCGGATCGGCCTGTCGGGCCAGTACGCCGCGGTCGACGAGCAGTTGACCGGCTGGGAGAACCTGACGCTGCTCGGGCGGCTGCTCGGGATGGGCCGCCGGGACGCCCGGGCCCGGGCCGGGGAACTTCTCGAACGCTTCGGCCTCGGCGCCGCGGCCGGGCGGCCGCTCGGCACCTACTCCGGCGGGATGCGCCGGCGCCTGGACCTGGCCAGCACCCTGGTGGGCTCGCCCGAGGTGATCTTCCTCGACGAACCCAGCACCGGCCTCGACCCGGCCAGCCGGATCGCGCTGTGGGACGTGATCAGGGAACTCGTGGCGCAGGGCGTCACCGTCCTGCTGACCACGCAGTACCTGGAGGAGGCCGACCAACTGGCCGACCACATCTCGGTGATCGCGGACGGCGTGGTGGTGGCCGAGGGCACCGCCGACGCGCTCAAGCGCAAGGTCGGGCAGGAGCGGCTGGAGATCACCCTCGCCGACGCGGCGGGCCTGGCCACGGCACGCCGGACCCTGCGCACCGTGGTGACCGGCGAGCTGGCGGAGGACGCACAGCGCGGCGTACTCGGCTGGCAGCTCGACGACGGGCTCGCCGGGATCGCCGCCGCCGCGTCCGCGCTCCACGGGGCCGGGATCGAGGTGGTCGACTTCGCGCGGCGGCGCCCCTCGCTGGACGACGTGTTCCTCGGCCTGACCGGCCGGCAGGCCGTCGACGGGCAGGGGTGAACCGGGCCGTGGCCGAAGCCCCCGTGTGCCGGGTGTGGTGGTCCCCCCTCGTCGACGATCCGGCTGCCCGGGACCTGCTCGACGCGGACGAGCGGGCCCGCCGCGAACGGCTGCACCAGGCGGCGGACCGGGCCCGTCTGACGACCGGACGGGCGCTGGTCAGGACGGTGCTCGGCCGGCTCACCGGGACGCCGCCGCGGCGGGTGGCGTTGCACCGGCGGTGCCGGCACTGCGGCGGCCCGCACGGCAAGCCGTTCGTGCCCGGTGCCGGGGTGCGCTTCTCGCTCGCCCATGCCGGTGACCGGGTGGTACTGGCCGTCACCGAGGGCCCGGAGCCGGGGGTGGACGTCGAGCGGGTCCCCGGCCGGTCCGTGCGGCGGCTGGCCCCGCGGGTGCTGGCCGAGGAGGAGTACCGCGCCTTCCAGGCGCTCCCCGAGCACCGGCGGAACGTGGCCTACGCGGTGTACTGGACGCGGAAGGAGGCCCTGCTGAAGGCGGTCGGGCTGGGCATCGTCGTGCCCAAGCGCGACATCACCGTCTCCGGCCCGGGCCGTTCGGCGGCGCTCGTGGCGTGGCGGGGACCGTACGCCGCCGGGCCGTTCGCCCTGTTCGACCTGGAGCCGGGCCCCGGGTACGCCGGGGCGCTGGCGGTGCACGGCCGCTCGGCGCGGGTCGAGGAGCGGTTCCTGGAGCACCCTCTTGACGACGGCCGAGAGGCGGTCGGGCGACGCCGGCCGCCTCCCTGACGACGCCCGCGTCAGCTGTCGGTCAAGTCGGTGAAGAAGTCCCTTGCTCGACAAGGACTTTGACTGCTCGTCACGACGCCGACGTCTGGGGCAGTCGCGCGTCGATGGCCACGTCCTGGGTGAGGATCGCCCGCTGCAGGCTCCGCAGCTTCCGGCCCGGTTCCACGCCGAGTTCGTCCTGCAGCCAGGAGCGGACCCGCTGGAAGGTGGCGAGGGCCTCCTGCTGGCGCCCGGAACGGTACAGCGCGACCATCAGCAGCTCGGTCAGGCGCTCGCGTTCGGGGTGTTCCAGGGCGAGTTGCTCCAGCCCGTTCACCACGCGGTAGCCGCCGCCGACCAGCTTGGCCTCGTAGAGGTCCTCCAGGGTGCTCAGCCGCTGGCTGGCCAGCCGGCTCATCTGGTTCTGGCAGCGCAGGCCGCCCAGCACGTCGAGCAGTGCGTCCCCGCGCCACAGGGCGAGCGCCTCCTCCAGCACCGCGACGGCCCCGTCGGGCGCGTGCGGCAGCAGGGCCGCTCCCTGCGCGGCGAGCGTGTCGAACCGGTGGGCGTCGACCCGGGCCGGCGGGACGTCCAGCAGGTAGCCGTTGGCGGAGGTGCGCACCATCAGGGTGCCCGGCGTCCCGGTGATCCGCTCCAGAGCGTCGCGCAGGCGGTGGACCCCGGCCTGCAGCGCGTTCTTCGGGTTCTTCCAGGGCCGGTCGGTGAGGAGTTCGTCGATGAGGAAGTCGATGGAGACGACCTCTTGGGCGGAGAGGGCGAGCACGGCGAGCAGGGCCCGGGCACGGTTCGGCCCGACGCCGTAGGACTTCCCCCGGTGGGCGACTTGTAAGGGGCCCAGTAAGCCGACCGACACCTCGCCCGTGTCCATGTTGTCCCCGTTCAGGATGTGCACAGCCATCTGTCTTCCATTCTTCTTCTCCCGGTGGTCAGCGTTCGGCGCCTGCTCCCTGTACTCGGCATTCGGCGTCTTCCCCTGTACTCACTTCGGCGTCGCCGGGCGGGCACAAACGCGTGATCCCGCCTGGTCGTTGCGGGTGCAGAACGGCGCATGCGTGGGCACGCACCGAGAACCCCTACTTCCCCCGGAAAAACGGACGGGAGAATTCCGTGCGAGGGGCGATGAGGTCAGGCTCGCGAACGAGCGAGCCTCCGGGAGATTCCCCACTGGACAACGGTCCGGCATTGCTGCATGAGCTGGTCCCCCCTGGGCCTGAGCTGCTGACCATCACTGTGCGCGTACTACGTGCTGAGCGTGGGTCCATGCTTTTCGGCCACGCCAAGCTAACACACGCCGTACTGGTCAGTGATATCGCGCGAGAGGTGCTTTTGCCTTCCCCTTACGGAAAATCCCGGGGGCGGGCGCCGCCGGGGGCGCCGGGCCGGACCGGTCCGGCCGGGGCCGGGGAAGGCACGGGACGGCGGACCCGTACGCGGCCGGACGCGGGCGCCGGCGCCCCGCACGGCGGCGAGGTTGCGGAGGGGTGGATTCTCCTTGACCACGGCCTTTCCTCGTCGCGCGCAGAGAAAAGGCGGGTGATGGCTCGAAATGGGTCAGGGGACGGCCCCGTTGCCGGACGCTCACCCGGCGAATACCACCGGCCGTTGATCGGCGTGGTCAGTGCTCAGTCAGTGCCTCGTCAATCGGCGCGATTACTTTGGGGCCCGTTCCCCGCACCCAATTCGGGGACAGTCGGGCTCGAAAGGAGTCGGCGGGCTGTGACCTCAATAGCCGAGGTATCCACGCACTGGCCGTCACCGGTTTCCCTCGCGGAGCGTCAGCACGACCTGGGACTCACGGACGCGGAACTGCGCCGCTACATCCGGGGGTTCGGACTTTCCCGGATCTGCTGGGACGAGGAGGTCCCGGAGAAGGAGTTGCTCCTCTCCGCGCTGGAGAAACTGCCGTCGCTGCGGGGTGCGGAAGAGCGGGTGCGTTTCCTGATCCGCGCCAGGACCTTGCGTGCGCCGTCACCGTATCCGCACAGCGTGCTCCAGGAGATACGGCGCGAGGCCGGGCTGCGGCACGCCCGCACCTTCGCGTTGACCGAGCACGCCTGCGCCTCCGGCCTGCTGGCGGTGGAGGTCGCGGGGACGCTGCTGGAGGAGGAGGGCGACCCCGAGGCGCTCGCGCTGATCCTGACCGGGGAGAAGGCGCTGACCCGGGAGACCCAGTTCGTGCCCGGGGTGGGCCCCACCGGCGAGGCGACCGCCGCCGTACTGGTGGCGGCGTCCGGGACCCGGGACCGGGTCCGCGGCTTCGCCACCCGGACCGTGTCCACCGGCCATCCGAAGATGGTGATGACGCCGGAGGCGGCCCGGTCCTTCCGCGGGATGTACGCCGACGTCCTCACCGAGGTCATCGACGAGGCGGTCGGCGCCGCCGGGCTGACCATGGGCGAGATCGCCCTGGTGCTGCCGCACAACGTGAACCGGGTCGCGTGGACGAACCTCGCGGACCGGCTGGGCACCCGCACCGAACGGGTGCTCCTGGACAACGTCCCGCGCACCGGGCACTGCTTCGGGGCCGACCCGTTCGTCAACTACGTCACGGCCTGCGAGCTGGGCAGACTCCGCCCCGGTGACCACTACCTGATGGTGGCCGTCGGGCTCGGGGCGTGCTTCGCCGCGATGGTCGTGGAGCACTGAGCGCCCCGGGTGTACGGGGAGGACGGAGATGCGGTGGAGGAGAACTTCAGCCGGCGGCTGAAGACCGCGGTGGCCGGTGACCCGGGTGCGTCCCTGGTGTTCCTGGGCAACTTCGAGGTCGAGGAGGAGTGGGCCCGCGGCGAGACCGGACTGCCCCGGCTCTCGTCGGCCGGCAACAGCGCCGTGGTCAACCGCATGGAGGAGTTCGCGCTGCTGCTGGGCGACGCCGACGACCACGTCGTCCTCAAGTCCCGGCCCGACGAGGACTACCTGGACCACCTGCGCGGGCTGGGCCTGGCCCTGCCCACCGTGCACGTGGTGGCCGACCAGCGGCCGGACCACATGGTCACCCGGGACGCCCTGGCGGACGACACGCTGATCGCCACCCTCGGGGAACTGGCCGACCGGGGCGCGCTGCTGGCCCCGCACGGCGTCTCCGCCCTGGAGGAGGAGCTCGCCGCCCGGGCCCGGATCCCGCTGGCCGCCCCGTCGGCACCGCTGTGCAAGGCGGTCAACAGCAAGGTCTACAGCCGGCGCGCCGCGGACGCGGCCGGGCTGCGGCAGCCGCGCGGCTGGGCCTGCGAGACGCTCGGCGAACTCGACGCCGTGCTGCCGGACGCCGCCGAACTCTGCGAGCGCGGCGCCGCCTTGATGGTCAAGGAGGCGTTCGGCGTCTCCGGCAAGGGCATCGCGGCCGTCGACGGCCGGCGCCGCCTCGACCGGCTGCACACCGTGATCACCCGGAGCGCCCGCGCCGCCGGCACCGACCGCGCCGCCTTCGTGATCGAGGAACGGGTGGCCAAGGACCGGGACCTCAACTACCAGATCACCGTGGGCCGGGACGGCACCGTACGGCTGGACTTCGTCAAGGAGGCCCTCACCGAGAGCGGGGTGCACAAGGGCCACCGCTTCCCACCGGACCTGACGCCACGCCAGCTCGACGTGCTCCGGCACGCCGCCGGGCTGCTCGGCAAGCAGCTGGCGTCCGACGGGTTCTTCGGCGTGGCCGGCATCGACGCGATCGTGGACACCGACGGCGGTGTCTTCCCGGTGATCGAGATCAACGCCCGCAACAACATGTCCACCTACCAGGTCCGCCTCCAGGAACGCGTGCTCGCCCCGGGACAGTCCGCCCTCGCCCGCCACTACCCCCTCCGGCTGCGCCGGGAGCTGCCGTTCGCCGCCGTGCGCCGGCTGCTGGACGGCCTGCTGCTGCGGGCGCCGGGGGAGGAGGGGCTGGTCGTCAACAACTTCGCCACCGTCAACGCCGGCGCCGGCTCCGGCCCCTTCCAGGGGCGGCTGTACGGACTGCTGGTCGGCGCCCCCGAACGGCTCCCCGCGCTGGACGAGGCCGTCTCGAAGCAACTGGCCACCCTTACGGAGGAGCCCGCCGATGCCCGCTGAGTTCACCGTGCAGAATCTCGGGATCACCACCCTCGCCGAGCAGTTCGGCACCCCGCTGTACCTCTACGACGGCGACCGCCTGAC
Organism: Streptomyces sp. NPDC048197; assembly: GCF_043202395.1. Classification (NCBI taxonomy): domain Bacteria; kingdom Bacillati; phylum Actinomycetota; class Actinomycetes; order Kitasatosporales; family Streptomycetaceae; genus Streptomyces; species Streptomyces sp. NPDC048197. Next base: position 85,510 of record NZ_JBIDAJ010000006.1, read on the forward strand.
CGGCCGCATGGACGCCCTGAACGAGCTGCTGCACCCGCGGCTGGAGATCTTCTACTCGCTCAAGGCCAATCCGAACGTCTCGGTCTGCGCCCTGCTGCACGCGCACGGGGCCCGGGCCGAGGTCTCCTCGCTGACCGAGCTGCTCACCGCCCGGGCGGCCGGGGTGGCCGCCTCCGACATCGTCTTCCTCGGCCCCGGCAAGAGCCGCGAGGAACTCGGCGCCTGCCTCCGCCACGGCGTGTACGCGGTCATCTGCGAGTCCTTCCAGGAACTGGCGGCGATCGAGGAGCTGGCCGGGGAGCTGGGGCTGACCGCTCCGGTCGCGCTGCGCGTCAACCCGAGCTTCACCGTGAAGGGTTCGGGGCTCACCATGGGCGGCAAGCCCCGCCAGTTCGGCATCGACGAGGAACAGCTGCTGGGCTCGGAACCGCTGGGCAAGCAGCTGACGCACCTGCGGCTGATGGGCGTGCAGGTGTACATGGGCACCCGCATCCTCAGCGAGGAGGCCGTGGTGCTCAACACCGGGCGCATCCTCGGCCTCGCCGAACGCATCGCGGCGCACCACGGCTTCCCCCTGGAGATGGTCGACGTCGGCGGCGGCCTCGGCGTCGCCTACTTCGACGGCGAACGCGACCTGGACCTCGCGCGGCTGGCGGCCGGCGTCAATCCGGTCCTGGACGCCTTCGCCGAAGCCCACCCCGACACCCGGCTGATCATGGAACTCGGGCGCTACCTGGTGGCCGAGAGCGGGACGTACGTGGTCCGGGTCGGCTACACCAAGACCTCGGCCGGGGAGAACTTCGCGGTCGCCGACGGCGGCACCAACCACCACATGGCCGCCGTGGGCATCGGGTCGTTCGTCAAGCGGAACTTCCCCATCGAACTGCTCAACCGGCCCGGCGCCGGCGCCACCGAACCGTGGAACATCACCGGACCGCTGTGCACGCCCAACGACACCATCGGCAAGAAGGTGGCCCTGCCGCCGCTGCGGACCGGTGACCTCCTCGGCGTACGGCGGTCCGGCGCGTACGGCCCGAGCGCCTCACCGGTGTTCTTCCTCTCCCACGGCCACCCCGCCGAGGTGCTGGTCCACCGCGGGCGGGCGCACCTGGTCCGGGACGCCGACACCCCCAGGGACCTGCTGGCCCGTCAGCACCTCTACGACCCGGCGTCGTCCGCCGTGCGCTCGCCGCTCGACCCGCTCCCCACCGCCTAGGCCCGGCACCCGGGCCGGCCCCCTACCGAAGGACACGACATGACCGAAGCGACCATCCAGCAGCCCACGACCGAGCAGGACCGGGTCACCGCCGCCGTCACCGAAGCCCTCGGCGACGTCCTCCAGCGCGACCTGACCGGCCTTGCGCCCGGCACCAGGCTCTTCGACGAACTCGGGCTCGACTCCACCGGCGTGCTCGACCTGCTGCTCGCCCTGGAGGAGCTGCTGGACTGCGAGTTCGACACGGAGAACCTGGAGATGAGCCACTTCGCCACCGTCGGCTCGCTGGCCGACCACCTCTTGGGCGAGCTGAGAGCGCAGCGGTGACGGTCGCCCTGACGGTGTCCGCGACGGCACACCGCCGCTTCCCGGCCGGGGCCACCCGCCCCGGCGCCGCCGACGACGACCGGTACCACGCCCGGGTCGCCGCCGGCGCCGGCGTGCCCCTGCGGGAAGCCGGCCGGCCGACGGTCACCGGATCCACCTTCGAGGAGATGGCGGTCGCCCTGCTGGACCCGGTCGGCGCCCAGGACCGCCCCGTCGACCTGCTGTTGCTGGCCTACGCGACGCCCGACCTGCACCCGCTGACGCTCACCGGACCCACACTGGCGGCCCGCCTGCCCGGCCGGCCCCGGCTCTTCGGCGTCACCGACACCGGCGTCTCGGCACCCTTCACCATGCTGGCGCTGGCCCGCTCCAGCGTGCTCCGCCACCGCCTCCGGCGGGTGCTGGCGTTCGCCTTCGACCAGTCGGACCTGCCGTACGACGCTCCGCCGCCACCGGACCGGCGGGTGGCGGGCGACGCCGCGGTGGCGCTGGTCGTCGAGCCGGCGCCGGACGGCGCCCCGGACGGGCTCCAGGTGCGCCAGCGGGCGGGCGTCCCCGCCGAGGAGGTGCCGCGCACCCTCGACACCCTCGCGGCCGAACTCGCCGCCGACGGCGCCTCCACGGTCCTGGTCGGCGCCGGGGTGGGGGAGCGCTGGCAGCCGAAGATCCCGCACGGTGCGCTCCGGCACACCCCGGAAGGGTGGCCGTGCACCGCGTTGTTCGGGGCGCTGGCCGCACTGCGCCCGGCACCGGACGACGCCCCGGTGCTGCTCGCCGAGTACGACCGGTCCCTCGGTGACCTGTCGGTCTGCCGCGTCGGCCCGGTGGCCGCATGAGCCCCGCCGCCGGGGTGAGCGCCCCGCCCGACCACCGGCAGCTGTACGCCGCGGCCCGGGACGAGGGCCCGGCGGCCGCCCTGCGGGCCCTGCTGACCCGGTACGGCCCGCACGCCCTGGACGGCGGCGCCACCGGCCACGCCGTCCTGCCGGAGCCCGCGGGCCCGGTGGCCGGCCGGGTGCTGCGCCGGTACCCGCTGCCCGGCGGGCCCGTGGTCCTGGTCCGGCGAGCCCCGGACGCCGCGCCGTCCGCCCCCGCCGACCCGCCGGCCCTGCTCTGGATCCGGTTCGGGCTCACCGCCGGACTGCGCACCGCCACCCTGGCCCGGCTGGGCCGGCGCGCCAGCGGGGACGGCACCATCCTGATGCACCAACTGGTCAAGGCCCAGGCCGCGGAGGCGTACGCCGGCGAGCTGGAGCTCACCGCCCACGCCGCCTCGCTCGCCCCGGCCGGCGCGACGCCGGCACAGCTGCGGCAGCTGCACTCCCGGATCACCCGCACCGACCGGGCCTGGCTGCGGCTGCTGGGCGCCCACGGCTTCCTGCGCGAGGGACCCGGCGGCATCGCCGAGGTGTCGGAACTGCTGGCCGACGTCCACCTGCACACGGAGGAGGAACGGTGAACGGTGACGCACGGCTGGCCGCGCTGCGCGACCGGGCCCGCGAGTGGGGCGACCAGTTCCGCGCCGCCGCACTGGAGCTGGACCGGGACCCGGACGCCGTCCACCGCCACCTGGACCTGCCGGGCGTCCGCCACCTGCGCACCTACGGCACACCGCGCGAGTACGGCGGCCGGCCGCTGCGGGTCGGCCCGTACGTCTTCGACGGCACCGGCGCCGTGGAACACGTCGTGGTGCTGGAGGAACTGGCGCGCGGAGACGCGGGGCTGACCCTGGCCGCGCCCGGCCCGTCGATGTCCGGCGTGCTGGTGGACAAGCTGGCCGACCCGGCACAGCGCGCGGAGTACTACACCCGGATCGTGGGCGAACCCACCTGGACCTGCTTCGCGTTGACCGAACCCGGCCACGGCTCCGACGCCTCGGCGATGGAGACCACGCTGCGCCCCGGTGCCGACGGCCGGCTCGTGCTGACCGGCCGCAAACGCTACGTGGGCAACGCCGCCCGCGCCCAGCTCGCCGTGGTCTTCGCCCGCACCGGCAGCGGACCGCTCGGCGTGACAGCCGTCCTGGTCGACACCGGGTGCGCCGGCTGGCGGGCCGAGCCGCTGGACACGCTCGGACTGCGCGGCGCGCAACTGGGCGCCCTCACCCTCGACGACCTCCCCGTCGAGCCCGAGCGGGTGCTCGGCCGCCACCTGTCGCCGGTCCGCCGCGGCATGTGGGCCTGCGTCCAGGTGTTCAACCGGCTACGACCCGGGGTGGCGGCGCTGGCCCTCGGCATCGCCGGGGCGGCCCATGCCTACGTCGTCGAGCAGCGGCCCGCCGCCCGGGGCACCGCCCGGGACCGCATCGAGGAACTGGGCCGCCGGATCGAGGCCACCCGGCCCCTGGTCCTCCGGGCCGCCGCGGAGGTGGACGCCACCGGCGACGGGCACCTCGCCTCGGCCGCCAAGGCGCGGGCCTGCGCACTGGCCGAGGAGGTGACGCTGGCCGCCTGCGAGCTGCTGGCGCCCGCCGCCCGGGCCGGCCACCCGCTGCTGGACAAACTGGCGCGGGACGCCCGGGGCGTCGAGTTCATGGAAGGCACCCGCAACATCCAGCACCTCAACCTCTTCCCCGCGCTGCTGTCCGGGCGGGCCACCGGCTGACCGCCGCGGTCAGGAGTGGTTGAGATAGGTCAGCACGGCCAGCACCCGGCGGTTGTCGTCCTTGGACGGCGGCAGATCCAGCTTCTGCATGATGTTGCCGATGTGCTTGGTGACCGCCTTCTCCGTGATGACGAGCGAGGCGGCGATGCCGGCATTGGACCGGCCCTCGGCCATGCCGTGCAGGACGTCGCGTTCCCGGTCGGTCAGGCGCGTGACCTTTTCGTCCCGCCCGCTGCCGGACATCATCGCGGTGACCACGTCCGGGTCCATCACCGTGCCCCCGCCGGCCACCTGGCGCAGCGCCGAGACGAACTGCGTGGCGTCGAAGACCCGGTCCTTCAGCAGATAGCCCACGCCGCCCTCGCCGTCCGCGAGCAACTCCCGCGCATAGAGCTGGTCGACGTACTGCGACAGCAGCAGTGACGGCTGGCCGATGTGGCGGCGGCGCGCCTCCAGCACCGCGCGCAGTCCCTCGTCGGTGTGCGTCGGCGGCATCCGGATGTCCGCCAGGACCAGGTCGGGGCGTTCCACGTCCAGGGCCCGGACCAGCTCCGGGCCGCTGCCGACGACCGAGACGACCTCGAAGCCGTGCGGTTCCAGCAGCCGGATCAGGCCCTCGCGCAACAAGAACTGGTCCTCGGCGAGCACGATGCGCATGGCTGCCTTCCCCCCATTCGGCACCACCCGGACCACGACGTCGGGCCGGGCCGCCCAGAACCTAGCAACGGCCTTGTAAGAGCGGCAAGTTGGCAAATTCCGGTCAGCGGCCCGTCAACCGGTAGTCAGTGCGATTTGGCAGGATCGCGCACGCATCTGAAGAAGCCCATACCCATCAAGGCGGCAGGTGTCCCATTCACATCATCACCGCTCCCCACGAATTCAATGCCGACGACCTCTTCGTCGATCTGGAACCCCTCGTCGGTGAACCGTTGATGCTGAAATGCGAGGGATTCAATTTCGCCGGTTCCATCAAGCTCAAGGCCGCGCGCGCGATGGTGGACGCCGCCGAACGCCAAGGACGTCTGCGTCCCGGCTCCACCCTGGTGGAGAGCTCCTCGGGGAACCTCGGTGTGGCCCTGAGCCTGCTGGCCGCCGCCCGGGGCTACCGCTTCGTCTGCGTGACCGACTCCCGCTGCACCCTCGGCGCCCGTCAGCTCATGCAGGCACTGGGCAGCGAGGTGCACGTCATCACCACCCCGGACCCGGTGGACGGGCTGCTCGGCGCGCGCCTCGCGCACGTCCGCGAACTCTGCGCCGGCAACGAGGACTTCCTCTGGCTCAACCAGTACGCCAACCCGGACAACGGGCAGGCCCACTACGACACCACCGGCCCGGAGATCCTCAAGGCCTTCCCCGACCTGTCGGTCCTCTTCGTCGGGGCCGGGACCACCGGCACCCTGATGGGCTGCGCCCGGTACCTGCGCGACCACAAGCCGTCGGCCCGGGTGGTCGCGGTGGACGCGGAGGGCTCGGTCACCTTCGGCGGCCCCGCCCGGACCCGCATGATCCCGGGGCTGGGCACCGGCGTGCGGCCCCCACTGCTCGACGAATCGCTGGTCGACGACGTCGTCATGGTCGCCGAGCCCGACACCATCCGCAGCTGCCGCCGGCTGGCCCGCCGCGGCTTCCTCTTCGGCGGGTCCACCGGCACCGTCGTCAGCGGCGCCCTCACCTGGCTCGCGCGGCATCCGCTGCCGCCCGGCGGCCGGGCCGTCGCCATCGCCCCCGACCTCGGCGAGCGCTACCTGGACACCGTGTACCAGGAGCAGTGGGTCGCCGACCTGTACGGCCCGCGGACCCTGGACGACGACGTGCCCGCCCGGGTCGGCTGAGCCTCCCGCCGCCCTTCGCTCCCACCCTCGCCGAGGCGCCCCCGTAAGCGCGGCCCCGCCCTTCCACCGTGACGCGTCCAGGAGACACCATGACCCAACCCGCCGACACCGCCCTGCCGTTGACGGGCGCCCAGTTGGGCATCTGGTTCGACGAGCGGCTCTCGCAGGGGCGACTGGCCTACAACATGGCCGACTACCTCGACATCTCCGGCCCGCTCGACGCGGACCTGCTGCGCCGGGCGCTGGAGACGGTGCTGCACGAGGCGGAGTGCACCAGGGCGCGGTTCTCCGAGACGGACGGCGTCCCCGTCCAGCACGTGCGGCCGCTCGGGGAACTGCCGCTGCGGCAGCTGGACCTCGGCGGCACCGCCGATCCGGTCGCCGAGGCGCTGCGGCTCTTCGACGAGGACCTGCACCGGCCCTTCCGGCTCACCGGCGGCCTGCTGTTCCGGTTGACGCTGGTGCGCATCGCCGCCGACCGCCACCTGCTCCACCTGACCATGCACCACCTGCTCGCCGACGGCTACAGCCGGCTCGCGGTCTACCGCAGGCTCAGCGAGGTCTACGGCGGCCCGGCCACCGACGGGGGCGGACCGGCGGGCACACCGCTGCCCCCGCTGCGGGTGCTGCTGGACGGCGAGGCGGCGTACCTGGCCTCGCCCGCGGTCGAGCGCGACCGGCTCTTCTGGGAGCGCCACCTGCCGCAGGACGCCGAACCGACCAGCCTGGCCACCGGGGACCCGGCACCCGGCACCGCGTTCCTGCGGGTCACCCGCACCGTCGACGCCACCGCAGCGGCCGCCTGGCGCGCCGCCGCGGCGGACGCCGGGGTGACCTGGCCCACCTTCGCCATCGCCGCCACGGCCGGCTACGTCGCCAAGGCCACCGGCAGCCCCGAGGTGCTGCTGACCCTCCCGGTGACCGCACGGCAGTCCGCGCTCGCCCGCACCGTCCCCGGGATGGTCGCCAACTACCTGCCGTTCCCGGCCCGCCTGCCCGCCCCGACGACGGTGGCCGAGCTGCTCGGCGCGACCTCCCGGACCCTCGCCCGCTCGCTGCGGCACCAGCGCTACCCGGCCGAGCGGCTGCGCCGGGCGATGGGGCGGACGGCGGGCGACCGGCGGCCGTTCGGACCGTTCGTCAACGTCCTGCCGCAGAACCCGGAGATCCGCCTCGGCCCCTGCCGGGCGGAGCTGCACAACCTCTCCACCGGGATCGTCGACGACCTGATGATCACCGTCCTGGACGCCGTCGGCGGCGGCCTGGAACTGCACATGAACGGCAATCCCGCGCTCTACCGCCCGGAGGAGATCCGGGACCACCTGAGCCGGTTCGAGGCGTTCCTGCGCCGGCTGGCGTCTGCCCCGGCCCACACCCCGCTCGGCCGGCTGGAGATGGTCACCGAGGACGAACGCGCCGAGCTGCTCGCCGCCGGCACCGGAGCCACCGGCCCGGTACAGGGCGGCGTGGTGGAGCGGATACGGGAGCGCGCCGAGCGCGACCCGTCGGCCACGGCGCTGGCGGAAGGCGAACGGACCGTCTCCTACGGGGAGTTGGTGGCCTGGGCCGACGCGATGGCGCGGCGGCTGACCGAGGCCGGTGTGCGACCCGGCTCCCTGGTGGGCGTCCTGGCCGAACCCGGCGCGGTCTTCCTCGGCACGGTGCTGGCCGTCCTGCAGGCCGGCGGGGCCTGGGTCCCACTGGACGTCCGGGCCCCGGCGGCCCGCGCCGCCGGGCTGCTCACCGACGCCCGGGTGGGCCACTTGGTGGTCGGGCCCGGATGCGCCGTGCCGGCCGACGAGGTGACCGCGCTGACCGGCCACCCGGTGCGGCGGCTGGCGGCGGACGGGGACTTCACCGCGGCGGCCGCGCCCACCGCGCCGGCCGCTCCGGTCGGCGGGCCGCGCGACCCCGCCTACGTGATCTTCACCTCGGGGTCGACCGGCCGGCCCAAGGGCGCCGTCGTCGAACGCCGCGGCATGCTCAACCACCTCCTCGCCAAGATCGAGGACCTCGGCCTCGGGCCCGGCGACACGGTGGTGTGGAACGCACCGGTGACCTTCGACGTGTCGGTGTGGCAGATGCTGGGCCCGCTGCTGGCCGGCGGCGTCGTACAGATCGTCCCGCACGAGGTCGCCGCCGACCCCGAGGCACTGTTCGGCACGGTCGCGGACCACGCGGTGACGGTCCTGGAGGTCGTGCCGTCCCTGCTGCGCGCCGCCCTGGACCTCTGGCAGGTCTCGGGCACCGGCCCCGACACCGCCTCGCTCCGGTGGCTGATGGTCACCGGCGAGGCGCTCCCGGCGGACCTGTGCGCACGCTGGTGGCGGATCGCCCCGGTGCCGATGGTCAACGCCTACGGCCCCACGGAGTGTTCGGACGACGTGACCCACGCCGTGCTGCGGCCGGGGGAGGAGCTGGGCGCCCGGGTCCCCATCGGCCGGCCGGTGCGCAACACCGTCCTGCACGTGCTCGGCGGCGACCTGCGCCCGGTCCCGGTGGGCCAGGTGGGCGAACTCTTCGTCGGCGGCGCGGGGGTGGGCCGCGGATACCTCGGCGACCCGGTCAAGACCGCCGCCTCGTTCGTCGCCGACCCGTTCGCCGGGGGCGGGGCCCGGATGTACCGCACCGGCGACCGCGTGGTGCGCCGCCCCGACGGGCAGCTGGAGTTCGTCGAGCGCCTGGACCACCAGGTCAAGGTGCGCGGACACCGGATCGAACTGGGCGAGGTGGAGGCCGCGCTGCGCGCCGTCGACAAGGTGGCCGACGCGGCGGTGCGGGCGGTCACCGGCCCGTCCGGCGCCACCCGGCTGATCGCCTACGTCGTCGCGCCGGACGTGCCCACGGACGCGGTGCGCGACGCGGTCGCCTCGGCGCTGCCGGAGTACATGGTGCCGTCGGGCTGGGTCGCGCTGGACCGGATGCCGCTGACCGCGCACGGCAAGGTGGACCGGCGGGCACTGCCCGATCCGGTGTCCGGCGGCCCCGCCCCGGCCACCCGGCGGCGCCGCGGGCCGCGGCCGGGGGCCGAGACGGTGCTCTGCGAGACCTTCGCCGAGGTGCTGCACCTGGCCGAGGTCCACGCCGACGACAGCTTCTTCGCCCTCGGCGGCGACTCCATCGCCGCGATCCAGGTGGTCAGCCGGGCCCGGACCCGCGGGGTGACGCTCACCCCCCGGGCCATCTTCGACCACCGCACCCCCGCCGCCCTCGCCGCGCACCACCCCGTGGGCGGGGGCGCGGACGCCCCGGCGGGCCCGACGCCGCACACCGCGGCGGCCGACGACGGCGTCGGGGACGTCGAACCCACCCCGATCATCGCCCAGCTCTGCGAGGACCTGACCACGCTCGACGGGCCGGCGGCGCAGTACAGCCAGTACGTGGTCCTCCGCACACCCCCGGAGCTGACCGCCGAAACCCTCCTCCCCGCCCTGCAGGCCCTCGTCGACCGCCACGACGTGTTCCGGCTGCGGCTGCACGAACCGGTGCCCGGCGTCTGGACGCTGCGCACCGGGGAGCCCGGCACCGTCGACGCCGCCGGCCTGCTGCACACCGCGGACGGCGCCCTGCCCGACCCGGCCGCCCTCGAACGGACCGTGGCGGCGCAGGTCGAGGCGGCCCGCGCCCGGCTCGACCCGCGCGCCGGCGTCATGCTGCAGGCGGTGCTCCTCGGCCGCGGGCCGGACGGCACCGGCCGCCTGCTGCTGCTGGCCCACCACACCGTCGTCGACGGCGTCTCCTGGCGCATCCTCCTCGCCGACCTGCGCTCCGCCTGCGAGGCGGTCGGGGCCGGGCAGCGCCCGGAGCCGGCGCGGGTGCCCACCTCCTACCGGCGCTGGGCCGCCCTGCTGGCCCGCGAGTCCCGCTCCGGCCGGCGGATCGCCGAACTCGCCCACTGGCAGCGGCAGACCGCAGACCCGGCCGCCGGTCTCGGCCGGCGCCCCCTCGACCCGGCCCGGGACACCTACGGCCGGGCCGGCCGGCTGCGGCTGCAGCTGCCCGAGGACACCACCGCCGCCCTGCTCACCTCCGCCGTCACCGCCTTCCACGGCGAGATCAACGACCTCCTGCTGGCCGCGCTCGCCCTGGCCGTCGGCCGCTGGCGGTCCCGCCACACCCCGGACGCCGGCCCGCGGGTCCTGATCGAACTCGAAGGCCACGGACGCGAGGAACTCGACGAAGCGGCCGACCTGTCCCGCACGGTCGGCTGGTTCACCTCCGTCTTCCCCGTCCTGCTCGACCCCGGGGAGTTCGACGCCGCCGAGGCCTGGGCCGCCGGGCCGGCCCTGGCCACCGTCGTCAAACGCACCAAGGAGCAGCTGCGCGCGGTGCCCGACCGCGGCCTCGGCCACGGCCTGCTGCGCCATCTCCACCCGCAGACGGCCCGGTTGCTGGCGGCCGGCGGCACCCCGGAGATCGGCTTCAACTACCTCGGGCGGTTCACCGCGGACGGCGCGGCCGGCCCGTGGACCATGGACGGCGCGCACGCGGTCGTGGGCACCGGCGTCCACCCCGACATGCCGCTGCGCCACCCGCTGGCCGTCACCGCCGTCACCGAGGACCTCGGGACCGGACCCCGGCTGGCCGCCGAGTGGCTGTGGGCCGACGGCGTGCTGACCGCCGCGGACGCCGAGGAGATCGCCCGGGGCTGGTTCGAGGCGCTGCGGGCCGTGGTGCGCCACCTCGCGCTGCCGGACGCCGGCGGACCCTCCCCGTCGGACTTCCCGCTGGTCTCCCTGACCCAGGAGGAGACCGACGACCTGGCGCGGGAGGGCGCCGGTGCCCTGACGGACGTGCTGCCGCTGACCGCGTTCCAGCGCGGCCTGCTCTTCCAGGCCCAACTGCGCGGCGACGGACCTGACCTCTACACCCTCCAGGTCTCCGCCGACCTGACCGGCCCCCTCGACCCCGCGGCACTGGAGCGGTCGATGGCCGCCCTGCTCCACCGGCACCCACAGCTGGCGGCGGGCTACCGCTACCGCGACACCGGCGACCCGGTCGCCGTCCTGCGCGAGGGCGTCACCGTGCCGCTCACCCGGGCCGACTGCCGCGCCCTGTCCGCCGAGGAGCGCGCGGCGGAACTGTCGCGGCTCGCCGCGGCCGACCGGGAGCGCCACTTCGACCTCGCCCGCCCGCCGCTGATGCGCTGGACGCTGGTCCGCCTCGACGACCGGCGCCACCGGCTGATCTGGACCCTGCACCACATCCTGGTCGACGGCTGGTCCATGCCCGTCCTCGTCCGGGAACTGCTGACCTGCTACGCGGACGGCGGCGACGCCCAGGGCCTGCCCGCCCCGGTGCCGTTCCGCGCCTATCTGGCCCGGCTCGCCGCACAGGACCGGGCAGCGGCCCGGGCCGTCTGGCACGCGGCGCTGGAGGGCCTCACCGGGCCGGTCCTCCTCTGCGCGGCCGAGCCGGGCCGGGCACCGGTCGAGCCCGCGTCCGTGCCGTTGCTGCTGACCGAGGCCGAAACCGCCGCGCTCACCGGGTTCGCGGCCGCCCAGGGACTCACCGTCAACACCCTCCTGCTGGGCGCCTGGGCGGCGCTGCTGAGCCGGACCACCGGACGCGAGGACGTGCTGTTCGGCTCGATCGTCTCCACCCGTCCCGGCGGGCTGCCCGGTGTGGAGTCCATCGTCGGACCGTTCCTCAACACCCTCCCGGTACGTGCCGCGCTGCGCCCGGACGAACCGGCGACCGACTTCCTGCACCGGTTGCAGAAGGAGCAGTCGGCGCTGCGCGACGCCGACCACCTGACGCTCGGCGAGATGCTCGCCGGCAACCCCGCCCTCGCCGCGTCCGGTGAACCCTTCGACACGGTCCTGGTCTTCGAGAACTTCCCGACCGTGGCCCCCGAGGACCTGCCCACCGGGGCGGGCCTGCGGGTGGCCGACGCGGGCGCCCGCGACGCCCGCCACCACCCCCTCAGCCTGGTCGTACGGACCGGCACCCGCATGGAGATCCGCTTCGACCACGCGCCCGACGTCCTGGACCGGGCCACCGTCGAGGCGCTCGCCACCGCCTTCGGCCGGCTGCTCCTGGGTCTGGTGGAGCACCCCGGCCGGCCCGTGGCCGGACCGGACGTCCCGGGCCCCGACGAGCACGTGCTGCCCCGCGGCGGTGTCCCGGCGCCCGCCGGCGGGACGGACCCGGCCGGTACCGGACCGGCCCCCGGCCCGGCGGCCGCCGAGGTGGAGCTGCTGTGCGGACTGTTCGCCGAGGTCCTGGGGCTCGGCCAGGTGGGCCCGCAGGACAACTTCTTCCTGCTGGGCGGGGATTCGATCAGCGCGATCCAGGTCGTGGGCCGGGCCCGGGCGCAGGGGCTGGCCCTGACCGCCGGCCAGGTCTTCCGGCTGCGCACCCCCGCCGCCCTCGCCGCCGCCCGGCCACCCGCCGAGCAGCCCGCCCCGGCCGAGGTGCAGGCCACCGCGGGCTCGGCGGGCCCGGCGGACCTCCTCGGCCTGGACGGCGACGAACTGGCCGCACTCGAAGGTGAGTTGGCGGAACTCGACACTGAGCTGGAGTCATGATGGCGACCACCCCCACGAGCCGGCCGGGCAGTGAGTTCCTGCCGCTGTCGCCGCTGCAGCGCAGCTTCCTCTTCCACGCCGACCTCGTGCAGGACGGCCCCGACATCCACGTCCTGCAGTTCACGGCCGACCTCGCCGGCCCCCTCGACGAAGGCCGGCTGCGCTCCGCGGTGCGCACCCAGTTCGTACGCCATCCCAACCTGCGGGCCTGCTTCCGCACCCGCAGGTCGGGCGAGCCGGTGCAGGTGGTGCCCGCCGCCGTGCCCCTGCGCTGGACCACGATCGACCTCGGCCACCTGCCCCCCGACGGGCAGCGTGCCGAACTGGACCGGATCACCGAGGCCGACCGGACCGCACGCTTCGACCTCACCCGCCCGCCGCTGCTGCGGTGCACCCTCGTCCGCCGCGCCGACGGTCTGCACCGCTTCCTGCTCACCGTGCACCACATCGTGGTGGACGGCTGGTCCATGCCGCTGCTGCTGTCCGGCCTCTTCGAGGACTACGCCGCCGCGTCCGCCGCCACCGACCCCGCCGTACGCCCGGGGACCGGCTACCGGGACCACCTGACCTGGCTGACCCGCCAGGACGGCCCGGCGGCACGTCAGGCCTGGCGCGAGGCGCTGTCGGGGCTGTCCGAACCCTCCCTGGTCGCGCCGGACGACCCGGGCCGCGCCGCGGTCGTCCCGCACACCGTGCGCGGCCACCTCCCGCCACCGGCCGCCGCGCGCCTGGCCGGCTGGGCGCGCGGCCACCAGCTGACCACCGGCATGGTGGTCCAGGGCAGTTGGGGACTCCTCGTCGGCCAGCTCACCGGCCGGGCCGACGTCACCTTCGGCGTGGTGGACTCCGGCCGGCCGGCCGAGCTGCCCGGCGTCGACTCGCTGGTCGGGATGTTCGCCAACACCCTGCCCGCCCGGCTCCGGATCGACCCGGCCCGCTCCCTGACCCACCTGTTCAGCGCCTTCATGGACCAGCAGGCGGACCTGCTTCCGCACCGGCACCTCGGCCTCGCCGACATCCAGCAACTCGCCGGCGGCCGGACCCTCCTGGACACCGCGGTGCTGTTCCAGAACTACCCGCGGACCGGCGAGGACGCCTTCACCGAACTGACCGGCCTGCGCCTGCTCGCCTCCGACATCCGCAACGACACCGAGTTCCCGCTGAGCCTGGTCGTCCTCCCCGGGGACGGCCTCGAACTGCGCCTGCAGTACCACCCCGGACTCTTCACCGGGCAGGCCGCCCACCGGCTGCTGGCACGCGCCACCCGGCTGCTGGACCGCCTCCCCGACATCGCCGGCGAACCGGCCGGCCGCCTCGACCTCCTCACCCCCGGCGAACGTGAGCGCGTACTGGCCCGGTACAACGACACCGCCCGGCCCGCCCCCGGACGGCTGCTGCCGGACGCCCTCGCCCGGCGGGCCGCCGCGGACCCGGACCGGGTCGCCGTGGTCAGCGACCACGGGACGCTCACCGCGGGCGCGCTGGAGAGCCGCGCCAACCGGCTCGCCCGGCACCTGCTCGACCACGGCGTCGGCCCGGGGTCCGTCGTCGCCGTGGCGCTGCCCCGCACCGGCGACCTGCTGGTCGCCGTGCTCGCCGTCCTCAGGACCGGCGGCGCGTTCCTCGCGGTCGACCCCGACCACCCGCGCACCCGCATCCGGTACATGCTGGACGACGCGAGCCCCGCCGTGCTGCTGAGCGCCACCGCCGAGGCCGCCGCCATCGGCTGGCCGGGCCGCACCGTCCTGGTGGACCGGCCCGACGTCCAGGACCTGCTGGACACCCTCGCCGACGGCGACATCACCGACACCGAGCGCGGCGGCCCGCTCCGCCCCGGTCTGCCCGCCTACATCCTCTACACCTCGGGCTCGACGGGCCGGCCCAAGGGCGTCGTGGTCCCGCACGGCGCCCTCGCCAACTTCCTCCACGACGTGCCGCGCAGAGTGCCCCTGACCGCGGACGACCGCACCCTGGCGACCACCACCTTCGGGTTCGACATCGCCCTGCTGGAACTCTTCCTGCCGCTGCTGACCGGCAGCGGCCTGGTCCTCGCCGACCGCGCCACCACCCGCGACCCGGCGGCCCTCGCCGCGGCGGTACGCACCCACGGCACGACCGTCCTGCAGGCCACCCCCAGCCAACTGCAGGCCCTGCTGACCTCGCAGCCCGCCTGCCTGGCCGGACTGCGCCTGCTGTCCGGGGGAGAGGCACTGAGCGCGGGCCTCGCCGAGGGGCTGCTCCGGCACGCCCGGTCCCTCGTCAACTTCTACGGACCCACCGAGGCCACCGTCTACGTCACCGCGCACGAGGTACGGGCGCCGGTCGACCGCACCCCGCCCATCGGCACCCCGCTGGCCAACACCCGCGGATACGTCCTGGACGCGGCGTTGCGACCGGTACCGCCCGGCGTCGTGGGCGAGCTCTACCTGGCCGGCTCCCAACTGGCCGACGGCTACCTCGGCCGCCCCGCGCTGACCGCCGAACGCTTCGTCGCCGACCCGCACGGCGCCCCCGGCACCCGCATGTACCGCACCGGTGACCTGGCCCGCTGGGACGCCGACGGGCAGCTGGAGTACCTCGGCCGGACCGACCACCAGATCAAGGTGCGCGGCCACCGCATCGAACCCGGCGAGATCGAGGCCGCCCTCGTCGGACAGCCCGGCGTGACCCATGCCCTGGTGGTGCCGCGGACCTACGGGGAGGACGACGTACGGCTGGTCGCCTACCTCGTCACCCCCGACCCGGACCCGGACACCGCGCGGATCCGCGAACGGGTGGCCGCCGCGCTGCCCTCCTACATGGTCCCGGCGGCCTTCGTCCGCCTGGACGAACTGCCGCTCGGCCCCAGCGGCAAGGTCGACCGCGCCCGGCTCCCGGAGCCGCCGGCCGCCACCCGGGCCCGGCCCCTGCCGGCCACCGGCACCCCCGCGCTGGACATCCTGCGGGGCCTGTTCGCCGACGCCCTGGGCTGCGCCGACGTCGGCCCGGACGACGACTTCTTCGTCCTGGGCGGCCACTCCCTGCTGGCGACCCGGCTGGTCAGCAGGGTCCGGGCCGCGCTCGGGGCCGAACTGTCGGTCCGCGCCCTCTTCGACCACCGCACCCCGGCCGCCCTCGCCGGCCACCTCACCGCCGCGCCGGCCGCCCGGGAACCGCTGCGCCCGCAGGAACGGCCGTCGTTCGTGCCGCTGTCGCACATGCAGCAGCGGCTGTGGTTCCTCAACCGCCTCGCCCCCGGCGGCGGCGCCTACCACGTGGCGTCGGCGGTCCGCCTCACCGGCACGCTGGACACCGGGGCGCTGCGCGCGGCCCTGGGCGACCTCACCGACCGCCACGAGGTGCTCCGCACCGTCTACCCCGAACTGGCCGGCGTCCCCGGCCAAGTGGTGGTGGACGCCGCCGAGGCCCGGCCGGACCTGCCGCGGTACGAGGTGACCGGCGGCGAGCGGGAGCTGACCGCCCGGCTGGCGGCCGAGTGCGCCGCCGACTTCGACCTGACCGCCGAACTGCCCTTGCGCGCCCGGCTGTTCCGGCTCGGCCCGGACCGGCACGTGCTGCTGCTGGTGATGCACCACATCGCCGTCGACGGCTGGTCGCTGGAGGTCCTCGCCGGCGAACTCTCCCAGGCGTACCGCGCGCGGTCCGCCGGCCGCGCCCCCGAGCTGCCCGAACTCCCGGTGACCTACGCCGACTTCACGCTGTGGCAGCGGCGCCTGCTCGGCGACGGGGACGACCCCGAAAGCCTCCAGAACCGGCAACTCGACCACTGGACCACCGCCCTGCGCGGCATGCCCGAAGAGCTGGAACTGCCCACCGACCACCGGCGGCCGCAGATCGCCGGGTACGCCGGTGACGCGGTCGGCTTCACCGTGCCCGCCGAGATCCACCGCCGGCTGGCCGCGCTGGCCGTCTCCGCCGGCGTCAGCCCGTTCATGGTGCTCCAGGCCGCCCTCGCCGCCACCCTCACCAAACTGGGCGCCGGCACCGACATCCCCCTCGGCACCCCTGTGGCGGGCCGCACCGACGCCGCCCTGCACGACCTGGTCGGCTTCTTCGTCAACACCCTGGTGCTGCGCACCGACACCGGCGGCGATCCGACCTTCGGCGAACTGCTGCACCGGGTCAGGGAGGCGGATCTCGGTGCCTACGCGCACCAGGACCTGCCCTTCGAGCGCCTGGTGGAGGCGCTGGGCCCGACCCGCTCCCTGGCGCGCCAGTCGCTGTTCCAGGTGATGCTCATCCTGCAGAACACCGAGCGCACGCGGTTCTCCCTGGACGGGCTGGAGTGCGCGCCGGTGGAGGTGGGCCTCGGCGTCAAGTTCGACCTCGCCTTCGAGATCGCCGAGGAGCACGACGCCGACGGGCCGGCGGGTCTGACCGGCCGGCTGGAGTTCGCCACCGACCTGTACACCCGCCCCACCGCCGAGCGGCTCGCGGAGCGCTTCGTCCGGCTGCTGACCGCCGCGGTCACCCGGCCCGCGGAACGGCTGAGCTCCCTGGCGGTCCTGGCGCCCGGGGAACGCCGGCAGATCCTGGACCGGTGGAGCGCCGACGGGGGGTGGACCGCGCCCCCGCCCGTCACCCTGCCGGCCCTGTTCGAGCAGTGGGCGCGGCAGCAGCCCGGCCACCCGGCGTTCGTCTCCGACCGGGACCGGCTGAGCTACCGAGAACTGGACGAGCGGGCTGGCCGGTTGGCCCGCCATCTGCGGGACCTCGGCGCCGGCCCGGGCACCCTGGTCGCCCTGGCCCTGCCCCGCTCGGCCGACCTGGTGGTCGCGCTGTTCGCGGTGCTCAAGACCGGCGCGGCCTACCTCCCGGTCGACCCCGGCTACCCCACCGCGCGGATCACGCAGATGCTGACCGACGCCCGGCCCACGCTCCAGGTCACCTGCACCGCGGTGCGGGCATCGGGCGCGCTGCCCGACGACGTGCTGCCGGACGGCCGGACCGTGGTCCTCGACGACCCCGCGACCGCGGCGGCCGTCGCCGCGCACCCCGCCCGGCCGCTGACCGACGACGAGCGCACCCGGCCCCTGACGCCCGCCGACCTCGCGTACGTGATCTACACCTCCGGTTCCACCGGGCGGCCCAAGGGTGTCGCCGTCCGCCACGCCACGGCCGCCGACCTCGCCCGCGACCACCGGGCCCGCCTCGGGCTCGGCCCGCACACCAGGGCCCTGCAGTTCGCGTCCTTCGGCTTCGACGCGGCCGTGTGGGAACTGTGCGTCTCGCTGTTCAGCGGCGGCACCCTGGTCCAGGCCGACGACGACCGGCGGGCCGGCGAGCCGCTGGCCGACACGATCCGCCGGCACGCGGTCAACCTCGCGGTGCTCCCGCCGGTCGTGGTCGCCTCCCTCCCGCCGGACGCCCGGCTGCCGAAGGACATGCTGCTGGCGGTCGCCGGCTCGGCCTGCCCACCGGAGCTCGTCGAGCGCTGGGCCGGGGCCACCCGGATGGTCAACGCCTTCGGCCCGACCGAGACCACGGTCTGCTGCTCGATCAGCGAGCGGCTCGACGGGGGACGTCCACCGATCGGCCGCCCCGTCGCCGGACACCGGCTCCACGTCCTCGACGACGCGTTGTCCCCCGTTCCGGCCGGGGTCACCGGAGAGCTCTACGTGGGCGGCACGGGCCTCGCGGTGGGCTACCTCAACCGTCCGGAGCTGACCGCGGCCCGCTTCGTCGCCGACCCCTTCGGCCCGCCCGGCTCCCGCATGTACCGCACCGGGGACCTCGTGCGGTGGCTGCCCGACGGCAACCTGGACTACGTGGGCCGGGCCGACCAGCAGGTCAAGATCCGCGGCTTCCGGGTCGAACCCGGCGAGATCGAGAGCGCGTTGACCGAGGAGCCCGGGGTGGCCCAGGCCGCCGTCGTCGCGCGTGCGGACCGCCCCGGGGACCTGCGACTGGTCGGCTACCTGGTGCCCGAGGCCGGGACCGCACCCGACCTCGCGGCGCTGCGTGCCGCCCTCGCCCGCAAGCTGCCCGGCCACCTGGTGCCCGCGGCCCTGATGACCCTGCCGGAGCTGCCGTTGACCGCGCACGGCAAGCTGGACGTCGCCGCGCTGCCGGCGCCCGAGCGGGGCGGCACGCCGTCCCGGCCGCCCGCGGCCGGGACCGAACGGCTGGTCGCCGACGCCTTCGCGGAGGTGCTGGGGGTGGCCGCGGTCGGCGCCGAGGACGACTTCTTCGCCCTCGGCGGCAACAGCATCGGCAGCGTCCAACTGGTCTCCCGGCTGGCCAAGGACGGCCTGCGGATCGCCGTCGCGGAGGTCTTCACCGCCCGCACCGTCGCCGCCCTGGCCGCGCTGGCCGGCCCCGGCCCGACGGCCTCCGGTCACGGCACGGTCCGGCACCTGGAGGAGCAGTGGACGGCCGGCGGACTCGACGCGGCCGGCCTGGACCCGTTCGCCCCCCTGCTGCCCATCCGGCCCACGGGCGAGCTGCCGCCCTTGTGGTGCCTCCACGGCGGGCTGGGCCTCAGCCTTCCGTACCTCGGTTTGGCCGCCCACATCGACCCGGCCCGCCCCCTGTACGGCCTCCAGGCGCCGCAGGCGAGCGGCGGCGCACCGCCGGCCGGCCTGGAGGCGCAGGCCGACGACTGCCTCCGCCTGATCCGGCGGATCCAGCCCGAGGGCCCCTACCACCTGATGGGCTGGTCCTACGGCGGCCTGCTCGCCCACCAACTGGCCGTCCGGCTCCGGGCCGGCGGCGAACGCGTGGCCTACCTCGCCAACCTCGACGCCTATCCGCACGACCCCGCCCACGACGGCCCGCTGCCCGACGACCGGGAACTCCTGGTGCGCTTCCTCGCCTACCTCGGGCACGAGGACGCGGCCGGGGCGGCCGACGGCGGCGCCGGGTCCGTCGCGCGCACGCTCCGCCGGTACGGGGGGACGTTCGCCCGGCTCGCCACCGAGGACGTCGAGCGGCTGATGGCCACCATGCGGCACCACGCCGACCTGGCGACCCGCTTCCGGCCCGGCAGTCACGAGGGCGAAATGACCCTGGTGGTCGCCGCCGCCGAGCGCACCGCGGAAGCCACCACGCACGCCGTCCGGCGCTGGCGGCAGCACGTGACCGGCACGGTGCACCGGCACGACGTACCGCACGAGCACGAGTACCTGATGCACCCCGGCCCCCAAGCGGCGATCGGGAAGATCATCGACGACGACCTGCGCCGCCTCGCACCGCGGCGCCCCGGAAGGCAGGCATGAGCACCCTCACCGTCGACACCCCAGCCGGACCGTCCGCCGCAGCCGGCGTCGTCAGGGAGACCTTCGCCCTGGCCGGCCGGCGCCTGCGCCATCTGCGCCGGGCCCCCGGACGCATGGTGGGGCTCGTGATGAATCCCCTGGTGATGCTGCTCGCCGTGGGCTACCTGTTCAAGAACGCCATCGTGTCCCCGCCCGGCGGTGCCTACCAGGAGTACCTGATGGCCGGCATCACCGCGCAAGTCGGCCTGGCCGGTGTGGGGCCCACGGCGGTCAGCGTCGCCCTGGACCGGCGGGCCGGCCTGATGGACCGCTTCCGGTCGCTGCCCATCTCCCGGGCGGCGGTGCTGACCGCGCACGCGCTGGGTGACCTGCTGATCGGGCTCGGGATCCTGGTGGTGATCAGCCTCGTCGGCCTGGGCATCGGATGGCGGGTGCACGGCGACCCGCTGTCGGTCCTCGCCGGGTTCGGCGTCGCCGCCCTGTTCATCCTCGCGACCGTATGGGTGGGCATCGCGCTCGGGATGACCGTGAGCAACATCGAGTCCGTCGACTCGATCGCGGCCCTCGGCCTGGTCGTCTGCACCTTCCTCTCGGACGCGGTCTTCTCGGCGTCCGCGATGCCCGCCTGGCTCCGCCCGGTGGTGGAGTGGAACCCGGTCACCGCGGTGGCCGACGCCGTCCGCCACCTGTGGGGCAACCCCGTCCAGCCCGGCTCGGGCTTCCCCGGCCAGCACCCCTTCCTGGTCGCCGGGTGCTGGCTCGGGCTGCTGCTCGCCGGGGCCGTGGCGGCCGCCCTGACCAGCTTCCGGTCACGGGAGTGAGCCACGTCGTGCGGTGCGGCCGCCGCCGGGCCCCGGGGCACCCGGCGAGCGAGCCGTACTGAGCAGTCGCTTACGATGGATGGGCATGTCCGCAACAGCACCAGGAGCCCCGTC
Source organism: Streptomyces sp. NPDC048197 (assembly GCF_043202395.1). Classification (NCBI taxonomy): domain Bacteria; kingdom Bacillati; phylum Actinomycetota; class Actinomycetes; order Kitasatosporales; family Streptomycetaceae; genus Streptomyces; species Streptomyces sp. NPDC048197. Next base: position 106,171 of record NZ_JBIDAJ010000006.1, read on the forward strand.
CGTGACCGTCGAATCCCTTCCGGCCGCCGCCCTCCCGTACGGCCGGCTCGTCCCCGTCACCGTCCACTTCGACGACCTCGACGCACTGGGCATGCTCCACAACTCCCGCTACCCGCTGCTGGTGGAACGCGCCTGGGCGGAGTACTGGCACGGCCAGGGCTTCGGCTTCGACGGCGACTGGGCCGCGGCCGGCGACATGTGCAACGTCATCAAGGAGATGCGGGTCTCCTACGAGCGCCCGGTCACCCGCCCCGGCTCCTACGCCGCCCACCTGTGGATCGAACGCCTCGGCCGCACCGGCCTCACCTACGGCTTCCGGCTCTGCTCGGCCGACGGCGGCGAGACCTACGCCCACGGCCACCGCGTCCTGGTCCGGGTCGACTCCGCCACGCTGCGGCCCACGCCGTGGTCCGACCGGGCCCGCGCGGTGGCCGGGGAACTGCTCCGGCCGGAGGGCGACGAGCCGGAGACGGCGGCGGAGGCGGCCTGATCCGCCGGACCGCGAACGGCCCGCCGCCGCGACCGGTCCGGGTCAGGACCGTTCCAGGTCGCCCGCCACCGCGGGCGCGCCCCCCGAAGCCGTACGGGCCGGGACGGCCAGCACCCGGGCGCCCACCAACAGACCGCAGGCCAGCGCCGTGACCAGCGCGAACGACACCGTCAGCGAACTGGCCTGGGCGATCCCGCCGATCGCGGACGGGGCGATCAGCCCGGACGTGTAGGTGATCGTGGCGACCCCCGCGATCGCCTGGCTCGGCGCCGGACCGCTGCGCCCGGCGGCCGCGAAGGCCAGCGGGACCACCACCGCGATGCCCAGGCCGATCAGCCCGAACCCGGCCATCGCCGGCACCGGGTGCCGGGCCGCGACGATCAGCAGTCCACCGGCCGCCGCCAGCGCGCCCCCGGCCCGTACCGTGCGCACCGCGCCGAAGCGGGCCACCACCTTGTCGCCGGCCAGCCGCGCGGCCGCCATGGTGCAGGCGAAGGCGGTGGTCGAAGCGGCCGCCAGGCCGGCGTCGGTGCCCAATCGGTCGCGGAGGTAGACCGCCGACCAGTCCAGCCCGGCGCCCTCCGCGAACACCGCGCAGAATCCGATGGCCCCGATGACCAGGGCCGACTTCGGCGGCAGCGCGAACCGCGGCGGCGGATGCTCCTCGGGGGCGCTGCGCAGGTCCAGCACGCCCCGGCAGGCGGCCGCGCCCAGCAGGGTCAACACCAGTGCGGCACCGGCGAGATGGAGCCGGGCGTCCCAGTCGGCGTGCGCGGCCAGGGTGCCGGCCGCCGAGCCGAGCAGCGCGCCCACGCTCCACATCCCGTGCAGCCCCGACATGATGGGCCGCCCGAGCCGGTCCTCGGTCTCCACGCCGAGGGCGTTCATCGCGACGTCCGCGGTGCCGGAGGCCGCGCCGTACACCAGCAGCGCCGGGCAGAGCGCGTACAGACCGGGGGAGAGGGCGGGCAGGACCAGCGAGAGGGTCCACAGCGCGAGCAGGGTGCGCAGTGCCGTCCGGGCGCCGAAGCGGTGGCTGATCCGGCCGGCCAGCGGCATGGCCAGCGACGCCCCGATCGCCGGGAAGGCGAGGGCCAGCCCGAGCTGGCCGGCGGAGATGCCGGTGTGGTCCTGGATCCAGGGGATGCGGGTGGCGAAGTTGCCGGTGACCGAGCCGTGGACGAGGAAGACCAGTGCGACGGACCGACGGGCGCGGCGCAGCCCGTCCTGTGGGAGCGGGCAGAGGGGGGAGAGGCGGGAGAGGGAGCCGTCGGGGGTGCCGGTGCCAGCCATGGGCGGTAAATTATCAGGAACCCTGCCTGTTAATAAGGGAGTTGGCCCGGCCGGATGACAGAATCCCGCCATGCATCCCCCGCGCGCGGCCGCCGCCGGCCGTACCGCCTCCCCGGCCACCGCCCGGCTGATCAACGACCGGCTGGCGCTCCAACTCCTGCAGTCCGACGGCCCGTTGACGGCAGGTCAGCTGAAGGGGCTGACCGGGCTGTCCCGGCCGACCGTGGCCGACCTCGTCGAACGCCTCCAGCAGGCCGGACTGATCGCCGTCGTCGGCGAGAGCGGCGCACAGCGGCGCGGACCCAACGCCCGGCTCTACGGAATCGTCGCCGACCGGGCCCACCTCGTCGGCCTCGACCTGCGCACCCACAGCGTCACGGCCGCGGTCGCCGACCTCCTGGGCCGGGTACGCGCCGAACACACCGCCCCCGTCGGCGCGGACGCCGGCCCCGAAGTGGCCGTCGCCACCGCCCTCGCCGTGGTCGACAAGGCGCTCGCCGCGGCCGGCGCCGACCGGCCGCACACCCTCGCGGTCGGCGCGCCCGGCCTGGTCGACCCGGCCACCGGCCGGCTCGGCGGCACCGACCGGCTCCCGTCCTGGCACGCCACCCTGGTCGGCGAACTGCGCACCCGGACGGCCGCACCGGTCCTGCTGGAGAACGAGGTCAACCTCGCGGCCCTCGCCGAACAGCGCGAGGGCGCGGCCCGCGACCACGACACCTTCGTCCTGCTCTGGCTCGGCCACGGCACCGGCGCCGCGGTCGTCCTGGACGGTGTGCTGCGGCGCGGCGCCTCGGGCGGCACCGGCGAGATCGGCTTCCTCCCCGTCCCCGGCACCGGCGCACTGCCCTCCGCCACCGGCTGCGACGGCGGCTTCCACTCCCTCGCCGGCTCCGCGGCGCTCTGCGCCCTCGCGGCGGAACACGGCCTCGCCGCCCCGCCCGGCGAACCGGCCGGCCGCCGCGGCACCGCCGGCCCCACCGACGCCCCGCCCGCCGAGGCCCTGGTCCGCGCCGCCGTCACCGCCGAGGAAGCCGGCGCCGACGCAGCCGCCACCGCCTTCCTCGACGCCCTGGCCGCCCGGGTCGCCCTGGGCGCGGCGGCCGTGTGCGCGGTGCTCGACCCCGGCTGCGTCGTCCTCGGCGGCGAGATCGGCCTGGCCGGCGGCGCCGCGCTCGCCGACCGGGTCGCCGACCGGCTGGCCCGGCTCTCCCCGCTGCGCACCGACGTACGGGCCGGCGCGGTCGGCGGCCGGGCGGTACTGCGCGGCGCCGTCCTCGCCGCCCGGGACGCGGCGCAGGACGAGCTGTTCACCCCGGCGGGCTGACCCCGTTCCGGACGGACCCGGGCCGCACCCGATGCCGCACGGCCCCGGGCCGACCGGACTCCGCCCGGCCCCGGCCCGGCACCGCTCCGCCCCGGCACCGCTCCGCCCCGCCCGGCTCTACTCCGCCCGGCCCGCGCTCAGTGCGCCGCCCCGCCACCCGCCCGTTCCGCCAGGAACTCCGCGTAGGTCCCCACCCCGACGGCGTTTTCCGGGGTGAGGTTCCCGCCCCGACGCAGCGCCGCGCCCACCTTGCCCGGCACCCGCACCGGCATCAGCAGCCGGCGCCGCCCACCCGCATCGAGCGTCGCCCGCACCAGCTCCCGCGCATCGAGCACCTCGGGCCCGCCCATGTCCGTGACCCGCCCCGCCGGCTCCCCGGCCGCCAACCCGGCCAGCCGCGCGGCCACTTCGCGGACCTCCACCGGCTGCATCCGCACCCCGGTCGGCACCGGCACCACCGGCGACCGGGCCCCCGCCTTGACCATCTGGAGCACCAGATCGTGGAACTGCGTCGTCCGCAGCACCGTCCAGCCGATGCCGGAGTCCTCGATCAACCGCTCCACCGCGAGCTTGGTCCGGTAGTAGCCGAGCGGCACCCGGTCCACCCCGACGATCGAGATGTAGACCAGATGCGGCACCCCCGCCGCCGTCACCGCGTCGAGCAGCGGCCGGGCCGCCTCCAGGTCACCACCGGACGGCGTCGAGGCGCAGTGCACCACGGCGTCCACGTCCGCGAGCGCCACGTCCAGCCCGGTGCCCTCGCGCAGATCGACCGCGTACGACCGCAGCCGCGGCCGTTCGGTGCCGGTGTGCGGCCGCCGGCTCACCGAGCGGACCTCGTGCCCGTCGCCCAGCAGCCGCTCCACCAGCGGCCGGCCGAGCGTGCCGGTACCGCCGGTCACCAGAATTCTCGCCATCGTCGATCAGTCCTTGCGTGCGGGGGGACAGCTGCGTCCCCGGGTCGTACCGTCCCCTCATGACGGAACAGCCGGCCGCGTTCGTGACACCGCGGCGCGCCGGACGCTGTGAGACAGCCCACAGCGGTTCGCCCGCATGGGCGACTATCGGCCGTGGCAGACTGAAGCTGTACTGACATAAGAGCAGCAGCGCACTCCGGGGTCGGTGTAATTCCGAACCGGCGGTAACAGTCCGCGACCCGTCCGCATCCAGTGGCCGGTTGAGCAGGTGGAATTCCTGCACCGACGGTGAAAGTCCGGATGGGAGGCAGTGCGCGGCGGGCGAGCTTCGGTACACCGCCGTCGGCGGCGCCTTCCGGTCGTATCCGGGCGGGCGCTCCCTTTTCCGGCGCGGTGCCCCCGTTGCGTCGTTCCGCTTCCTGTCGTCCAGACAGCCCCGGAGTCCGTGCCCGAAGAGGCAGGAGGACCCGGTGGCCACCGCAGCCCCCGTCGAGACCGCGGCGATGCGCCGAGCCATCGAGCTCGCCGCCCGCGGCCTCGGGCACACCAGCCCCAACCCCGTGGTCGGCTGTGTCGTCCTGGACTCCCACGGCCGCACGGTCGGCGAGGGCTGGCACCAGCGCGCCGGCGGCCCGCACGCCGAGGTCCACGCCCTGCGCGCCGCGGGCGAACGCGCCCGGGGCGGCACCGCCCTGGTCACCCTCGAACCCTGCAACCACACCGGCCGCACCGGCCCCTGCGCCCGGGCGCTGATCGACGCCGGGATCGCCCGGGTCGTCTACGCGGTCTCCGACCCCACCCCGACCGCCACCGGCGGCGCCGTCACCCTGGCCGAGGCCGGCATCGACGTCGAGGGCGGACTGCTCGCCGACGAGGCCGCGGCCGGCAACGAGGCCTGGCTGACCGCCGTCCTGCGCGGCCGCCCCTTCGTGCTGTGGAAGTACGCCGCGACCCTCGACGGCCGGATCGCCGCCGCCGACGGCACCAGCCGCTGGATCTCCTCGCCCGAATCGCGCGCCGACGTCCACCGCCTCCGGGCCGCCGCGGACGCGGTGATCGTCGGCTCCGGCACCGCCCGCGCCGACGACCCGCAGCTCGGCGCCCGGATCAGCGGGCTCACCGACGACGAGATCAGCCAGCCGCTGCGGGTCGTCGTCGACTCCGGCGCCACCGCCGTCAAGCCCGGCGCCCGCGTCCTGGACGGCACCGCACCCACCCTGATCGCGGTCGCCGAGGACGCCGACGCCGCCCACCTCGAAGGTCTCGCCCCGCTCGTCCGGCTGCCGCGCGCCGCCGGCGGGCCCGGACTGTCCATCCCCGCCCTCCTCGCGGCCCTGTACGAGCGGGACGTCCGCTCCGTACTCCTGGAAGGCGGGCCCACCCTCGCCGGCGCCTTCCTCGCCGCCCGGGCCGTCGACAAGGTCGTCGGCTATCTCGCACCGGTGCTGCTCGGCGCCGGACCGGCCGCCGTCGGCGACGCCGGAATCACCACCCTCACCCAGGCGTTGCGGCTCGACGTGACCGACACCCAACGGCTCGGCCCCGATCTGCGCATCACCGCCACGCCCCTTCGCCCCGCCCTCCCCGAGGAGAACTGAAGTGTTCACCGGAATCGTCGAAGAACTGGGAGAGGTCGTCGCCATCGAGGACCTCGGCGACGCCTCCCGGTTCCGACTGCGCGGCCCCGTCGTCACCGAGGACGCCAAGCACGGCGACTCGATCGCGGTCAACGGCGTCTGTCTGACCGTCGTCGAGACCGCCGACGGTGAATTCACCGCCGATGTGATGGCCGAGACGCTCAACCGCTCCAGCCTCGGCGCGCTGACCGCCGGCTCCCGGGTCAACCTGGAGCGCCCCATGGCGCTCGGCGGACGGCTCGGCGGACACCTCGTCCAGGGCCACGTCGACGGCACCGGCACCATCGTCGGGCGCACCCCCGCCGAACACTGGGAGATCGTCAAGATCGCGCTGCCGGCGACGCTGTCCCGCTACGTCGTCGAGAAGGGCTCCATCACCGTCGACGGCGTCAGCCTCACCGTCGTCGAGGCCGCCGACGACTACTTCACCATCAGCCTCATCCCGACCACCCTCGCGCTGACCACCCTCGGCATCAAGCAGGCCGGCGACCCGGTGAACCTCGAGGTCGACGTCCTCGCCAAGTACGTCGAGCGGCTGCTGGGCCGGCGCTCCGCGGACGCCGCGGACCTCCACGACATCGAAGAGATCAAGGAGATGGACCGGTGAGCGTCCTCGACCCGTTGAACGGCGTGGCCTTCACGGCCTTCGGCCAGCACGTCATCTGGTCGGACATGATCGGCAACACCATCGGTCTGGCCGCCCTGGCGCTCGGCTGGCGGCGGTCCATATGGACCTGGCCGGCCCAGTTCCTCTCCGGCCTGATCCTCGTCGCCGCCTACGCCTCGGCCCACCTCAGCGGTGGCGTCGGCAAGCAACTCCTCGTCATCGGCGTGGCGTTGTGGGGCTGGCGGCAGTGGCAGCGTGGCCGCCGGCAGGCCAGGGACGGCTCCATCGCCGTACGCTTCGCCGGCCGGCGCGAGCGCGGAGTGCTGCTCGCCGGCACCGCCCTGGGCACCGCCGCCGTCGGCGGCCTGTTCACCCTCTTCCCGCAACTGTCCTGGAACCCCTGGCCGGACGCCTACATCTTCGTCGGCACGCTCGCCGCGATGGTCGCCCAGGCCCGCGGCCTGGTCGAGTTCTGGTTCGCCTGGCTGCTGGTCGACGTGGTAGGCGTCCCGCTCGCCTTCAGCAGCGGCCTCGCCTTCTCCGGCCTCGTCTACGTCGTCTACCTCGCCCTCGTCGTGTGGGGCATGCGCGACTGGTGGCTGCGCTCGCGCGCCGTCGCAGATCGCACCGTCCTGGAAGGAGCCCTCTCGTGAGCGACGCACGCGCGGCCGCCGGGCCGCAGACAGTCACGAAGGCCGCACCTCTGCGCCGCGCGGGCGGAGAAGCGAACAAGGGAGCACAAGCATGACCGCCCTCAAGAGCTGGTACGACGCGGACGACGCCCTCCTCCTGGACCCCGTCGAGCGGGCCATCGCCGACATCGCCGCCGGCCGCCCGGTCGTCGTCGTGGACGACGAGAACCGCGAGAACGAGGGCGACCTCGTCATCGCCGCCGAGAAGGCCACCCCCGAGGTCGTCGCCTTCATGATGAGCGAATGCCGCGGACTGATCTGCGCGCCCATGGAGGGCCCGGAGCTGGACCGGCTGGAACTCCCGCAGATGGTCGACCACAACACCGAGTCGATGCGGACCGCCTTCACCGTCTCCGTCGACGCCACCGCCGCGCACGGCGTCTCCACCGGCATCTCCGCCGCGGACCGCGCCACCACCCTGCGCCTGCTGGCCTCCGGCGACTCCGCCCCCGGCGACTTCGTCCGGCCCGGCCATGTCTTCCCGCTGCGCGCCCGGCCCGGCGGCGTCCTCGTCCGCAACGGCCACACCGAGGCCGGCGTCGACCTCGCCCGGCTGGCCGGCCTGCGCCCGGCCGCCGCGATCGTCGAGATCGCCGGCGAGGACGGCGCGATGCTGCGACTGCCCGAGCTCGTCCCGTTCGCCCGCAAGCACGGTCTGTCGATCATCTCCATCGAGGACCTGATCGCCTACCGCCGCTCGTCCGAGCCGACCGTCCGCCGCGAGGCCGCCACCCGGCTGCCCACCGCGCACGGCGAGTTCACCGCGTACGGCTACCGCTCCACCGTCGACGGCGTCGAGCACATCGCGCTGGTCGCCGGCGATCTCGGGGACGGCGAGGACGTCCTGGTCCGGGTCCACTCCGAGTGCCTGACCGGCGACATCTTCCACTCCCTGCGCTGCGACTGCGGCCCCCAGCTGGAGGCGTCGCTGCAGCGGGTCAGCGACGCCGGCCGCGGCGTGGTGATCTACCTCCGCGGTCACGAGGGCCGCGGCATCGGGCTGATGTCCAAGCTGCGCGCCTACGAACTCCAGGAGCGCGGCCGGGACACCCTCGACGCCAACCTCGAACTGGGCCTGCCCGCCGACTCCCGCGACTACGCGGCCGGCGCGCAGATGCTGAAGGACCTCGGCGTGCGCTCGCTGCGCCTGATGACCAACAACCCGGACAAGACCGCCGCCCTGACACAGCACGGCCTGCAGGTCACCGGCCGGGAGCCGATGCCGGTCCAGGCCGGCGAGCACAACCTGCGGTACCTGCGCACCAAGCGCGACCGCATGGGCCACGACCTGCCCTGGCTGGATGCCGATCACGCCGGCACCTGCCACAACCAGTAATCCCCCCCAACCCCCAACCCCCGCAACCCCACCACCAACCGGCACCACCACCCCTACAAGGAGAACCGTGAGCGGCAAGGGCGCACCCGAACTGACCGTGAAGAACTGTGGCGACCTGCGGGTGGCCGTCATCGCCGCGCAGTGGCACGAAAGGGTGATGGACGGCCTGGTCGACGGCGCGCTGCGGGCGCTGACCGAGCTCGGCATCGACGAGCCCACCCTGCTGCGGGTGCCCGGCACCTTCGAGCTGCCGGTCGTCGCCAAGGTCCTGGCCGGCCGCGGCTACGACGCGGTGGTCGCGCTCGGCGTGGTCATCCGCGGCGGCACCCCGCACTTCGACTACGTCTGCCAGGGCGTCACCCAGGGCCTGACCCAGGTCTCGGTGGACACCGGCGTACCGGTCGGCTTCGGCGTGCTGACCTGCGACACCGAGGAGCAGGCGCTGGACCGCGCGGGCCTGGAGGGCTCGGCCGAGGACAAGGGCCACGAAGCGGTCACCGCCGCGGTCGCCACGGCCGCCACCCTGCGCACCGTGTCGGAGCCCTGGCGCTGAAGCGAGGGGGCGACCGCGTAGGGTAGTCACCATCATGTCCAAGAAGACGTTCGAGGAGCTGTTCGCAGAGCTCCAGCAGAAGGCCGCCACCGGCGACCCCGCCACCTCCCGTACCGCCGAGCTGGTGCAGGCCGGTGTCCACACGATCGGCAAGAAGGTCGTCGAGGAGGCCGCCGAGGTCTGGATGGCCGCCGAGTACGAATCCCACGAGGCCGCCGCCGAGGAGATCTCCCAGCTCCTCTACCACCTCCAGGTCATGATGGTCGCCAAGGGCATCTCCCTCGACGACGTCTACGCCCACCTCTGAACCACCCCAGGCACCCGGCCCAACTCCCTTTAGCTGCAAAGGAAATCGCTCTCATGCTGCGCATCGCTGTCCCCAACAAGGGTTCACTGTCCGAGCCTGCGTCGGCGATGCTGCATGAGGCCGGCTACCGCCAGCGCAAGGACCGCAGGGAACTGGTCCTGGTCGACGCCGAGAACGAGGTCGAGTTCTTCTTCCTGCGCCCCCGCGACATCGCGGTGTACGTCGGCTCCGGCAAGCTCGACATCGGCATCACCGGCCGTGACCTGCTGCTGGACTCCGGCTCGCCGGCCGAGGAGATCCTCCAGCTCGGCTTCGCCGGCTCGACCTTCCGCTACGCCACCCGTCCCGGCACCGCCAAGGACGTCAGCGAGTTCGGCGGCATGACGGTCGCGACCTCCTTCGCCGGACTGGTCAAGCAGCACCTCGCCGAGAACGGCGTGGACGCCTCCGTGGTCCGTCTGGACGGCGCGGTGGAGACCGCCATCCAGCTCGGTGTGGCGGAGATCATCGCGGACGTGGTGGAGACCGGCACCACCCTGCGCAACGCCGGACTGGAGATCATCGGCGAGCCGATCCTGAAGTCCGAGGCCGTGGTCATCCGCGGCACCGGAGCCCCGGACGACGACCCGAAGGTGCGCCAGTTCCTCCGCCGCATGCAGGGCGTCCTGGTGGCCCGCCGGTACGTGATGATGGATTACGACATCCGGGTCGAGCACGTCGAGAAGGCCGTCGCCCTGACCCCCGGTCTGGAGTCGCCGACCGTCTCCCCGCTGCACCACGAGGGCTGGGTCGCGGTCCGCTCCATGGTCCCGTCCAAGGAGGCCCAGCGCATCATGGACGAGCTCTACGACCTCGGCGCCCGGGCGATCCTGACCACCGGCATCCACGCCTGCCGGCTCTGACCGGCCCGTACCGCCCCAGCCCACCGACGAAAAGACTTCACGACGTGTCCGCGGCACCCCCCGCCCCGCTCCCCGGCCTCCCTGTGACGTTCCGGCCGACCCGCACCCGGGTCGTGCTGTACACGGTCGGCATCGCCCAGCTCGCCGCCCTCACGGCGATCGCGCTGGCGCTGCCGAAGCTGACCGGCGGCGAGCGGATCAGCTTCGTCGTCACCGGACTGCTGGTGGGCGCCGTCCTCCTGCTGCTCGGCCGCCCCAAGGTGGTCGCGCGGCAGGAGGGCGTCACGGTCGTCAACCTCACCACCCGGCGCGAGCTGGCCTGGGCCCAGATCGTCCGGGTCAACCTCCGGCAGGGTGATCCCTGGGTCCATCTCGACCTGGCCGACGGCACCAGCCTGCCCGCCATGGGCATCCAGCCCGGTATCGCCCGAAATCAGGCCATTCGGGACGCTCGTGCGCTGCGTGACCTCACCGAGAAGCACGGTGCGCTCGACCACACGGCCGGATGAGCCTGCCCTAACACGGGCCCCGCTGTTTACTCTGTTCTCCGGGACGCACCCCGCGCCCCGCCCCTTCGTGGGCCCAACCCGACCCGAGGAGTGACTCCCTCCGGCAATGGACGGATCGTCCTGTAGTACCTGCGCCGCCCCTCCGCATACCAAGGGGGCGGCGGCATGACCGGCCCCCTGCTGCTGCTCGCGGCGGCCCTCGTCCTGATCCTCGCCAACGGATTCTTCGTCGCCGCCGAGTTCGGCCTCGTCACCGTCGAGAAGGCGGACGCCGAACGCGCCGCGGCCGACGGCGACCGCCGCGCCGGTACCGTCGTCTCCGCACTGCGCGAACTCTCCTTCCAGCTCTCCGGCACCCAACTGGGCATCACCATCACCTCCTTGGTGGTCGGTATGCTCGCCGAGCCCGCGCTGGCCGACGTCCTGTCCGGCCCGCTGCTCGCCACCGGGCTGCCCAAGGGCGCGGTCCCCGGCATCGCCGTCGTCCTCGGCATGCTGCTGGCCTCCGCCGTCCAGATGGTCATCGGTGAGCTGGTGCCCAAGAACTGGGCGGTCTCCAAGCCGCTGCACGTCGCCCGCGTCGTGGCCGGCCCGCAGCGGCACTTCTCCCGCTTCTTCCGCCCGGTGATCACCCTGCTGAACACCGTCGCCAACCGGCTCGTGCGCGCCCTGGGCGTGGAGCCGACCGACGAGCTGGCCTCCGCCCGCACCCCCGGCGAACTGGTCTCGCTGGCCCGGCACTCCGCCCGGGCCGGCGCCATCGAGCAGGACACCGCGGACCTCTTCGTCCGCACCCTGTCGCTGGCCGACCTGACCGCGGAGAACGTGATGACCCCGCGGGTCCGGGTCAGCGCCCTGCAGGCGTCCGCGACCGCCGAGGACGTGGTGAACCTCACCCGCGCCACCGGCCTGTCCCGCTTCCCCGTCTACCGCACCCGGCTCGACGAGGTCGTCGGCATGGTCCACCTCAAGGACGCACTGGCCGTCCCGGCCGACGAGCGGCTGCGCACCCCGGCGGTCCGGATCGCGGTGCCGCCGCTGCTGGTGCCCGAGACGCTGCCGGTGCAGCCGCTGCTGGAGCGACTGCGCAGCGAACAGCCGATAGCCGTGGTCGTCGACGAGTACGGCGGCACGGCCGGCGTGGTCACCCTCGAGGACATCATCGAGGAACTGGTCGGCGAGGTCCGCGACGAGCACGACCGGGTGGACCTGCCCGAACTCGGGCAGGCGCCGCCCGAGGAGGGCCGCCCCGCCTGGGACGCCGACGGCGGCTGCCGGGTGGACACCCTGCGCCGGATCGGCCTGGACGCCCCCGAGGGGCCGTACGAAACGGTGGCGGGACTGGTGGCCCACATACTCGGGCGGATTCCCGCCCCCGGCGACACCGCCGAACTCGACGGCTGGCGGCTGCGGGTGCGGCTGGTCGCACACCACCGCGCCGAGCGGATAAGGATCGTCCGGACCGCGGCCGCCGCTCCGGCCACCCGTGAGCCCGTCGCGGCCGGTGCGGAGGTGGCCCGATGACCCTGGCCCAGCTGCTGCTCGCGGTGCTGCTCGTGCTCGCCAACGGCTTCTTCGTCGGCGCCGAGTTCGCCCTGGTCTCGGTCCGCCGCTCCCAGATCGAACCGCTGGCGACCGGGGGCTCCAAACAGGCCCGCCGGGTGCTGCACGGTCTGGAGAACCTCCCGCAGATGATGGCCGCCGCACAGTTCGGCATCACCGTCTGCTCCCTGACGCTCGGCGCGGTCGCCGAACCGACCGTCGCCCGCCTCCTGGAACCCCTGTTCGAGGCGGTCCGGATGCCCGCCGCCCTGATCCATCCGCTCGGCTACGTCATCGCCCTGGCGCTGGTGGTCTTCCTGCACCTGGTCATCGGCGAGATGGTCCCGAAGAACCTCGCGATGGCGGCGCCCGAGAAGACCGCCCTGTGGTTCAGCCCCGGCCTGGTGGCCTTCGCCCGGCTGTGCCGTCCGGTGACCGCCCTGCTCGGCGCCTGCGCCCACGGGGTGCTGCGGCTCTTCCGGGTCGAGCCGAAGGACGAGGTCGAGGCGGCCTTCACCAGCGAGCAGCTGACCCATCTGGTCGAGGACTCCGGCCAGGCCGGTCTGCTCGAACCGGCCGAGCAGGAGCGCCTCTCCGACGCCCTGGAGCTGGGCAGCCGCCCCGTCACCGACGTCCTGCTGGACCCGGCGGCGCTGATCACCGTCGAGCCGACGGTGACGCCCCGCCAGGTCGAGGAGCTGACCGTACGCACCGGCTACTCGCGCTTCCCGGTCTGCGCCCCCGGTGGCGCCTACATGGGCTATCTGCACGTCAAGGACGTCCTCGACCTGGAGGAACGGGACCGTGCGGTGCCCCAGCGGATCTGGCACGCGATGACCACGCTGCGCGCCGAGCTGCCCCTGGACGACGCCCTGACGGCGATGCGGCGGGCCGCCTCCCACCTGGCGGCGGTCGCCGACCCCAGCGGCCGGGTGCTCGGCCTGGTCGCGCTGGAGGACGTGCTGGAGATGCTGGTCGGCGAGGTCCGCGACCCGGCCCACCGCCGGACCCCGGCCTCCCGCACCCCGGGCGACCGGCTCGCGGAACCCCGCGACGAGACGTCGCTGCCCGCGGAGGACCGGGCGATGGCGCGCTAGGAAGGACACCCCGGCCGCGTCAGAATCCCGGTGACTCCGGCCCCCGCCCCGACAGCACCTCGCCGTACGCCTGCATCAGATCCGGCAGCCGCAGGGTGGCGAGGTCGTCGCGGGTGGGGGTGCCCTGCCAGGTGGACAGCCGCAGGTCGCGGTAGGCGCAGCTCTTCTCGTAGAGGGTGCGCAGGAAGCGGCCGTTGCCGAGCTCGTCGACCCAGCCCTGGTCGACGACGTGGCCGCTGATGCTGCACAGCTCGTCGCGGGCCTCCGCGTCCCAGCGGTCGCCGTTCTCCGCGGCCAGGACCTCCCCGATGGCGGTCAGCTCCAGCGGCCGGTAACTGGGGAAGTCGACCCGGGTGGTGAACCGCGAGGACAGCCCCGGGTTGGCGGCCAGCAGCCGGTCCATGCCCTCGGGGTAGCCGGCGAGGATGACCACCAGCCGGTCCCGGTTGTCCTCGGCGCGCTTGAGCAGCACCTGCAGCGCCTCGTCACCGTAGGCGTCGCCCTTGCTGTAGCCGGAGTTGGACAGGCTGTACGCCTCGTCGACGAAGAGCACCCCGCCCAGCGCGGAGTCGATCAGCTCGTTGGCCTTGACGGCGGTCTGCCCGAGGAACTCGCCCACCAGGTCGGCGCGTTGGGCCTCCACGAGGTGGTCGCCGCCGAGCAGCCCCAGCGCGTAGAAGACCCGCCCGAGTATCCGGGCGACGGTGGTCTTGCCGGTGCCCGAGGGCCCGGAGAAGACGAAGTGCCGTTTCGGCGGCTGGACCGGCAGGCCCTGGCCCGCCCGCAGCCGGGCCATCCGCAGCTGGGCCGACAGCGCCCGCACCTGCCGCTTGACCGGCTCCATGCCGACCATCCGCTCCAGCTCCGCCAGCGCCTTCTCCAGCAGCACCGGATCGGCCGGCCCGGCGGGCAGCCGCTCGGTGCCGCGCGGTCCCGGCACCGCGGCCTTGGCCCGGGCGGCGGCCGGCTCGCCGCCGGCCGCGGCGGCGCCGAGCGGATCACCGTCCGGCCCGCCCGCCTCACCGGTCGCCAGCAGCTCCCGCCCGTCGACGGGATCGAGCGGCGCCAGCGGGTCCAGGTCGCCGCCGGCCTCCTGGCCGAGCCCGGACGCGGAGACCGCCGCCAGGCCCGCGCCCTCGTCCAGCCCGTCCACCTCGGCGATCGCGGCGAGCCGGGCCGCGGTGTCCATGAACGCCGGGTCCACCCGGTGCACCGCGCGGTAGAGGGGGAGCGCCGCGGCGCTGCGTCCGGTGCCCTCGTGGGCGCGGGCGAGCCAGTAGCGCAGCTCCTTGCGCTGTGGCTGCTCGCTGCGGCACCGCATCAGCGCGGCCGACAGCAGCGGCTCGGCCTGCCCGTACATCTCCAGCCGCACCCGCGCCATCCCGCCGAACAGCCCGGCCTCGATGCCCAGCACCGCATCGCCCAGCAGCGGGTCGGTGTGCCGGACGAGCTGGTCCCAGTCCTTGACGAGATAGGCGCGGCAGGCGTGCAGGAAGCGCACCTGCGGGTCGGTGTCGACCGGCGGGCAGCCGGCCAGCGCCTGGTCGAGCTCGGCGACGTGCCGGCCGTCGAGCCAGTGCGAGGCGTGCGCCAGCAGCAGGTCGCGGCCGGTCTCCAGCACCGGCTGCACCCACCAGCCCAGCCAGTACCAGGAGTTGAGGGTGCGTCGGTGCCGGGTGCGCATCTCGCCGAAGCGGTCGCGGTGGCGGTGCATCCGCAGCAGGGCGATGGAGGTGTCGGCGCGCAGCGCGTGCAGTCCGAGCCAGGCGTCGGCCATCGACGGATCGAGCCGTACCGCGGCCCGGAACTCCTCCTCCGCCTGCGGATAGGCGCCCACGGTGTAGGCGTCGACCGCGCGCAGCCAGGCGAGCTCGGCCGGGGCGGGCGAACCCTGAGTTCCGAAATCCATCCGTCCCCCCACAAAGCGTCCCCCGTGTGTGCCGCCGGGCCGGTGCCCGCCGCTGGAAGCCGTCCGAACCGGCGTACGGCATACGGGAGTTGACCCTCGCCGCGGCGGATTTCCGGTGTGTGGCCTGCGGTGGCACAGACCCGCATGGTACCTGCGGGAACGGCGCGGGCCGTAGAGGGCGGTACGGGGCAGGAGCGGACGAGTGGTACGGCGCGGCGGCGCGAAGAATGCGGTGACCCAGGGTGAGGGTGAAGGCGGCGCACGCCGGCGGCGCGAGGTGGTTTTACGCAGAACGAAGCCCCCGATCACGGGGGAACAACCGGGGGCTTCGCATCTGCGGGCGGTCCGTTGAACCGCACATTGAGAACGTAAGTCCTGTACGCCCCCCAGGTCAAGCCGAGTTGGGGCACTCGGCAAGACCCTGTCGTCGGTGCGCCCCCCACCGGGCGCCGTCCGCTACGCAGAGTGAACTGCGGGGCCGATCACCACGCCGATCCCGGCCCCATCCGTACCTCGTACCCCAACTTCCCCTGGTGCACCAGAAAATCGGCGTAGGGGCGCGAAGGGTCCGCCGCGAAGTGCGCGCGCTCCGCCGGAATCCAGCCACTCCAGAACGCCGAGAGGCTCGGCCCGTCCCGGAGTTGCCCCCTTTCCCAGGAATGTTCGCGCGTCAGTTCCATCCACAGCAGAGCGCTCAGATACGGCCGCAGCGTCCGCCGGCCGGTGCCGACGCCCTCGACCAGGACCACCGGCGCGGGGGCCAGCGCACGCTCCTCGATGAACTCCCCGCGCACCCAGTCGTAGATCCCGTACCGCGCCGTCCCGCCCCGCGACAGCGGCTCCACCACCTGGGTGCGGAACCGCTCGTCCCAGGCGAACAACTCCTCATGGGTGGCCAGGTCGTCGGTGTGCACCACCGGCGCACCGCCCAGTGCCCCGGCGAGCCGCTCGGCGAAGGTGGTCTTCCCCGAGCCCGCGTGGCCGTCCACCGCGATCAGCCGCACCGGTCCGCAGGAGGGCGGCAACGTACGCAGCCGGGCGGCGAGCGGGGCCAGATCGTGAACCATCGCGCCAGCGTACGCCGCGGCCGGCGCCCTCCCGCTCGCCACTGGTGTGGACCAATATTTCCCGGGCGACGCGCGCCGCAGCGCCTTCCGAAGCAGGTCCGGAACGGCAATAGTTGAGCCACTGCCGATCCTCCCCGAGCTCTCCCTCGCGCCGAGCAGGGGAGACGCCGTTGCCCGTCCGCCGCCCCGGCCCGCCCCGCCCATCCGATCGCACGCATCCGACTGGGGGACCTCCACATGACCAAGTCCGCGCCCCGGCGCACCGTCCTGGCCGCCGCGCTCGCCGCCGCGGCCGGCGCCGCCACCCCCTTGGCCCTGGCGCACGCCGCCGACGAACCCCGCAGGACCGCCGCGGCCGCGGGTACCGCAGGGCAGGCGGCCCCGGACGCCACCGCCGACACCACCGCGCGCCGACCGAAGAGCCCCGTGGACTATCACGCCTGGACCACCCCGTCCGACTGGGGCCGGGGCCACGCCGACGGCACCGCCGTTGCCCACGGCCCCCGCCCCGGCATCCGCCTCGCCCGCCCGGCCGGCACCGCCGACTACAAGGACCCGCACACCGGCCGGACCGCCGCCTGGGAGTACGCCACCTGGACCTCCCCGGTGCACGCCCTTGAGGTCCCCGCCACCGAGGTCGTCGCCTCCTGGAACGCGCACACCCCGCCCGGCACCTGGATCACCGTCGAACTGCGGGGCACCTACAGCGACGGCACCGCAACGCCCTGGTACGTCATGGGCCGCTGGACGGCCGGCGACGGCGACGCGGACATCCGGCGGACCTCCGTCGACGGCCAGAAGGACGGCAAGAGCAGCATCTCCACCGACACCTTCGCCGTCGACAACCCCGCCGGCGGCCTCCGGCTCACCTCGTACCGGCTCCGCGCCACCCTCCACCGCAGGCCCGGCACCGCACTCACGCCCACGATCTGGCGGCTCGGCGCCATGGGCTCGGACCTCCCCGACCGCTTCGAGGTACCGGCGTCCACACCCGCCCTGACCGGCCGCGAACTGGTCGTCCCCCGGTACTCGCAGGAGATCCACAAGGGCCAGTACCCGGAGTACGACAACGGCGGCGAGGCATGGTGCAGCCCCACCTCGTCCCAGATGATCATCGAGTACTGGGGCCGCCGGCCCACCCAGCAGCAGCTGTCCTGGGTCAACCCCGACTACGCCGACCCCCAGGTCTGCCACGCGGCCCGCTACACCTTCGACTACCAGTACGACGGCTGCGGCAACTGGCCCTTCAACGCCGCCTACGCCGCCACCTACCGCGACCTCCAGGCCGTCGTCACCCGCCTGACCTCCCTCAACGACGCCGAACGCCTGATCCACGCCGGCCTCCCGCTCATCACCTCCCAGTCCTTCCTGAAGACCGAACTCGACGGCGCGGGCTACGGCACCGCCGGCCACCTGATGACCGTCATCGGCTTCACCAAGGACGGCGACGTCATCGCCAACGACCCGAACTCCCCGGACGACCAGGCCGTCCGCCACATCTACCGCCGCCGGCAGTTCGAGAACATCTGGCTCAGAACCAAGCGCAAGAACGCCGACGGCAAGGTCGTCAGCGGGAGTGGCGGGGTTTGTTACCTGTACTTCCCGGCCCGGCCCAGTGCCGTACAGCGCAGGGCGCTGCGCGCGGTCGGAGTCGTCTGACGGAAACGTGCCGAAAGGGTAAGGGCGCGGCCAACTCCCGTTCCTCGGACGTTCGTTGTGCCCTTTTCCGTTCCCCGTTGAATAGCAGAGCACGTAGTAAGTGGCAAGGCAGGAATTTTGGCCAAGATGTGAACGACCCTTGCCCCGGTCGTCGGTCGCCGCGTTCAATCGATCTTCATCACGGCAGTCAGGTTCCTGGCTGCCGTGCGCCATGAGATCGAGGAGCGAGTGCGTGACAGCCCAGAACGACCCACCCGTGCGGACCTACCCGTCCGCCGATTCCGCGGACCGGCCCACGAGCCCGGTGTGTTCCTACACGGAGTGGGACCCGCTGGAGGAAGTGATCGTCGGCATCGTCGACGACGCCAGTTTCCCGACCTGGCACATGGCCTTACCGCCGGTGCTCCCCGGCGACCAGCACGAGACCTTCCGGCGGAATGCCGGAAAGCCGTTCCCGCCCGAACAGGTCGCCGCGGCCCGCGCCGAACTGGAGGAATTCGTCCGGATACTGGAGGGCGAGGGGGTGACGGTACGCCGGCCGGAGCCCATACCGCAGCGCACGCCCTACACCACGCTCGACTGGACCAGCACCGGGATGTACGCGGCGATGCCCAGGGACGCGATTCTCGTCGTCGGTGACGACATCATCGAATGCCCGATGGCCTGGCGCTCCCGCTACTACGAGAACCTCGCCTACCGCCCGCTGCTCAAGGAGTACTTCCACGGCGGCGCGAAATGGACCGCCGGACCCAAGCCCGAGCTGACCGACGCCCAATTCGACCAGGAATGGAGCGATCCGGGCGAGGACGGCCCGCAGCGGCTGGTGGTGACGGAGTTCGAGCCGACCTTCGACGCGGCCGACTTCACCCGCTGCGGACGCGACATCATCGCGCAGAAGAGCAATGTCACCAATGACTTCGGAATCGAGTGGCTGCGCCGCCACCTCGGCGACGAATACCGCATCCATGTCTTCGAGTTCAAGGACTCGCACCCGATGCACATCGACGCCACGCTCGTTCCGATGGCGCCGGGCAAGCTGCTGATCCACCCCGAACGGGTGCCGGAAGTGCCGGATCTTTTCAAGGGCTGGGACGTGATGGCCGCGCCCGAACCGGTCATCCCGGATTCCCATCCGCTCTACATGACCAGCAAATGGATCAACATGAACATCCTCATGCTGGACGAACAGCGGGTCATCGTCGAGCGCCAGGACGAGCCGATGATCGCGACGATGAAGAAGTTCGGTTTCACCCCCATTCCCTGCAATTTCCGCAATTTCAACAGCTTCGGCGGATCCTTCCACTGCGCCACCGTGGACGTCCGGCGCCGGGGAACCCTGCAGTCCTACTTCTGAGGGAACCGCGGGGCGGAGTTCGCGGGCGCGGGCGTCAGGCGAGCCGCAGGTCGATCCAGGGGATGGTGTCGCCCGGCAGGAGGTAGCGCTCCACTTCCTCGAAGCCCTGCTTCAGCGCGAACC
The DNA here is from genome assembly GCF_043202395.1 of Streptomyces sp. NPDC048197. Classification (NCBI taxonomy): domain Bacteria; kingdom Bacillati; phylum Actinomycetota; class Actinomycetes; order Kitasatosporales; family Streptomycetaceae; genus Streptomyces; species Streptomyces sp. NPDC048197. Next base: position 125,492 of record NZ_JBIDAJ010000006.1, read on the forward strand.
GCAGGCCGTCCTCGTTCGAGGACAGGACCACGGTCTCGATCGTTCCGGCACCCAGCGCGCGGGCCCGCTCCAGCCCCCGCGCGTACAGCTCCCCGCCGTACCCCTGCCCGCGGTGGGCGGCCAGCACCCGGGCGATCACCGTGGCCGTGCCGTCCACCGGCAGCCGGACGGTGCTGCAGCCGATGAGGACGTCACCGAGATACGCGACGTCCAGGTGGTGGCGCCCGGAACGCTCCCGTACGTCGTCGAGGGACAGCTGATGGGTGGGGATGATCACGTTGTGGACGTGCTGCCAGTCCGCCAGACCGGTCTCGCCGTCCACCCGTACGAAGCGCAGTGTGGGCACCGGGCAAGGTAACCGGCGAGTAGGGGCGACTGTCAACGGTTGCGCTTTGCGGCGCATCCCACGTACCTGTCTGTCCCGCCGCGGGTCGCCTCGCCGTTGCGCTTTGCGGCGCCCCCGAACGTACTCGGCCGTCCCGCCGCGGGGCGTCTCGCCGTTGCGCCTGCGGCGGGCTGGGTGGGTGTCGGGTGCGGTGACGGGCCTCCGGGGCCGGTTGTGTGGACTGCTGACGCTTTACGTCCACACAACCGGCCCCTCCGGCCCGTCCCCTCCCGTTGGGGATAGGAATGCGGTGGGTGGGGGTGGACGTTGGGGTTGCAAGGGGTCGTTGGGACCCGTAGGGGACGGTCGAACAGAACCCGTAAGGGTTACGAGCGCCCCTTGCAGGGCCTCAACCCAACGGGCGGGGGAGGTATTCCCGCTGCCCACGACGTGGGGTATTTCTGAGACGACGCCCGCCCCCACTCAGCTCACCCTTCCCCCTCACGGGAGGGGCTGGACCGGAGGACGAAGTCTGGAGGGCCGGCACCGCACCTACCACCCACCCAGCCCGCCGCAGGCGCAACGGCGACCAAGCCCGACGGCGGGACAGCCAGGTACGTGCGGGGCGCCGCAAAGCGCGCAACGGCGACCAAGCCCCGCGGCGGGACAGCCAGCTACGTACGCGGCGCCGCAAAGCGCCACGGCGAGCAACCCCGACGGCGGGACAGCCAGCTACGTGGGAGGAAAGCCAAACGCAGTGGAAGGGTCCTGTCGAGGGGAAGGCCGTCACGAGATATCTTGATGTCGAGCAATGTTGCAGACGTGGAGCGGAGCACCCGGTGACTGACTCGACCATCATTTACACCCACACTGACGAGGCCCCCGCCCTCGCGACGTATTCCTTCCTGCCTGTGATCCAGGCCTACGCGTCGCAGGCCGGCGTCAACGTGGAGACCCGTGACATCTCCCTGGCCGGTCGCATCATCGCGAGCTTCCCCGAGCGTCTCCAGGAGGGCCAGCGCATCGAGGACGCCCTCGCCGAGCTCGGCCGGCTGGCCAAGACGCCCGAGGCCAACATCATCAAGCTGCCCAACATCTCGGCCTCGATCCCGCAGCTGAAGGCCGCGATCGCCGAGCTGCAGGACCAGGGCTACGCGCTCCCGGACTACCCGGACGACCCGAAGACCGACGAGGAGCGCGACATCCGCGCCCGCTACGACAAGGTCAAGGGCAGCGCCGTCAACCCGGTCCTGCGCGAGGGCAACTCCGACCGCCGCGCCCCCGCCTCGGTGAAGAACTACGCCAAGGCCAACCCGCACCGCATGGGTGAGTGGACGGCGGGCTCGAAGACCAATGTCGCCCACATGACCAACGACGACTTCCGTTCCACCGAGAAGTCCGCGGTGGTCGGCGAGGCCGGTTCGCTGCGGATCGAGCTCTCCGGCGACGACGGCTCCACCACCGTCCTGCGCGAGTCGGTACCGGTCCTCGCCGGCGAGGTCGTCGACGCCTCCGTCATGCGGGTCGCCGCGCTGCGCGAGTTCCTCACCGCCCAGGTCGCCCGTGCCAAGGCCGACGGCGTGCTGTTCTCCGTGCACCTCAAGGCCACGATGATGAAGGTCTCCGACCCGATCGTCTTCGGCCACGTGGTCCGCGCCTTCTTCCCGAAGACCTTCGCCAAGTACGGTGAGGTCCTCGCCACCGCCGGCCTCACCCCGAACGACGGCCTCGGCGGCATCTACAAGGGCCTGGAGTCGCTGCCCGAGGGCCCCGAGATCAAGGCGTCCTTCGACGCGGAGCTCGCCGAGGGCCCGGAGCTCGCCATGGTCGACTCCGACCGCGGCATCACCAACCTGCACGTCCCCAGCGACGTCATCGTCGACGCCTCCATGCCGGCCATGATCCGCACCTCCGGCCACATGTGGGGCCCGGACGGCCAGGAGCACGACACCCTCGCGGTCCTCCCGGACAGCAGCTACGCCGGCATCTACCAGGTCGTCATCGACGACTGCCGCGCGCACGGCGCCTTCGACCCGTCGACCATGGGCTCGGTGCCCAACGTCGGCCTGATGGCGCAGAAGGCCGAGGAGTACGGCAGCCACGACAAGACCTTCGAGATCCCCACCACGGGCACCGTGCGGGTCCTCGACGCGGCCGGCAACGCCGTCCTGGAGCAGGTCGTCAGCGCCGGCGACATCTTCCGGATGTGCCAGACCAAGGACGACCCGATCCGCGACTGGGTCAAGCTCGCCGTCAGCCGCGCCCGCGCGACCGGCGACCCGGCCGTCTTCTGGCTCGACGCCGAGCGCGCCCACGACGCCCAGCTGATCCAGAAGGTCAAGCAGTACCTCACCGAGCACGACACCGAGGGCCTGCAGATCGAGATCATGGCGCCGGTCCACGCGATCAAGTTCTCGCTCGACCGCATCCGCCGCGGTGAGAACACCATCTCGGTCACCGGCAACGTCCTGCGTGACTACCTGACCGACCTGTTCCCGATCCTGGAGCTGGGCACCAGCGCCAAGATGCTCTCGGTCGTCCCGCTGATGAACGGCGGCGGCCTGTTCGAGACCGGCGCCGGCGGCTCCGCGCCCAAGCACGTCCAGCAGCTGGTCAAGGAGAACTACCTGCGCTGGGACAGCCTGGGCGAGTTCCTCGCGCTCGCGGTCAGCTTCGAGCACCTCGCCCAGAAGACGGGCAACGCGCGCGCCCAGGTGCTCGCCGACACCCTCGACCGGGCGACCGGCTCCTTCCTCGCCGAGAACAAGTCGCCCAGCCGCCGCCTCGGCGGTATCGACAACCGCGGCAGCCACTTCTACCTGGCGCTCTACTGGGCCCAGGAGCTGGCCAAGCAGACCGAGGACGCCCAGCTCGCCGAGGCGTTCAAGGGCCTGGCGGCGACCCTCGCCGAGCAGGAGAAGACCATCGTCGACGAGCTGATCGCGGTGCAGGGCTCGCCGGCCGACATCGGCGGCTACTACCAGCCCGACCCGGCGAAGGCCGCGGCGGTCATGCGCCCGTCGCAGACCTTCAACCAGGCCATCGCCTCGCTCGGCTGACCCGGCCGCTGCGGGCCCCACGGCCCCGTACCGCCCCGGCCGGCATCCTGCCCGGCCGGGGCGGCGCCGTACCGGAACGGATTGGTCCGGCGCCGTCCGCGGCATCATCACCCCGTGGACGCCACCCTGCCCCTCCTCTTCCTCGATGTCGACGGCCCGCTCAACCCCTGGCTGGCCCCACCGCACCGGCGGCCCCGGGGCTACACCACCCTGCGGATGCGGCCCACCGGCTGGGAGCCGCCGCGCCCCGCCCTGCGGGTGTGGCTCAATCCCGACCACGGCCCGCTGCTGATGGGGCTGGGCTTCCGGCTCGTCCGGGCGACGACGTGGCGGACCGAGGCCAGCACCTGGATCGCGCCCGTCCTGGGCCTGCCCGAACTCCCCGCGCTGGACTGGCCGGAGATGCACCGGCGCGACCCGGACGGCGTCCACTGGAACCCTCCCCCAAGCTCTCAAGGAGCAGGGGGGACCCCCACCCTCGTCGAGGCCGCCGCCGGCCGCCCGTTCGCCTGGGTGGACGACGAGATCGGCCCGCCCGACCTCACCTGGATCGCCCGCCACCACCCGGGCCCCGCCCTCCCGCACCGCGTCGATCCGGCCGACGGGCTCCTCCCCGACGACTTCGCCACGCTCCGGAAATGGGCCGCCGACCACGCCCCGGGAACCAGCCGTGGCCAGGGGCCGTGACCCGGCGGCACGGCGGCCCCCGGCGAGGTAGCGTCACCCCGTCGCCCTCGCCCTGCCTGACCGCGCACACCGGTCAGGGCGACCCGGTCATCACTTCTCACGGGGGAACGCACGGATGGAACTCGCCCAGATCCGCCTGCTCGTCACGGACTTCCGCGGCTGCTACCGCTTCTACCGGGACGTGCTGGGCCTCACCCCGCAGTTCGAGGCGGAGGACGGCCCGTACGCCAAGTTCACGTGCGACCAGGGCTCCGCGGGCATCGCCCTCCAGGACCGCGCCCAGCTCGCCCGGGTCCTCGCCGACCTCGCGGTACCCCCGGCCGGGCACCGCTCCGTCATCGCCCTGTGCGTCGACGACCTCGACGGGTACTGCGCGCAGCTCACCGGGCGCGGCGCGGTCCTGGACCACGGACCGGCCCCGATGACCGACCGGATGCGGGTGGCCCACCTCAGGGACCCCGAGGGCAACCTCCTCGAACTCCAGCAGTGGCTGGCCCCGCGCACCGCCGGCTGACCCGGCCCGGGCCGGGCGCCGCTCACCCCACCAGGTCCAGCACCGGCCGCAGGCCCTCCGGGCGGCGCTCCACCGGCAGATGGTCCACCGGCAGGTAGGCGCAGCCCAGCGCGGCCGCCCCGCCGTCCGCCGTACGGTCGTCGCCCACCATCAGCACGGTCGACGGGTCCAGCCCCAGCTCCCCGCAGGCGACCGCGAACAGCCGCGGATCCGGCTTCTGCAGACCGTGCTCGAACGACAGCACACAGCTGTCCAGATAACGGGCCAGGCCGTGCGCGCGCAACACCGGCCGCAGGTCCCAGCCGATGTTGCTCAGCACGCCGGTTGGGACACCGCGCCGGCGCAGCTCCGCCAGCACCTCGGCGGCGTCGGGGTAGGGCTGCCAGGCCGCCGCCGTCATGTGCCGTTCGTAGAGCGCGTCGTACAACTCCTCGGCCGGGAGCGGGACTTGGCGGGCCAGTCCGGTGTACAGCGCGCGGTGACGGGCGGCGTCCCGGTCCCGGATCTCCCACAGCCTGGCCAGCCCGTCGGGCAGCGCGACGGGGGAGGAGCCGCCGGGCAGCGCCCCCGCCCGCTCCAGCTCGGCCGCCCGGCGGGCCAGCTCCGCCTCGTCCATGGCGACCCCGGTGGCCCGCAGCGCGGCACGCAGCCAGGCATCGGCGGGCTCGATCCGCAGCAGCGTCCCGGAGAAGTCGAAGAGCACACCCTTGATCGTGGTCATGGCCCCATCCTGGCCCGGAACGCCGCGCGGGGCCACGGGCGGGCGCGAAGGTGAGACGCGCGCCCGCAGGACCGGCCCTCCGCCCGGGCTCCCGCCCCTCAGGTCAGCGCGCTCAGCCCCGGGATGAACGTGACCAGCAGCGGTACCGCCGGGACCAGGACGGCGCAGGCCGTCATCCGCAGCCGGCGGCCCGGGGTGAAGCGCGGGGCGGGCGCGAGCAGCCGGTCCACCCGCTGCGGGACCTGGGCGAGCTGGGTCGGGCAGGGCCCGAACACCCCGCGGTCCTCGTTGAGTTCGACCAGGGCCAGGGCGATCGTCAGCCGGCCGAAGCGGCGCGAGGCCACGTCGTCGGCGGCCAGTTCGACCAGCCGGTGCACCTGGTCGCGGAACGCCGCGAACACCGGGATCTGCGGGAAGCCGGCCGCCAGCGCCGAGGCGCAGTGCAGCAGCAGATCGTGCCGGGCCCGCACATGGCCCTGCTCATGGGCGATCAGCGCATCGAGCTGACGGCCCTTCAGGCGCCGCAACGCCGAGGTGGTGAGGACCAGTTGGGGTGAGGAGTGATGCAGCCACCACGCCTCCGGACGGTCGCCCTCCAGGACGACCAGCCGCTCCCCGGCCGGCTCCTCACCGGGCAGCAGCGGGGCGCGCAGCCGCAGCTCGTCCCGGCTCCGGCGCCGGCGGGCCCGTGCGTCGCGCACCTCCCGGGTCAGCGCCAGGCCCGTCCAGGCACCGCCGCCCGCGAGCAGCAGGGCCAGCACCCCGGCCCAAGGCCCGTGGGCCTGCAGGGCGTAGGCCTCGACGACCACCCGGGGCGCCGGGCCGAACACCGGGCTGCGGACGGACTCCCAGGCGGCGGCCGCGCTCAGCGACATCGCGAGGACGCAGCACAGCAGGACACCGGCCACCACGCACTGCCACACCCACAGGGCGAGCACCGGTTCGCGGTCGGGCCAGTCCGAACGGGCCATCAGCCGCGGCGCCGTCGCCGCGGCCAGCGCGCCGAGAATCATCAGCGCGAGAGGGACCATCATGGCGTCAGCCTATGAGCGCACGACTACTCGTTGGTACAGGCACGCATCGGAAGTGACGTACGCCACCCCGGCGCGAGGTGTGACACGGGAGGCGGCCGTACCGGCCGGGGGCGCGCCGCCCGGCTCACATCATGAGCAGCATCGCCAGCATGCCGATCCCCATCGCCACCCGGCAGGCACGCAGCACGTCCGCCGTCCCGGCCCCGCCCGCCACCACGGGCGCCCCGGCCACCGCCGGCCCGTCCGCCGCCGCACCCGCCGCGGGCACCAGCCGGACCCCCGCGCCGATCACATAGACCGTGTAGTAGGCGAGCAGCAGCGCCGTGACCAAGGGGACCCCGCCCGGCGCGGAGTGCGTCATCGTGCCCAGGTGGTCCGTCCCGGCCGTGCCGTGCCCCGCCCCCGGCCGGCCGGCGGGACCGCCCGGCCACACCATGGCCAGCGCCATGTACACCATCGCCAGCGCGCCCACCGCGTGGTGCAGATGCCGGCGCACCAGCGCCACCCCGGCCGCCGCCCCGAAGACCGCGGTGAACAGCCACGGCGACCACGGCGGCGGCGCCACCACGGACGCCGGCACGGCCATCCCCGCCATCCCCAGCGCCATCACCCCTTCCCCGCGGGCCGCCGCCCGCTGCGCCGGCGGTACGCCACCGGCCCGGGCCAGGCAGTAGGCCCCGGCGCCCGCGCACAGCAGGACCAGCAGCCAGCCGACCAACGGTGGTGCGTGCACGAAGCGCCTCCCTGCGGCCGTCGCCACCCGTACGCGTCGGCTGCAGGATGCCCGCGGGGGAGGCCGCACACGGGAGCGCACGGGCGCAGACGGGGAGCGCGGAGGCGAGCGGGAGAGGCCTTCAGGGCCGGTAGCGCAGCGGATGGTCCGCCGGGACCTCGGTGAGCACGATGCGGTGCCCGTCCGGGTCGGTGATCCACATCTCGATCAGTCCCCAGGGCTCCTGCACCGGCGGCCGCAGCACCTCCACCCCGCGCGCCACCAGCTTCCGGTGCGCGGCCTCGGCGTCCGCCACCTGCAGCCACAGCCGGAGGGTGTCCGTGGCCGGCTCCGTGGCGCGGCCGGAGACCTCCAGGAAGCCGCCGCCGAGGAAGTAGACCGTGCCGCGCTCGGGGCCGGTGCCGAACTCCCGGTAGATCTCCAGCCCCAGCGCCTCGCCGTAGAACGCCCGCGACCGTTCCGGATCGGACGGCCGCAACAGCACCCTGCTGCTCAGTACATGCACCATGCCGGCGACCCTACGCCGCCCGGCCGGTGGCCCTGACGCGGCACGCGCACCTCTTGTTAGCCTCGGACCCGCCAGCCGCCCGGCTCCGCCCCGCCCGGCCCGAGAGGACCCCGCCCGCCATGCCCACCACCGAGCTGATCTTCCGTACCGCCGTCGACGCCGATGTCCCCGGCCTCGTCGACCTCATCGAGTCGGCCTACCGGGGCGACGCGAGCCGGGCCGGCTGGACCACGGAGGCCGATCTGCTGGAGGGTCAGCGCACCGACCCGGAGGGCGTCGCCGCCGTGGTGCGGCACGAGACCGGGCTGCTGCTGGTCGCCGAGCGGGAGGGTGCGCTGACCGCCTGCTGCCAGCTCGAACACCGCGGTGACCACGCGTACTTCGGGATGTTCGCGGTGCGCCCCGCGCTCCAGGGCGGTGGCCTGGGCCGGACCATGCTCGCCGAGGCCGAGCGGACCGCCCGGGAGAACTGGGAGGCCCGCGAGATGCGGATGACCGTCATCCGGCAGCGCACGGAACTGATCGCCTGGTACGAGCGCCGCGGCTACCGCCGCACCGGCGAGTTCAGCCCGTTCCCGTACGGCGACGAGCGGTTCGGCATCCCGCAGCGCGCCGACCTGGAGTTCGAGGTGCTGGTCAAGCCGCTGGGCTGACCGTCCCCACCGGGCGCGCTACAGCCGCCCGGCCCGGATGATCCGCTGCAGGAACTGCCGGGTGCGCTCGTGTCGCGGCTCCCCGAAGACCTGCCCGGGCGCGCCGCGCTCCAGCACCACCCCGCCGTCCAGGAAGCACACCTGGTCGGCGACGTCCCGCGCGAAGCCCATCTCATGGGTGGCGATGACCATGGTCATGCCCTCCTCCTTGAGGTCGCGGACCACGCCGAGGACCTCGCCGACCAGCTCCGGGTCGAGCGCCGCGGTGATCTCGTCGAGCAGCAGCAGCCGGGGCCGGCCGGCCAGCGCCCGGACGATCGCGACCCGCTGCTGCTGGCCGCCGCTGAGCCGGTCGGGATACTCACCGGCCCGCCCGCCGAGCCCCAGCCGGTCCAGCAGCTCCCGGGCCCGCTCCTCCGCCTCGGCCCGCGGCACCCCGTGCACCCGCCGCGGCGCCAGCGTGATGTTGTCCAGCACGGTCATGTGCGGGAAGAGGTTGTACGCCTGGAAGACCACCCCGATCCGGCGCCGCACCGCGTCCGCGTCGGTCCGCGGATCGGTGATCTCCGTGCCGTCCAGGAAGATCGCCCCGTCGTCGATCTCCTCCAGCAGGTTCGCGCAGCGCAGCAGTGTCGACTTGCCCGACCCGGAGGCGCCGATCAGCGCGGTCACGGTGTGCGGGGGCACCTCCAGGTCCACGTCCCGCAGCACGACCGTGTCCCGCCCGTAGGTCTTGCGCACCGATTCCAGCCGCAGTACGGGGCCGTCCCCCGAGGTCGCCGCGGTCTCCTTCGCGGCGGGCTGCGGTGTGCGGTCCGTCGTGCTCATACCAGCCCTCCCTGGGCGCGCCGGCGGTCCGTCCGGGCCGTGATCCAGTCCGTGAAGCGGGTCATCGGGATCGTCAGCGCGACGAAGACCAGCCCGGCCACGACGTACGGCGTGAAGTTGAAGTCCTTGCCGGCGATGATCTGCGCGGCGTACACCGCGTCCACCGCGCCGGCGATGGACACCAGACCGGTGTCCTTCTGCAGCGAGACCAGGTCGTTCAGCAGCGGCGGCACCACCCGCCGCACGGCCTGCGGCAGCACCACGAAGCGCAGCGCCTGCCCGCTGGAGAGCCCCAGCGACCGGGCCGCGGCCCGCTGCGAGGGGTGCACCGATTCGATCCCGGCCCGGAAGACCTCGGCCACGTACGCCGAGTACGTCAGCACCAGCGCGGTCCCGCCGAGCACCACCGGATCGGTGGTGACGCCCTGCAGCCGCAGCGCCGGCACCCCGAACACCACCATCAGCAGACAGATGATCAGCGGCAGCCCGCGGAAGAAGTCGGTGTACGCGGTGGCCAGCGCGCGCAGCGGGAAGAACACCGGGCCGCGCAGCGTACGGGCCACCGCCAGCAGCAGCCCGAGCACCAGCACGGCGGCCCCGCACACCACCAGCAGACGCAGGTTCAGCAGCAGTCCGTCCAGCACCTGGGGCAGCGCCTTGCGGGCGTAGGCGGCGCTGAAGAAGGTGTCCCGGGTGCGCGGCCAGCCCGGGGAGCCGGTGATCACGACGAACAGCACGGCGGCGGTGACCAGGGTGCTCAGCGCGGCGACCGCCGTCGCACGACGGGCCCTGGCCCGCTTGAACCGCTCCCGCTCGATCCGCCGCGCGGACGGCACATAGCCGTCCACGGCCGTCTCCCCGCTGCCCGCCGGTACCTTCAACGACCTCTTGTCGTACGTCACTTGAGCACCGGAACGGCAACGGCGTCGGTCAGCCACTTCTTCTCCAGCGCGGCCAGCGTGCCGTTCTTCCTCAGCGCGTCGACCGCGGCCGACACACACGCGGTGATCCGGCTCTCCTTGTCCAGCACCAGCCCGAACTGCTCCTTCGTGCTGCCGGTGCCCGCGAACTGGCCGACCACCTTTGCGTCTGGGACCTCGGCCGAGGTGATGTAGAACGCCGTCGGAAGGTCGGTGACGATCGCGTCGACCTGGCCGTTCTTCAGGGCCGTCTTCGCGTAGTCGTTCTTCTGGAAGACCGCGGGGGTCCCGTCCGGGTGGATGGTGTCGTTGACGACGTCCAGGCTGGTGCTGCCGACCTGGGCGCCGAGCTTGACGTGCCGGAGGTCGGCGATGCTCCTGGCGTGCGCGGCCCGGGAGCCCTTGAGCGCGATGACCGCCTGGCGCACGTCGTAGTAGCCGGAGGAGAACGCCACCGCGTGCTTGCGCTGTGCGCTGATGGAGATCTGGTTGATGTCGAAGTCGAACTTCTTCTCACCGGGCGCGAAGGCGTTGGTGAACGGCACGGTCTGCCAGTCCACCGCGCCCTTGCCGTAGCCCAGCTGCCGGGCGACGGCGTAGGCGACGGCCGATTCGAAGCCCTTGCCGCTGGCCGGGTCGTCGTCCCGGAACCACGGTGCGTAGGCCGGCTTGTCGGTGCCGACGGTGAGCTTCCCGGCCCGCACCGTGGCGAGTTTGCCGCGGTCGCAGGCCTGCTTGCCCTGCCCGGTGGCCCGCGGGCCACCGGCGGACTCGTCCTGCGGGGCGCAGCCGACGGCCGCGGTGAGCAGCACGACGGCGGCGCAAGTGGCCAGGCGAAGAGGGCGGTTGACGAGGCGCATGGCGGGAGAGTGGCAGTGCGCACCGCCGTCTGTCGAGATCATCGGGGAAAACGTCCGCATGCTGGAAGCCTGTTGCGCCGCTGTGAACTGCGGATTTCCCCGTTCGGCGGACCGTCAGGCGGTGAAGCGCACCGCCCGCCGGATCTCCGGGAGGTCGGTCACCACCCCGTCCAGGCCGAGGCCGCGGGCCAGCCGGAGCTGGTCGTGGGTGTTGACCGTCCAGGCGACGACCTTCAGCTGCGCGGCGTGCGCCCGCTCGACCAGCTCCAGGGTGAGCCGGCGGATGTTCAGCGACAGCATGTACGCGCCGACGGCCTGGGCGCGGTCGACGACGTCGGCGCCGTACCGGCTGCCGACCAGCGCGGTGCGCACCCCGGGCAGCAGCGTGCGGATCGCGGCCAGCGCCTCGTCGTGGAACGAGATCACCTCGACCCGGCCGGTCAGATCGCGTGCCCGCATCACCTCGGCCAGCGCCTGCGCGGCCGCCACGTCCTTGATCTCGGCCTGCAGCGGCGCCTTGACCGCGTCCACGACCTCCTCGAACACCGGGATCCGCTCACCCTGGCCGGCGTCCAGCTCCCGCAGCTCGGCGAGGGTGCGCTCGGCGATCGGCCCGGCCCCGTCGGTGGTCCGGTCCACGTCCGCGTCGTGCATGACGACCAGCGCGCCGTCCTTGCTCAGATGCAGGTCCAGCTCGATGACGTCGACGCCCTCGTGCTCGGCACGTACGAAGGAGCGCAGGGTGTTCTCCGGCTCGACGCCCATGATCCCGCGGTGCCCGATGGTGAGAAAGGACAAGGCTGCCTCGCTTCTGTCGGCTCGGTAGTGCTGTCGGCTCACTGCCGGTGTCGACCGTCGACCGTCGGCAACGGCGTGCGAAACGGCGCTCAGCCTAACGGCCCGCATGCCCCGAAACCGGTTGCCGAACGACCCCGCGGTGTGTCCAGTACCCGTACCCGCCATATCCGCCCCCGGCACCCCTCACCCACACGTGGGCGCGCCTTTGTCCCGCTGACGCGGCCCCCACCGCGCCGGCCTCGGAACCCCTCACTCCGTTCACCGGCGGGGGTGGGGGAGTGTGGCATATGCCACAGTGGCCGCAACCGGAGAAAGTGCCAAATCCCTTGCTGCCACGGGCAGTAAGTGTCGCGAGAGCGGTATCCGACAGGAAAAATGAGGGTGAGGACGGGGTGTCCGCCGGATAATTTTCGGATCCCCCACTTGAGCGGACGATCCTTGGCTGGTTACCGTGTGCTGACAACACGATCTACCGCCGGAGGGCAGTCATGACGGAAATTCTTTCGCCTGTGGGTGTCCCGGGAGACACTCGGACCGCAGAGCGTGTGGTGGATCACCCGGCCTGGCCCGTGCTCAAGGACGCCGTCGAGACCATCCGGCCCTGGCAGGCCAAGGACGGCTCGATCGACCTCGCGGCCGAGGGCGCGCCGACCGCGGACGCCGTGCGCGCCGAGGTCGAGCGGGCGATAGCGGCCGTCCGCGAGCTCGCCCCGCTGCTCCCGCACGACGCCGCCTACCACGAGGCGCTCGTCGCCGACCTGCGCCGCTGGGCCGACGACGGCTACGGCGTGCCGGACTTCCTGGACTCGCTGCTCGCCTTCCAGCCCGCGCAGGCGCGCGCCCACGGCCTCCAGCACCTGGTGCTGTTCCCCATGTACACCCAGAACGGCAACCCGGACCGCAACTTCGAGGCCGTCGTGCTGCGCATGGTCTGGCCGGACTGGCTCGCCGAGCTGGAGCGCACCCGCTACGACAACCCCCTCTTCTGCGGCATCACCTTCGAGGACTTCACCGCCGGCTACGACACCAACTCCGCGGTCCTCTTCCCGGAGACCATCGCGGTGCGCGAGGCCCCCGCGCGGTTCACCTGGGGCGGCATCTTCTGCGACCGCGAGGCCGCCCGCTTCCGCCGGGTCACCGAGGCCGCCGTCGAGACGCTCGGCCTCGAAGTGCCCGAGGACATCCGCGAGATGCTCACCGACCAGGAGCGCTGCCAGGAGGCGTTCGTCCTGTGGGACATGGTCCACGACCGCACCCACAGCCACGGCGACCTGCCGTTCGACCCCTTCATGATCAAGCAGCGCCAGCCGTTCTGGATGTACGGCCTGGAGGAGCTGCGCTGTGACCTCACCGCCTTCAAGGAGGCCGTGAAGCTGGAGGCCGAGGGCTACTCCCAGGCCCGCGACGTGCAGTTCGCGGTGATCTTCGACCGGATGTTCCGCTTCCCGGTCACCGGCGACCGGGTCCGCAACTACGACGGCCTGGGCGGCCAGCTGCTCTTCGCCTACCTGCACAAGCACGACGTCGTACGCTGGACGGACAACACACTGCACATCGACTGGGAGCGGGCACCCAAGGTCACCAACGAGCTGTGCGGCGAGATCGAAAAGCTCTACCGCGACGGCATCGACCGGCCCAAGCTGGTCCACTGGTTCGCCGCGTACGACCTCGTCTCGACCTACCTCGCCCCGCACCCGGGCTCGGTCTGGGCCAAGGGACCGGACGCCCTCGACCTGGACCAGCCGCCGCGCAAGCTCGTGGACGACGTGCTCCCCGACGAATTCCCGCTGAGCATGTTCTACGAGGCGCTCGCCAAGAAGCTGCGTTCCGTGATCGCCTCGACCAAGGGCATCACCGCCCACAGCGACACGCTGGCGGCGGCATGAGCACCGACCGAGACAACCGGCCCACGGCCGTCCAGGAGCAGGACGAGGAGGCGACGGAGATGGTGACTTCGACGGGCGGTCACGGGCCGCTGGAGGGTGCGGTCATCGCGGTGGCGGGAGCGGCCGGTCCGGCCGGCCGGGCCACGCTGCTGCGGCTGGCCGAGGCGGGCGCCGTGGTGGTCGGCTCGGACGCCAACCCCGAACGGCTCGCCGAGGCCGTGGACGCGGCCCGCTACGCCCACGGCGGCGCCACCGTGATCGGGGACACCGTCGACCTCCTGGACCTCGACCAGACCCGCGAATGGGCGGACCGCACGGAGAAGGAATTCGGCCGCATCGACGGTCTGGTGCACCTCGTCGGCGGCTGGCGCGGCTCGTCCACGTTCGCCGAGACCGACCTGCGGGACTGGGACGCCCTGCACCGGCTCCTGATCCGCACCGTCCAGCACACCTCGCTCGCCTTCCACGACGCCCTGGAGCGCAGCGGGAACGGCCGCTTCCTCCTGATCAGCGCGGCCGGCGCCAGCAAGCCCACCGCGGGCAACGCCGCCTACGCCGCCTCCAAGGCCGCCGCCGAGGCATGGACGCTCGCCATGGCGGACGGCTTCCGCAAGGCGGGGGGCGAGCAGGGACCGCGCGCCGCGGCTGCCATCCTGGTCGTCAAGGCGCTCGTCAACGACCAGATGCGCGCCGAGCGACCGAACGCCAAGTTCGCGGGCTTCACGGACGTCTCGGAGCTGGCCGAGGCCATCGCCGGGGTCTGGGACCGGCCCGCCCAGGAAGTGAATGGAAAGCGTCTGTGGCTGACCCCCGAGCCGTGACCGGAGCGAAGACCGACGCCCGGCAGCACCACGATCCGCAGATCCGCGGCTTCGCCAGCGACAACTACGCCGGTGCCCACCCCGAGGTGCTGGCCGCGCTCGCCCTCGCCAACGGCGGCCACCAGATCGCCTACGGCGAGGACGACTACACCGAGCACCTCCAGCGGGTGTTCCGCAGCCACTTCGGCCAGCGGGCGCAGGCGTTCCCGGTGTTCAACGGCACCGGCGCCAACGTCGTCGCCCTCCAGGCCGTGACCGACCGCTGGGGCGCGGTGATCGCCGCCGAGTCGGCGCACATCAACGTCGACGAGTGCGGGGCGCCCGAGCGGGTCGGCGGGCTGAAGCTGCTCACCGTGCCCACCGAGGACGGCAAGCTCACCCCCGAGCTGATCGACCGCCAGGCCTGGGGCTGGGACGACGAGCACCGCGCGATGCCGCAGGTCGTCTCGATCACCCAGAGCACGGAGCTCGGCACGGTCTACACCCCCGACGAGATCCGGGCGATCTGCGAACACGCGCATGAGCGCGGCATGGTGGTCCACCTGGACGGTTCACGGATAGCCAATGCCGCGGCGACGCTGGACGTGCCCATGCGGGCCTTCACCAACGCCGTGGGCGTCGACATCCTCTCGTACGGCGGCACGAAGAACGGCGCGGTCTTCGGTGAGGCCGTGGTCGTGCTCAATCCCGACCGGGTGCGGGCGATGAAGCATCTGCGGAAGCTGTCCATGCAGCTGGCCTCCAAGATGCGCTTCGTCTCCGTCCAGTTGGAGGCGCTGCTCGCCAAGGACCTGTGGCTGCGCAACGCCCGGCACGCCAACACCATGGCGCAGCGGCTGGCGGCCGGCGTCCGGCAGATCGACGGGGTGGAGATCCTCTACCCGGTGCAGTCCAACGCGGTCTTCGCCCGGCTGCCGCACGACGTGAGCGAACGCCTCCAGAAGCGCTACCGCTTCTACTTCTGGGACGAGCAGGCCGGCGATGTGCGCTGGATGTGCGCGTTCGACACCACCGAGGAGGACGTCGACGGCTTCCTCGCCGCGCTCCGGGAGGAAATCGCCCGCTGACGCCGGACCCGACGGGCCCGCGCCCGGCCGGAGGTCATGACGTGACCCCCGGCCGGGCGCGGCCCTTTTTCCGGCACCCTCGCGGCGGCACCGGCCGGTACATCACAATGAACTCGACAGTACGGTTTGATTTACTGTGCCGCCTCGTGCTGCAATGCCGCCGGACGGCCGCCGACGCGGCCGCGCGACCGGCAGCCACCGCCACGACCTGCGAGGAACGGCCCGATGCCCACACCCCTGTACGTCTCCGACGAGGTACGCGCCCTGGCGCCGGGCTTCGCCCACCTCGCCGTCGAAGCCCACGGCCTGACGAACGGGCCCAGCGACGGGGCGAGCGCCGCACTGCTGGACGAGGCCGCCCGCCGGCTGGTGCGGCGCCTCGACGGGCGCGCCCCGCAGGACGACCCGCACCTCGCCGCCTGGCGCGCCGCGTACACCGCCTTCGGCGCCAAGCCCTCGCGCACCCGCAACTCCGCCGAGGCGCTGGCCCGGCGCGCCCTCGCGGACGGCGGGCTGCCCCGGATCAACCGCCTCGTCGACCTCTACAACGCCATCAGCGTCGCCCACCTGATACCCGTGGGTGGTGAGGACCTGGACCGCATCCAGGGCGGTATGCGGCTGGTCCGGGCGGCCGGCGACGAGCCGTTCGCGACCGCGGCCGGCGGCGCCGAGGTGATCGAGCACCCCGACGCCGGCGAGGTCGTCTGGTGCGACGACGAGGGCGTCACCTGCCGCCGCTGGAACTGGCGCCAGGGCGTCCGCACCCGGCTGACCGAGGACTCCGTCAGCGCACTGTTCCTGCTGGAACGGATGGCCCCGATGTCCCTCGACGACCTCGCGGCCGCGGGCGAGCAACTGGCCGAGGCGCTCCGGAAGACGTGCCCGGGCGCCCGGGTCGAGATCGGCGGGATCCGCACCGCATAGCGGCGGACCGGCACCGGCCGGCCCGCCCCGTGCGCTGCGTTACGCGCCGGGCGCCGCCGGTGCCGTACCGCCGAGGTGGGCCGGGATCCACCAGGTGTCGTCCGGGCCCTTGGGCCGTACGGGGTAGGCGCGCTGGGCGGCCTCCAGCAGGTCCTGGACGCGGGCCCGCAGCCGGTCGGTGATCTTCTCCGCCTGCTCGGCCGGGTCGGCCGCCACCGGCTCGCCGACCCGGATCGTGATCGGAATGTGGTTCCGCCCCAGGTCCCGCTTGTGGCCCTTGGTCCACAGCCGCTGGGTGCCCCACAGCGCCACCGGCAGCAGCGGCACCCCGGCCTCCTGCGCCAGCCGCGCCGCGCCCGACTTGAAGGACTTCAGGGTGAACGACTCGGAGATGGTCGCCTCCGGGAAGACCCCGATGATCTCGCCCGAACGCAGCGCCGTCAGCGCGTGCTTGTAGGCGTGCATGCCCTGCGCGCGGTCCACCGGGATGTGCTTCATCGCCCGCATCAGCGGCCCGGACACCTTGTGCCGGAACACCGACTCCTTCGCCATGAACCGCACCAGCCGCTTGGCCGGGCGGGCGGCGAGCCCCGCGAAGACGAAGTCCAGGTACCCGATGTGATTGCTCACCAGCACCGCCCCGCCGCGGCGCGGAACGTTCTCCGTCCCGGCGATGTCGAATTTCAGGTCGAGCGCCTTGAACAGCGTGCGCGCGGCACCGATCACGGGCGGGTAGACGAGCTCTGCCATTGTCCGGAGGACCCCTTTTTCCATGCCTGGGGAGGGTTCTCCCGGCGGAAACCTACGCCGTCGTCACTGCGGCTTTCGGGAGATCGTGCCCGATTGCGGCCGCCGCGGCCAGCGCGCCGGCCACCCCGGCCGGGAGATCCTCGTCACGTACCCCGCCGGCTCAGCCGGTCGCCCGCCGCAGCAGAAGGTACATTTCGCACCCCAGGCAGTACCCGAAAGCGGCATTGAGGAAGGCCGCCGCGAGGGCCGCCGCGGTGGCCGCGAGCCCCAGCCACTGCGCCCCCGCGGCGAAGCCGGCCAGACCCACCAGCGCGAAGAACAGCCCGACGCTCTGGGCGAAGCGCGGCGGGGCCGGGTCCTCGAACGCCGTCGGCGCGGGCAGCCGCGGCCGCACCGCCACTTTGAACAGCCAGGCGTAGGGCGACCGCCGGACCCCGGCCACCGCCCCCACGGCGAAGACCAGCGCCTGGCAGGCCAGCAGCCATCCACTCCCGCTGATCAGCACCGCCGCCAGCACCACGGCCGTCAGCGCCGCCCCGAACCGGGGGCCGCGTACGTCGATCCGGTCGTCGATCCCGTTGCTCGTCATGCCCCTACCTTCCCCCGGAACGGCCCGCGCGGAGCACCGGGAATCTTTGCGGTCCGGTGAACGCTGCACTCCTCGATGACCGGACTCATGGTGTGCCTCGCGGTGCTCGCGGCAGCGAGCCTCTTCGGCGTATGGCACCAACGCCGCAACGGGAGACTGTCGGTGCGCAAGCGGGACGAAACGGCGCGGCTCGGTGCCGCGGAGATCGGCGCGGCGCTGGGGGAGCGAGCCACCCTGCTGCAGTTCTCCAGCGCCTTCTGCCAGCCCTGCCGCGCCACCCGGCGCACCCTCGCCGAGGTCGCCGGCATGGTCGAGGGGGTGGCCCATGTGGAGATCGACGCCGAGGCCCACCTCGACCTCGTACGGGAGCTGAAGGTGCTGCGCACCCCGACGGTGCTGGTGCTCGACGCCGACGGCACGGTCGTCCGCCGTGCCTCCGGCCAGCCCCGCAAGGCCGACGTCATCGCGGCGCTCGGGGCGGCGGTCCGTGATTGATCTCCCAGATACCGGGCCGCCCTTGACGCTGTGGGTCACACATCGTCACTCTGACGTGATGCGGCCAGGAACCCTTCTCTACGGACGCGCCCACGTCGACCTTCTGCGGACCGCCAGCGCCCGCTGTCCGGGCGTGTGAGCAACGACGACGTAACCGCCGCAGGGCGCCGTACGGGCGCCGGCGGCCCCGCCCCGGCTCGTCCGCCCCAGCAGAAGGACAACTCCATGACGGTCTCGTCCGACCTCGGCACGCCCCGCACCGCCTCGCCCGACCTCCTGCGCTCCGTCTTCCGCCGGCACGCCGCCGGCGTCGCGGTGATCACCGCCCAGGGCTCCGGCCCGGTGGGCTTCACCGCCACCTCCCTCACCTCCGTCGCCGCCGAGCCGCCGCTGCTCTCGTTCGGCATCGGCACCGGCGCCTCCAGCTGGCCGGCCGTCTCGGTGGCCGACCACATAGGCGTCCACATCCTCGGTGAGCACCAGGCGGACCTGGCCGCCACCTTCGCGCGCAGCGGCGCGGACCGCTTCGGGCCCGGCACCTCCTGGCGCACCGGCCCCGAGGGCGTGCCCCTCCTGGACGGCGTACTGGCCTGGACGGTCTGCAAGGTCGTCGCCCGGGTGCCGGCCGGCGACCACCGCATCGTGCTCGCCGAGCCCGTCGTCGGCGACCCCGCGGGGCCCGGCCGCCCCCTCCTCTACCACCAGGGCCGCTTCAACGCGCTGCGCGACTGACGGGCCCGCCGCGGCGCGCTCCGCACCCGCGCTCCTCACCCGATCAGGGCCGTTGGGAAGGTCACATTTCGGCGGCCTTGATTCGGGGCACGAGACTGGATGTACTGGCGAGTAATATGGCGGTCGGCGTGGGGAACCGCATCCGACCGGGAGCCGCCCCGACAGGCGCCTATGCTGCCAGCACGAGGCAGTTCTGAAGAGACCAAGCAGGTAGGAGAGCCGGCGTGAGCTTGAGGATCGTTGTCTGTGTGAAGTACGTGCCCGACGCCACCGGCGACCGGCACTTCGCCGAGGACCTGACCGTCGACCGTGACGACGTGGACGGTCTGCTCTCGGAGCTCGACGAGTACGCCGTCGAGCAGGCCCTGCAGATCAAGGAAGCCGCCGACGACGCGGAGATCACGGTCCTGACCGTCGGCCCCGAGGACGCCAACGACGCGCTGCGCAAGGCCCTGTCCATGGGTGCCGACAAGGCCGTCCACGTCGAGGACGACGACCTGCACGGCACCGACGCGCTCGGCACCTCGCTCGTGCTGGCCAAGGCCATCGAGAAGACCGGCTACGACCTGGTCGTCTGCGGTATGGCCTCCACCGACGGCACGATGGGCGTGCTGCCCGCCCTGCTCGCCGAGCGGCTGAACGTCCCTCAGGTCACCCTGCTCTCCGAGGTTTCCGTCGCCGACGGCAAGGTCACCGGCCGCCGTGACGGCGACACCGCCAGCGAGCAGCTGGAGGCCGCGCTGCCGGCCGTCGTGTCCGTCACCGACCAGTCCGGTGAGGCGCGTTACCCCTCCTTCAAGGGCATCATGGCCGCCAAGAAGAAGCCGGTGGAGTCCCTGGACCTGGAGGACCTGGACATCGACGCGGACGAGGTCGGCCTCGAAGGCGCCTGGACCAAGGTCGAGGACGCGACCGAGCGCCCGGCCCGTACGGCGGGCACGATCGTCAAGGACGAGGGCGAGGGCGGCAAGCAGCTCGCCGAGTTCCTCGCGGGCCAGAAGTTCATCTGAGCCGCAGTCCTTCCCACCGCCCTCATTCTTCCCGCAGGAGAGCAATCCCATGGCTGAAGTCCTTGTCTACGTCGACCACGTGGACGGCGCCGTCCGCAAGCCCACCCTCGAACTGCTCACCCTGGCCCGCCGCATCGGCGAGCCGGTGGCCGTCCACCTCGGCCCGAACGCCGAGGAGGCCGCGAAGGTCCTCGCCGAGCACGGCGCCGTGAAGGTGCTGGCCGCCGACGTACCCGAGTTCGCCGAGTACCTCGTCGCCCCCAAGGTCGACGCGCTGCAGGCCGCCTACGACGCGGTCTCCCCGGCCGCCGTGCTGCTGCCGTCCTCCGCGGAGGGCAAGGAGATCGGCGCCCGCCTCGCGGTGCGCATCGGCTCCGGCATCATCACCGACGCCGTCGACCTGGAGGCCGGCGACGAGGGCCCGGTGGCCACGCAGTCCGTCTTCGCGGCCTCGTACACCACCAAGTCCCGTGTTTCCAAGGGCACCCCGGTCATCACCGTCAAGCCCAACTCCGCCGCCCCGGAGGCCGCGCCGGCCGCCGGTACGGTCGAGCCGCTCGCGGTGACCGTCGCCGACTCCTCCAAGGGCACCAAGATCGTCTCGCGCACGCCGCGCGAGTCGACCGGCCGCCCGGAGCTGACCGAGGCCGCGATCGTGGTCTCCGGCGGCCGCGGCGTCAACGGCGCCGAGAACTTCCCGGTCATCGAGGCGCTCGCCGACTCGCTCGGTGCGGCCGTCGGTGCCTCGCGCGCCGCGGTGGACGCCGGCTGGTACCCGCACACCAACCAGGTCGGCCAGACCGGTAAGTCCGTCTCGCCGCAGCTGTACATCGCGGCGGGCATCTCCGGCGCGATCCAGCACCGCGCCGGTATGCAGACCTCGAAGACCATCGTCGCCATCAACAAGGACGCCGAGGCGCCGATCTTCGACCTGGTCGACTACGGCGTGGTCGGCGACCTCTTCGACGTCGTCCCGGCCCTCACCGAAGAGGTCAAGACCCGCAAGGGCTGAGCCTCTCGGGCGCCTTCCGGGCGCCGCCGCCTCCGGCAGAACTGCACGAGGCCCCGTACGCGCGGTGCGTACGGGGCCTCGTGCTGCCCGGCCCCGACGGGGGCCCGGGCCTCAGGTGTTCGGCAGCCGGTCCTTGCCGAGCTCCCCGGACGGCACCGGCTCGACGACGGCGACGTCCAGCGGTGCGGCCAGCGCCTCGGCGATCTCCGCGCCCAGGGCCGCCAGGGCCGGGCCGGCCGAGTGGGCGTCGAGGGACGCCTGGTCGGCCCAGTTCTCGATGACCGTGACCCGGTCCTCACCGGCGTGCACCGCGTACAGCAGACAGCCCGGCTCGGCGTGCACGGCCGGGGTGTGCCGCCGGAACGCGGCGAGCACGTCCTCGCGGCGGCCGGGCTTGGTCCGGATGGTGGCGACAACGACGGGCACGGGGCCTCCTGGGGCACTACGGACGGATGTGATCACCGGTGAGCGATCGTAAGTGATCTTGGAGAGTGGGATCCGCTCAGTCGCCCGTCACCCCGTCGATCCGTTCGCGCAGCAGATCCGCGTGGCCGTTGTGGCGCGCGTACTCCTCGATCAGGTGGACGTAGACCCAGCGCAGGTTGAGCCGGGCGCCGCGCGGGGACGTGAAGGTCTCGTCCAGGCCGCGGTCCGCCACCGCCTTGTCGCAGGCCTCGATCTCGGCGCGGAAGGCGGCGAGGTCGGCCTGGGCGGCGGCCGGGTCGGCGTCGTCGAAATCGGCGTCCGGATTCTTCTCGGTGAGGTGCACGTCGGGGATCTGCTCGCCGAGGAAGCGCTGGCGGAACCAGGCGCGTTCGACCTCGGTCAGGTGGCGCACCAGGCCGAGCAGGGTGAGGGTGGACGGCGGGCTGGCCGCCTCGACGAGCTGCTCGCCGGTGAGCCCGGTGCACTTGGTGAGGAGGGTGTCGCGATGGAAATCGAGCCAGCCCTGCAGCATCTCCCGCTCGCCGGCCGCGGTCGGGAAGTCTCTGCGCTGGATGGAGGGTGCGGTCCACGTCATGCCGTGAGTCTGATGGCGGTGCGCGGCGGGCGCCACGGAGTTTTCCGGCCCGGTGCCGGCGGCCGTGACCTGCACCGCCTCCGGCGGCGGGGTGTTGACCTCGGCAATCTCCCCCGTTAACTTCGCTCTACGGATTGTTGATTCCGTTAAGCGGAAAACGCCCGGCGGCAGCATCGGGCGTAAGCGTCGGGAGGGTAACGAATGGGGCAGCAGGAGACCGTGGCGACGAGCCTCGCGGACACCGTACGCGAGGGGATCGGCGCCGCGCTCGCCCAGGTGGACGCGGATCTGGCCCGGCGCTACCCCGGTGACCCCGGCACCCGCCAGCCGGTGCACACGGTCTACGTGCCCGGCGACGTCTTCGCCGCCGACACCCTGCGCTCCTGGGGCGAGGCGGCACTCGCCGCCCTGGACGAGCACGCCCCGGACGCCGCCGCCCTGGCCGCCGTACTGGACATCCCGGACGAGCTCGCCACCGACGTCCACGACCGCGTCCGCGCCAAGCTGACCCGCGAGCCCGTCGAGGACCTGCGGATCGACTTCGAGGACGGCTACGGCCCGCGCCCGGACGCCGAGGAGGACGAGGCCGCGGCCCGCGCCGCGGCCCTGGTCGCGGCCGCCTACCAGGACGGCACCGCCGCCCCGTACATGGGCATCCGGATGAAGTGCATGGAGGCCGCCGTCCGCGACCGCGGCATCCGCACCCTCGACATCTTCCTCACCGGCCTGATGGCGGCGGGCGGACTGCCCGACGGCCTGGTGCTGACCCTCCCCAAGGTGACCTATGCCGAGCAGGTCACCGCCATGGTGCGGCTGCTGGAGGCGTTCGAGAAGGCGCACGGCCTGGAGAGCGGCCGGATCGGTTTCGAGATCCAGATCGAGACCACCCAGGCCATCCTGGACGCCGACGGCCGGGCCACCGTCTCCCGGATGATCGAGGCCGCCGAGGGCCGCGCCACCTCCCTCCACTACGGCACCTTCGACTACAGCGCCTCCTGCGGTGTCAGCGCCGCCCACCAGTCCCTCGACCACCCGGTGGCCGACCACGCCAAGGCCGTGATGCAGGTCGCCGCCGCGGGCACCGGGGTGCGGCTGTCCGACGGCTCGACGAACGTCCTGCCCGTCGGCCCGACGGCTCGGGTGCACGACGCCTGGCGGCTCCACCACGGCCTCGTACGCCGCTCGCTGGCCCGCGCGTACTACCAGGGCTGGGACATGCACCCGGCCCACCTCCCGACCCGTTACGCGGCCGTCTACGCCTTCTACCGAGAGGGCCTCGAACAGGCCGCGGCCCGGCTCGCGGCGTACGTGGCCAAGGCGGGCGGCGACGTCATGGACGAACCCGCCACCGCCAAGGCCCTCAGCGGCTACCTCCTCCGCGGCCTCGACTGCGGCGCCGTCGACACGTCCGAGGTGGCCCGCCTCACCGGCCTGACGCGCACGGACCTGGACTCGCTGGCGGGGCGGGTGGGCCGGGAGGGGTAGATGGCGGAGGCGGGGGAGACGGGAGAGACGGGGGAGGCAGGTGGGCGTCCCTTCGCCCGCGAACTCGCGCCTGGGCGTCCCTCCGCGCCGGACTTGCGCCTGGGCGTCCCTCCGCGCCGGACTTGCGCCTGGGCGTCCCTCCGCGCCGGACTTGCGTCTGGGCGTCCTTCCGCCCCGACTTGCGCCTGCGGGGCCCTTCGCCGGCGAACTCGCCCTCCGCATCCCCCCACCCCCGAACCCACCCCCCGCCCCCTCCCCCGAAGGGGGAGAGGGGGAGGGGGCGGGGGAGAGCGCGGAGCGCCGCTTGTGCGGCCTCTGCGCCGCTCCCGCGGCCCAGCGCCCCGTCGCCTCCCCTTCGGCCGCCTCGCGCTCGTTCAGCAGCCTCGTGCTCGGTCCACCCCTTCCTGCTCCTGCGTCCCCGTCGCTGCTCCTGCTCGTAGCCCAGAACCCGTCCTCCGCCCCGGCATTGTCAGTGGCTCGTGCGAGCATGACGGTGCGTTGGGAAACGACCGGGACGGCGCAGCGGTACGAGCCGCGGGCAGGGCACGAGTGCAGCGGGGGAGGGGAGTTGATGAGGCAAGGACGAGGGGTGGCCGGCCGCCGTACGGGGCGAGCCGGCGCCGAGCCCGTGGAGCGGTCAAGCGCGGACCTCGTGGAGTTCTCCAGCATCGCCCCCACGGGGCAGCCGTGCCTCGCCCCCGCCGTGCGGCCAGGTCCCGACCCCGCGAGACAGTCAGGTGCCGACCCCACCGTGCGGCCAGGCGACGACCCCGCGAGACAGTCAAGGGCCGACCCCGCGAGGCATACGGGCGTCGGCCTCAAGGAGTCGTCACGTCTCGGCCGGGGTGGGCGATCAGCCTTCCGTCGGGGGGATTTCGCCGGAGCCGCGGGGGATCAAGCGGGTGGGGATCTCCGTGCGGTGCGGGGGTTCGGTGATGCCGTCGAGGCGGCGGAAGAGCAGCCCGGCGGCCGTGCGGCCCATCAGGGCCGGGTCCTGGGCGACGACCGTGACCGCCGGCCGTACGAGATCGGCGAGTTCGAAGTCGTCGAAGCCGACGAGCGCGACCGGCCGCGGCGCGGCGCCGAGGACCCGTACGGCGGTGACGGTGACGCGGTTGTTGCCCGCGAAGAGCGCGGTGACCGGCTCCGGCGCGTCCAGCATGGCCGCGGCGGCGGAGCGTACGCGCTCGGGCGCGGTGGAGCCCAGCGACACCCAGGACTCGTCAACGGGCAGTCCCGCGGCGGCCATTGCGCTGCGATAGCCGCGCAGCCGCTCCCGCGCGGTGTGGATCCGCGGCTGGTCGCCGATGAAGCCGATCCGGCGGTGGCCGTGCGCGATCAGGTGGGCCACCGCGTCCCGCGCGCCGCCGAAGTTGTCGCAGAGCACCGCATCCGCGTCGATCCGGCCCGCCGGGCGGTCGACGAACACGGTCGCTATCCCGGCCGTGATCTCCGGCTCCAGATAGCGGTGGTCGTCACCGGCCGGGATGATGACCAGCCCGTCCACCCGCCGTGCGCACAGTGCCAGCACCAACTCCTGTTCGCGCGCCGGGTCCTCGGCGCTGGAGCCGTTGATCAGCAGCGCGCCGTGACTGCGGGCGACCTCTTCCACGGCGCGGCTGAGCGGGCCGTAGAAGGGGTCGGCGAGGTCCTCCAGGACGAGACCGATGCTGGCCGTGCGGCCCTTGCGCAGGATCCGCGCCGAGTCGTTGCGGCGGAATCCCAGGGCCGTGATGGCTTCCTGGACGCGGCGTTCGGTGTCCGGCGTGACCCCCGCCTCGCCGTTGACCACGCGGGAGACCGTCTTGAGGCCGACCCCGGCGCGCGCCGCGACATCCTTCATCGTGGGACGGGTGCCATAGCGGCGGGACGTGCCCCGCGCGGTGTCGGTCACGGTCTGCGGTCCTGTTTCTCTCGGCGCCTGGGTGTGGCGTCGAGCATAGCCTCTAGACAACGTTGTCAAACGAGGGAAGACTGGCGTTCTCAACGCCGGGCCGGCAGCCCCGGCCCCCGGGCCCACCAGGAGATTCCACACCGATGCAGACGGACCTCAGCGCAGCGCTGGACATTGGCGGCACGAAGATCGCCGGCGCTCTGGTGGACGCCCGCGGCAGACTGCTCGTACGGGCCGCCCGGCCCACCCCGGCCGACCAGGACGGGGCGACGGTGATGCGTGCGGTGGCCGAGGTGGTCGGTGAGCTGTCCGCGGCCCCTGACTGGGGCCGGGTGGCGGCGGTCGGCATCGGCAGCGCCGGCCCGGTGAACGCCCGCGCCGGCACGGTCAGCCCGGTCAACATCCCCGGCTGGCGCGACTTCCCGCTCGTCGCCGGCGTACGGGCGCTCGTCGGCGGGCGCCCGGTCGTGCTGGTCGGTGACGGCGTCGCGATGACCGCGGCCGAACACTGGCAGGGCGCCGCGCGCGGCCACGCCAATGCGCTGTGCATGGTGGTCTCCACGGGAGTGGGCGGCGGTCTGGTCCTCAACGGCCAGTTGCACCCCGGCCCCACGGGCAACGCCGGCCACATCGGCCACATCAGCGTCGACCTCGACGGCGACCCCTGCGCCTGCGGGGGCCGGGGCTGTGTCGAGCGGATCGCCAGCGGTCCGAACATCGCCCGCCGCGCCCTGGCCAACGGCTGGCGTCCGGGCCCCGACGGGGACACCGGCGCCGCCGCCGTCGCCGCGTCCGCACGGGCGGGTGACGAGGTCGCCCTGCGCTCCTTCGAGCGGGCCGCGCAGGCGCTGGCCGCCGGGATCGCCGCCACCGCCACGCTCGTCGAGATCGACATCGCGGTCATCGGCGGGGGAGTCGCGGGCGCCGGCGACATCCTGTTCGCCCCGCTGCGCTCGGCCCTGCGGGAGTACGCGACGCTGTCGTTCGTCGCCGGCCTGACCGTCGTACCTGCCCAAATGGGCACCGACGCCGGGGTGGTGGGCGCCGCCGCGGCCGCCGCGCAACAGTCCCGTCTCGATGCCTTCGCCGCCGCACCCTGACGCCACCACAGGCCCCCGCGCGCCCCTTAGTCTGGTGCCGACCGCGCCGGACGGCGACGTGCCGGCGGCCGTGCGCCGGCACGCGTGAGGTGCTGGGCGTACGGAACGGACCTGGGTACCGAGGGGATTGGCGACGGTGACATCGGGGGAGCGGGAGCAGCGCGGGCCGGACGAGGTACCGGGGGCGGGCGGGGCACAGGGCGCGCAGGGGGCGAACGTCCCCGGGGAGCCGGCCGGAACCCCGCCGCAGGACACGGGTGACGGACCGGCCGGAGCGGCACCGGGCAGCCCGGCCGGCGGCGCGCCCGGCGCGCCCGGCGCGCCCCGCGCCGCCGAGGCGAGCGGTCCCCGGCGCGGCACCGACGCCGATCTGACCGGACGGCTGCTCGGCGGCCGTTACCGCGTCACCGACCGGATCGGCCGCGGCGGGATGGGAGTGGTCTGCCGGGCGGTGGACGAGGTGCTGGGCCGTGAGGTCGCGGTCAAGGTGTTGCGCGCCTATACGGACGCCTCCGCGCCGGAGCTCGCCGATCTGCGCACCCGTATGCAGCGCGAGGCGCGCGCCGCGGCCCGGATCCGGCATTCCGGTGTGGTCACGGTCCACGACGTCATCGACGAGGCCGGCCGGCCGGTCATCGTCATGGAGCTGGTGGACGGCCCGTCGCTGGACGACGCCCTGGAGGAGCGCGGACCGCTCGACCCGCGGGAGATCGCCCGGATCGGCGCCCAGGTGATGGACGCGCTGGACGCCGCCCACCAGGTCGGTGTGCTGCACCGCGATGTGAAGCCGGGCAATGTGCTGCTCGACCGCACCGGCCGGGTGGTGCTCACCGACTTCGGCATCGCCAGCATCGAGGCCCCGGGCGACGGCGCGACCACGAACCTCACCCGCAGCGGCGAACTCGTCGGCTCGATCGACTACTTGCCCCCGGAGCGGGCGCAGGGCCAGGATCCCACCCCGGCCTCCGACATCTGGTCGCTGGGCATGACGCTGTACGCGGCGGTCGAGGGCGGCGGCGCGCCGTTCCGCCGTACGTCGGTGTGGTCCACGCTCACCGCGATCGTGACCGAGGCGCTGCCCGAGCCGCGCCGGGCCGGTCCGCTGACACCCGTGCTGCACGCCCTGATGGCCAAGAACCCGGCCGACCGGCCGTCCGCCGCGGAGGCCCGGAGCATGCTGCGGGCGGTGGCCGAGGGACGGGACCCCGCGCCCGCCCCGGCACCCGGCGCACCGCATCTGCCCACCGCGACCGATCTGCGGCCGCTCACCCCGCCGGTCCCGCCGCAGGAACTCCCGCCACCGCCGCAGCCCCGGGCCCAGGGGCACAACCACCCCCCGTCCCAGGCCTCGGGCCCCACCCAGGCGCACCCCCGACCCCACACCCCGGCCCCGGCCGCCGCCCGGCAGCCCGGCTTTTCCCACCCGACGCCCGGTGAGCGGGACACCGAGCGGCTGCCCGCGCGGCGCCGGCGTCGGGTGGCGCTGGCCGTGGCGGCGGTGCTGGCCGTGCTCGCCGCCGGTGGCGGGGTGACGTACGCACTGGTCGGCGGCGGCCCGAGCGGTACGGTCGCGGACCGCGGCCGGCAGTCGCCGGAACCGGCGTCGACGCCCAGCGGGGCGGGCGCACCGAGCGCGGCCACCGGCAAGGACGACGCTCAGGGCAAGGACCAGGGGAAGGCGCGGGACGCGGGGGCGGACGGCGGGGCGGGCGCGTCGTCGTCCGCGTCCGGCCGGCCCACCGACGGAGCGACGTCCAAGGGCACGGACACCAAGCCCGGTGGAACGGGCGGGAGTTCGGGGGGTGACGGGAGCGGCGGCGCGGACGGCGGCCATGACGGCAGCGGTGGCGGCAGCGGCTCGGGCGGGACACACGGCGGCGACTCCGGGAGCGGTGGCGCCGCAGGCAGCGGCGGCGACCCGACCCCGGCGCCGACGTCCTGTGCGTCCATCGGCGGCGGCAGGACCAACTGCGACGTCTGGCGCACCGCGAATTCCTACACCGCGTCGTTCCAGCAGGTCGGCACGGTGAACATGGGCACCAACTACTTCTACTGCCAGGCGAACCTGGGCCGCCGCGAGACCTACGGGAAGTGGACGAACGTCTGGTGGGCCAAGACGGACGACGACAGCGGCAACGCGGGGGTCTACGTCAGCGTCGTCTACCTCAAGGGCGGGGCGAACGACCAGCCCGTCCCCGGGCTGCCGGTCTGCTGACGGCCGTTCGCGAACGCGCGGCGGGCGGGACCCGGTGCAGAGCCCGGGATCCCGCCCGCCCCTGAGCGCCGGTGCGGCGCTCAACTTCCGTATCAGCAGCTGAACTTGGCGTCCGCCCAGTCGGCGTGGTCGTAGTCGATGCCGTCCCCGCCGTCGGTGACGACGAGGCGGACGGTCTCGGCCCCGGCGACCGCGGCGGTCAGCGTCCGGGCGGCGTCGGTGCCGGTCACGGTCCCGCTCGCGGCGACCCGTTTGCCGTCCGCCCAGACCTCGAAGCCGGCCGAACCCCGGTCACCGACCTCGTCGTCGATGCCGACCCGGGCGCTGAACGCCGAGCACCTCCGGCCGGTGTAGAGGGTGACGTCGCTGGTCGCATGGACGCCCAGGCCCTTGGTGAAGCCGGTGCCGCCGATCCGGAGCGGGCCGCCGTCCCCGGCCGCGTTCTCCCCGACACTGGTGTTCCGCTCGACCGGGCCCCAGCCGTTGGCGGCGGTCAACCAGGGCAGTTCGGCGGCGTACGCGGTCCCGGCGGGCGGCGGCACCACGATGTGGGCGGTGCCGGGCAGGGTGGTGGTGACCCGTTCGCCGCGCGGTGAGCGGTAGTCGGCGGTCAGCGGCAGGTCGTACGCGCCGGGGGCGGCGCCGGCCGGTGCGGCGATCCGCCAGGTGGTGGTGAGGGCCCGGCCGCCGGGCAGCGCTCGGGCGGTGGCGGGGGAGGCGGCCGTGGCGTGCCAGCCCTGCGGGGCCTTGAGCGTCACCGTGAGGTTCCGGGCGGGGGTGCCGCCCAGGTTGCGGACGGTGGAGCGGATGTCCGTGGACGCTCCGGCCTCGACCAGGGGCGTGCGGTCGGTGCCGGCCTCGACGGCCGGCGGGTAGGTCGCCCAGTTCTTGTCGGCGGCGACCCGGTAGACGGTGGTGCCGTGCGCGGGGACGGTGACGGCGATGGCGCCCGTGGTGTGGGTGTCGCGGTGCTGCCACAGGTCGCGCAGCCGGTAGCCGGCGGCCTGCGGGAGGCCGACGGCCCGGGCGGTGGTGGCGATCCGCTGCGGCCGGTCGGTCTCGTTGAAGAGCGCCACCGCCCGGTCACCGCCCGCGAGTTGCTTGACCAGGGTCCAGCGGCCGGACTCGGACGCCAGCACGGTGGCCTGCTTGCCCAGGGCGTCCTGGTCGAGCGCGATGACGTCCTTGTTGGCCAGGATCTCGAACGTCTCCGGGCCGGCCTTGCGCAGGTCGGAGCCGATCAGCAGCGGCGCGGCCATCATCGACCAGAGGGAGAAGTGGCTGCGGTACTCGGTGTCCGTCATCCCGCCGTTGCCGACCTCCAGCATGTCCGGGTCGTTCCAGTGTCCCGGGCCGGCGTACGGCGCCAGCGGCAGGTTCTGCCGGGCGATCGCCAGCATGCTCGACCAGGAGTCACTGATGTCGCCGGTCGTGCGCCACAGATGTCCTACGTCCGACGCCCACTCCCAGGGCTTGTTCTCGCCCCATTCGCAGATGCTGTAGACGATGGGCCGTCCGGTGGCCCGCAGCGCGTCCCGCATCGCGCGGTACCGCTGCTGGGCGTCCACGCCCTGGTTATTGCAGTTGTCGTACTTGAGGTAGTCCACGCCCCAGTCGGCGAACTGCTGGGCGTCGGACTTCTCGTGTCCGAGGCCGCCGGGGAATCCGGCGGAATTGCAGGTCTTGGTTCCGGCGCTGGTATAGATGCCGAACTTCAGGCCCTTGGAGTGGACATAGTCGGCGACCGCCTTGATGCCGTGCGGGAATCGGCGCGGGTCCGGTACGAGCTTGCCGTTCGCGTCGCGCGTGGGCAGCGCCCAGCAATCGTCGAGATTGACGTACTGATATCCCGCGTCCTTGAGTCCCTTGGCGAGGAAGAGGTCGGCGATGCCCTTGACCATGTCCTCGGTGAACTCGGCGCGGCAGTGCGTGGAGTTCCAGTTGTTGAAGCCCATCGGGGGCGTCTTGGCCAGCCCGTCGGGGAGCCGCGGCGCGGGGTGTGCGGGGGCGGCCGGTGCCGCGCCGGGGTTGCCCGGGGTACGGGCCGCGGCGGGCGGCGCGGTCGCGCCCGCCGCACAGAGCAGGGCGAGGGACAGCGCTCCGACGAATCGTCGGTGGCTTGTCCGGCGGATGGAGCGGATAGGAACGCGCATGGTTCGCGTCCTCCGTCTTCGCGAGAGGTGGGGTGAGGTCGGGTACCTGCCACTGGCGAGTGCTTACGGTAGAGCTTGTTGGAGTCTGTTGGAAGAGGAGCGGTAACGGTTGATGCTCTGCCCGCCAAAGCCCTTGACGCACCCGACAGTTCGGAGTGAGATCCCACCACTCGCGTTCGTTTCTGTTTGGTTCCACCCCTGAGGAGGGGGCCATGGCCCAGTCACCGTTCAGCGGTTCGGATGCGTACGGGGAAGCGGCAGGAGGTCGGATGTCCCGCCGGACGCTGCTGAGGGGCGCCGCGCTCGGCGCCGGGGCGGTGGCCCTGCCGGCCCTGCTCACCGCCTGCGACAGCGGCCCCAGCGGCATCACGATGGGCTCCAACGCCTCGGACGCCGTACCGAAGAAGGCCTTCGCCGCGGCCTTCACGGCGTACGAGAAGAAGTCCAGGAAGACGGTGAAGGTCAACACCGTCAATCACGAGAACTTCCAGGAGAACATCAACCGGTATCTCCAGGGCAGCCCGGACGACGTCTTCATGTGGTTCGCCGGGAACCGCATGCAGTACTTCGCACAGAAGGGTCTGCTTTCCGACATCAGCGATCTGTGGCGGCACTTCGACGGATTCACCGACGCGCTGAAGAAGCAGTCGACGGGACGCGACGGCAAGCAGTACCTCGTGCCGTACTACTACTATCCCTGGGCCGTCTTCCACCGTAAGAGCGTGTTCCGGGAAAGGGGTTACGAGACACCCCGGACCTTCGACGAGTACCGCGCGCTCGCCAAGAAGATGCAGAAGGACGGGCTGGTGCCGTTCGCCTTCGGCGACAAGGACGGCTGGCCGGCGATGGGCACCTTCGACTACCTCAACATGCGCGCGAACGGCTACGACTTCCACCTCGCGCTGATGAGCGGCCAGAAATCCTGGAACAGCCCGCAGGTCAAGCAGGTCTTCGACCTGTGGCGCGGACTCATGCCCTACCACCAGAAAGGCGCCAACGGCCGCACCTGGCAGGAGGCCGCACAGACGCTCGCGCAGAAGAAGGCCGGCATGACCGTCCTCGGACTTCCCCACCCCGGGCAGCAGTTCAGCGCCGCCGACCGCCCGGACCTGGATTTCTTCCCCTTCCCGGAAATCGACCCGGCGCACGGCCAGGACGCGGTCGAGGCACCGATCGACGGATTCCTGATGTCGCGCAAGGCCAAGGACAAGGACGGCGCCAGAGACCTGCTGAAGTTCCTCGCCACCCCGGAGGCGGAGAACACCTACCTCAGGTACGACCCCAACAACATCGCGGTCAACAGCCGCGCGGATACCGCCGCGTACACCGCGCTGCAGAAGAAGGCCGTGCACCTCGTCGCCGGCGCCAAGCAGATCTCGCAATTCATGGACCGCGACACCCGGCCCGATTTTGCCTCGACGGTGATGATCCAGGCGATCCAGCAGTTCCTCAACAATCCGGATGACATCGACGGCCTGGTCAACGACATCGAACGCCAGAAGAAGCAGATCTTCGCCACCGGATGAGCCCGGGCGCCGGCAGAACGACCTACCGCGAGAAATGACGGGGAGCGAACCGCCGTGGTGAAAACCCGTGCCCGGCGCGCCGGAAGACCGGGGCCGCGGCGGCACACCCGCCGCGACCTCGCCGTCCTCGGCGCCCTGCTGGGCCTGCCGATCCTGCTCGATCTCGCCCTGATCTGGGGCCCGACGCTGGCCTCCGTCGGACTGTCCTTCACCACCTGGGACGGTATCGGCGACCTCAAATGGGCCGGGCTGGAAAACTACCGGAACCTGTTCACCGACTATCCGCCGTTCTGGCCCGCGGTCCGCCACAATCTGCTGTGGCTGGCATTCCTCGGCCTGCTCGCCGCCCCCTTCGGGCTGCTGCTCGCCGTCCTCATCGACCGCGGCGTCCGCTTCAGCCGCTTCTACCAGTCCACCCTCTACATGCCGGTGGTGCTGTCGCTCGCCGTCGTCGGTTTCATCGCCCAGCTGATCCTCTCCCGGGACCAGGGCGCGCTCAATGCCGTACTCGGCGGGAAGAATCCCACCGACTGGCTGGGAGATCCCGGCCGCAACATCTGGATGGTGCTGCTGGCGGCCTGCTGGCGGCACACCGGATACGTCATGATTCTCTATCTCGCCGGCCTGAAATCCGTCGACCCGAGCCTCAAAGAGGCCGCCGCCATCGACGGCGCGAACGAACGGCAGGCATTCTTCCGCGTCGTCCTGCCCACCCTGCGGCCGGTGAACGTCATCGTCGGCGTCATCACCGTCATCGAATCGCTGCGCGCCTTCGACATCGTCTACGCCGTCAACAAGGGCCGCAACGGCCTGGAACTGCTGTCCGTACTCGTCACCGACAACATCATCGGGGAGGCCGGCCGGATCGGCTTCGGCTCCGCCATCGCCGTCGTCCTGCTCCTCGTCTCGCTCGGATTCATCGTGACCTATCTCGTCCAGGAACTCCGAGGGGAGCAGCAGCAATGACGGTATCGCCCGCCCCGCTTCGGCCAACGCCGCCTACCGGCCCGGCCCGCCGCGGCCGGTTCGGCGTGCACCTCTTCCTCACCGCCGTTTCGCTGGCCTTCCTGGCCCCCCTGCTGCTGGCCGTCTACGCCTCCCTGCGCCCCTACGAAGAGACCGCGCAATACGGCTATTTCTCCCTCCCCCGCCACCTCTCCTTCGCCTATTACCGCCAGGCATTCGTCGACTCCGGAATGAGCAAGTACTTCCTGAACTCACTCGTCATCGCCGTCCCCGGAGTCCTGCTCACCCTCTTCCTCGCGTCGTTCGTGGCGTTCGCCGTCTCCCGGCTCCGGATCCGCGGCGGTACGGCCCTGCTGATGGTTTTCACCGCCGGGAACCTGCTGCCCCAGCAAGTGCTCGTCACCCCGCTCTACGTACTCTTCAACAAGGTCCCGCTGCCGTACTGGATGTCCGACTCGATGACGCTCTACGACTCCCTGTGGGCCGTCATCGCCGTGCAGATCGCCTTTCAGCTCGGATTCTGCGTCTTCGTCCTGGCGAACTTCATGCGCACCCTGCCCCGGGAAATCCTCGAAGCCGCGATCGTCGACGGCGCCGGCGTCTGGACGCAGTACCGGCAGGTCACCCTCCCGCTGTGCCGGCCCGCACTCGCCGCACTCGGCACCCTGCAATTCACCTGGATGTACAACGATTTCCTGTGGGGCCTGGTCTTCCTCTCGGACGGCGACAAACTGCCGGTCACCTCCGCCCTCAATAACCTGCGTGGCCAGTTCTTCACCGACTACAACCTGCTCGCCGCCGGCTCCGTCCTCGTCGCCCTCCCCACCGTCGTGGTCTTCCTCCTCCTGCAACGGCATTTCATCGCCGGCCTGACCCTCGGCGCGAGCAAGGGCTGACCGCCGTGCGCGCCGCCGGAGCCAGGCACGATGCGCCCCCGTCATATGCGGATTCCGGCGGTTCCGCGCAGGTACGCGCACCGGGTGTGCGGGTGAGGGTTTCGGTGCTGGAGGGGCTGGGGAGCGCTTGTTTGCCGGGGCCTCCCCGGCCGGACCGGCGGTCGAACAGGCAGCGTTCCCGGCCGTGCGCGCGGCCCGTGACCCCGAGCGTTTCCGTGGCAGGGTGTTGCGGGCAACTCACCTGGGTCTAGGGAAGAGGGGAAACCGTGATCGTCTGGCTGAACGGCACGTTCGGTGCGGGCAAGACCACTGCGGCTCATGAACTGCTCGACCTGCTTCCCGGAAGCACGCTCTACGACCCCGAACTCCTCGGCAGCGGGCTGCGGCTGATGCTGCCGGCCAAGCGCTTCGAGGAGGTCGACGACTACCAGGATCTGCCGTCCTGGCGGCGCATGGTGGTCGACACCGCGGCGGCGCTGCTCACCGAGGTCCCCGGCCCGCTGGTCACCCCCATGACGCTGCTGCGGCAGGAATACCGCGATGAGATCTTCGGCGCCCTCGCCGCCCGCCGGATACCCGTCCGGCACGTTCTCCTCCATGCGGAGGAAACGATCCTGCGCACGCGGATAGCGCACCGCGAGGAAACACCCGGGGACGACGCGGCCAATGCGTCCATCCGCCGCTGGTGCCTGGCGCACCTCGGCCCGTACGCCGATGCGCTGCCGTGGCTGACGACCGACGCCCATGTCGTCGACACCACCAAGCTGACGCCCCGGCAGACCGCCGAACGCGTCGCCGAGGCGCTGCGCACCGGCGCCGGCGCCTGCGACATCGTGCAGACCCCCGAACCGACCGCCGAAACCCTCGCCGCCGGCGTCCTGCTCTTCGACGACCAGGACCGGGTGCTGCTGGTCGACCCCACCTACAAGGCGGGCTGGGAATTCCCCGGCGGCATCGTGGAACGCGGCGAGGCCCCCACCCACGCCGGCGTCCGCGAGGTCGCCGAGGAACTCGGCATCGAACTCCCCAGCACGCCACGCCTGTTGGTGCTCGACTGGGAGGCGCCCCGCCCACCCGGCTACGGCGGCCTGCGGCTGCTCTACGACGGCGGCATGCTGAGCGACGACCGGATCAGCAAACTGCTGCTGCCCGGCGCGGAACTGCGCGCCTGGCGCTTCGTCACCGAGGCCGAAGCGGAAACCATGCTGCCCCCCGTCCGCTGGAACCGCCTCCGCTGGGCACTACGCGCCCGGGAACAGGGGTACCCACTCCACTTGGAGGCGGGCGTTCCCCTCTAACGTTTCGCTGCGCTTTGGTGTGACTCCCACGTACTTGTCTGCGGCGCTGCGGGGGTTGCTCGCCGTTGCGCTTTGCGGCGCCCCGCACGTACTCGTCTGTCCCGCCGTTGTTGCTTCTCGCCGTTGCGCCTGCGGCGGGCTGGGTGGGTGTTGGGTGCGGTGACGGGCCTGCGGGGCCGGTGTTTGGGACTGCTTCGCTTTACGTCCCAAACACCGGCCCCTCCGGCCCGTCCCCTCCCGTTGGGGGGTGGGAATGCGGTGGGTGGGGGTGGGCGTTGGGGCTGCAAGGGGTCCTGGGGACCCGTAGGGGACGGTCGAACAGAACCCGTAAGGGTCAGGAAAGCCCCCTTCGGAGCCACGACTCGACGCGCCGGACGACGTATTCCCAAGACCTCACCGCACCAGATGCTCGCGAAACAACGCGCGCCCCCACTTATCCGCATACTCCCCCAACGGGAGGGGTCAGGCCGGAGGGGCCTGGTGTGTGGGCTTCGCTTCCGAGGACTCAATAAAGAGCGAAGGCGGAGCGCAGCGGAGCGTAAAGCGTCAGCAGTCCACACAACCGGCCCCGGAGGCCCGTCACCGCACCCACAACAAACCCAGCCCGCCGCAGGCGCAACGGCGAACAACACCCGCGGCGGGACGGCCAGGTACGTGCGGGGCGCCGCAAAGCGCAACGGCGAGCAACCCCGCCGGCGGGTCAGACGGATACGTGGCCGGCGTATCGCCGGAGGAACACCGCCTCCGCCAAGGAGAGCCGCTCCAGTTCCTCCGGCGACACGCTCTCGTTCACCGCGTGGATCTGTGCCTCCGGCTCGCTCAGCCCGATGAGGAGGATCTCCGCGTCGGGGTAAAGACCGGCCAGGGTGTTGCACAGCGGGATGGAACCACCCATACCCGATGTTTGCATCTCCGCGCCGTCGTAGGCCTCCCGCAGCGCCGCCGCCATCGAGGCGTACGCCGGGCTGCTGGTGTCCGCGCGGAACGGCTGGCCCTGGCCGACCTGCTCCACCGCCACCCGCGCGCCCCACGGCGCGGCCTTCTCCAGGTGCGCCGCCAGCAGCTTCGTGGCCGCCGCCGCGTCCGTGCCCGGCGGGACCCGCAGGCTCACCAGGGCCCGCGCCCCGGCCTGCACGGACGGGGTGGCGCCGACCACCGGCGGGCAGTCGATGCCCAGCACCGTGACGGCCGGGCGGGCCCAGATCCGGTCCGCGACCGACCCGTTGCCGATCAGTTCGACGCCGTCCAGGACCTTGGCGTCCCGGCGGAACTCCTCCTCCGGATACTGCAGGCCCTCCCAGGTCGCGTCGCCGGTCAGCCCGTCCACCGTCGTCGAGCCGTCCTCGGCGCGCAGCGAGTCCAGGATCCGGATCAGCGCCGCCAGCGCGTCCGGGGCCGCACCGCCGAACTGGCCCGAGTGCAGATTGCCCTCCAGGGTGTCGACCTGGACGCGCACCAGGGTCATCCCGCGCAGCGTCGCGGTCACCGTCGGCAGCCCGACCCGGAAGTTCCCCGTGTCACCGATGACGACCGCGTCCGCGGCCAGCAGCTCCGGGTGCGCCTCGGCGTACCGCTCCAGCCCGCCGGTGCCCTGCTCCTCGGAACCCTCCACGATCACCTTGACGTTGACCGGGACCCCGCCGTGCTCCTTCAGCGCGCGCAGCGCCGTCAAATGCATGATCAGCCCGCCCTTGCAGTCGGCGGCGCCGCGGCCGTACCAGCGGCCGTCCCGTTCGGTCAGCTCGAACGGCGGCGAGACCCAGGCAGCCTCGTCCAGCGGCGGCTGCACGTCGTAGTGGGCGTAGAGCAGGACGGTCTTCGCGCCCTCGGGGCCGGGCAGGTAGCCGTAGACGGACCGGGTGCCGTCCGGGGTGTCGAGCAGCGCCACGTCCTGGAAACCGTCCGCCCGCAGCGCCGCGGCGATCCACTCGGCGGCCGCCTCGCACTCGCTCGGGGGGAACTGGGCCGGATCGGCCACCGACTTGAAGGCCACGAGCTCCGCCAGTTCGGTCCTGGCACGGGGCTGCAGCGCGGCGACGGTCTGCGCGAGCGGGCTGTCGGACATGAACGCTCCTTGTGGGCGCGGCGTGTGGGGGACCGGCCGCCCGGCCTCGTGAGCCGGCCGGGCCGGACGCAGGGCACGGCTTCCCGTAGGGGCCCTGCGGGTGTGCATTCCACCGATCTTCCCACAGGCCCCGTGCGCAACAGCGGCCCGTAGGATGCGAAGGCGGTACGCAACCAGGCATCGAACGGGAGCAGAAGCACAGGTGAGCAGCGAGCGGGCAGCCGAGGGCAACCAGCAGGTGTGGGACGTCGTGGTGGTGGGGGCGGGGCCGGCGGGCGCCTCGGCCGCACACGCCGCGGCCTGTACGGGGCGCCGGGTGCTCCTCCTGGAGAAGGCCGAGCTGCCGCGCTACAAAACCTGCGGCGGCGGCATCATCGGCCCCTCGCGCGACTCCCTCCCGCCCGGCTTCGACCTGCCGCTGCGCGATCGCGTGCACGCCGTGACCTTCTCGCTGAACGGCCGGCTGAGCCGCACCCGCCGCTCCAAGCACATGCTCTTCGGGCTGATCAACCGCCCCGAATTCGACGCCCGGCTGGTCGAGTCGGCCCAGGACGCCGGCGCCACGGTCCGTACGGGCGTCACGGTCTCCCGGGTCGAGCAGCACGGCGCCGAGGTCCCGGACCGCCGCACGGTCGCGGTGGTGCTGGGCGACGGGGAGGTGGTGCTGGCGCGCGCCGTAGTGGGCGCGGACGGCAGCGCCGGCCGGATAGGAGCGCACGTCGGGGTCAAGCTCGACCAGGTCGACCTCGGGCTGGAGGCGGAGATTCCGGTGCCCGAGCCGGTCGCCGAGGACTGGGCGGGCCGGGTGCTCATCGACTGGGGTCCGCTCCCCGGCAGCTACGGCTGGGTCTTCCCCAAGGGCGACACGCTCACCGTCGGCGTCATCTCGGCGCGCGGCGAGGGCGCGGCGACCAAGCGGTACCTGGAGGACTTCATCGGCCGGCTGGGCCTGGCCGGCTTCGAGCCGAGCATCTCCTCGGGCCATCTGACCCGCTGCCGCGCCGATGACTCGCCGCTCTCCCGCGGCCGGGTGCTGGTGTGCGGCGACGCGGCCGGTCTGCTGGAGCCGTGGACCCGGGAGGGCATCTCGTTCGCCCTGCGGTCCGGGCGGCTCGCGGGGGAGTGGGCGGTCCGGGTCGCGGAGGCCCACGACGCGGTCGACGCCCGTCGCCAGGCGCTCAATTACGCCTTCGCGATCAAGGCGGGGCTCGGCGTGGAGATGGGCGTGGGGCGGCGCATGCTGCAGGTCTTCTCCCGCCGCCCCGGCCTGATGCACGCCGCGGTCACCGGCTTCCGCCCGGCCTGGCACGCCTTCGCGAAGATCACCCGCGGGACGACCACCCTCGCCGAGATGATCCGCACGAACGGCATGGCCCGCCGCGCGCTGGAGGCACTGGACCGGGGGTGAGGGCGGGCGGCGCGGGGGCGTCGCGCGCTGGACCGAGGGGGAGGGCGGGCCGGGGAGTGCGCCGAGTGGGTGTCCTGGGGCGCCTGGGGGAGCCTTCCCGAGTGGGCGTCCTGGAGGGTCGGGGGGCGTGCCGGGGCTCGGGGGAGCGTGCCGAGTGGGCGTTCCGGGCCTGGGTGGGGCGAACCGTGGGGGTGCCGGGGGCGGGGGGAGCGGGCCGAGTGGGCGTTCCGGGCCCGGATGGGGTGCCCCAAGAGGGTGCCGGGGCCGGGATGGGGTGCCCCGAGCGGGGTGTCCCGGAGGGCCGGCGGAGTGTGCCGAGTGTGCCGAGTGGGCCTGCCAGGGCCCGGGTGGGGTGCACCGTGGGGGTGCCGGGGCCCGGGGGAGCGTGCCGAGTGGGCATCCCCGGCTCGGGTGGGTGCCCTGAGGGGACGTGGCGTCCCCGGGCCGGGTGGGGTGCACCGAGGGGGCGTCCCCCGGCCGGGTGGGGTGCCCCGAGCGGGAAGAGTGCCCCGAGCGGGAACCGGGGGCCCGGGCTTCGCTTCAGGCTTCGGTGATGTGGAAGACGGGGTGCTGGGGGGCCGCGGCGCGGAGTTCCTCGTCGGTGGAGGCAGCGGTGACCTCGCCGAAGTACGCCTTCACCTCCCAGCCCCAGCGTTCGAGGTAGGCGCGCAGCAACTCGGGGGTCTCGGCGGGCGCCAACTCGACCGCCGTGAACGGGCGGACCCGCCGTCCGACCCGC
Source organism: Streptomyces sp. NPDC048197 (assembly GCF_043202395.1). Lineage (NCBI taxonomy): Bacteria > Bacillati > Actinomycetota > Actinomycetes > Kitasatosporales > Streptomycetaceae > Streptomyces > Streptomyces sp. NPDC048197. The sequence goes on from NZ_JBIDAJ010000006.1 coordinate 165,184, forward strand.
AGTTCGCCGCCGCCCGCCGCGCGGAGATTGCGCACCCATTCGGAGTTGCCGCGGGCCGAGACGAGATAGCGGCCGTTCCCGTACGTCATGGGGTTGACCGGGACGCGGCGCCATTCGCCGCTCTTACGGCCCCGGACCGCCAGGTCGGCCGAGCCGGCGAGGCTGATGCCGCGGCGCGCGAGCCAGCCGACGGCCCCGTTGAGACGGGCGGCGAAGCGGCTGGGCTTGAGGTGGCGGGACATGGGATGGGCTCCTCGGGCTCGGGGACTCTGGTCGTGCGTAGGCGGATGGTCGGTGGCGTGGGTGGCGTGGGCGCCGACCCGGGCGCTGCTCTGATTCGAGAGCAGTGCTCTCACTCGTGAACAGTGTGCGCACGATCGCTGCGCCAAAGCAAGAGCACTGCTCTCGTTTTTGTGCGGCGCTCCGAAGCTGACACACTGCTCACATGACTGCGATCCGAGGAGCCAGGGAACGGGCCCGTAGCGAAATCACCGAGGCCATCAAGGCAGAGGCACGGGCTCAGCTCGCCGCCGAGGGCGCCGCGAAGCTCTCCCTGCGGGCCGTCGCCCGGGAGCTGGGCATGGCCTCCTCCGCGCTCTACCGCTACTTCCCCAGCCGCGACGACCTGCTCACCGCTCTGATCGTCGACGCCTACAACGCGATCGGTGCGGCCGCGGAGCGGGCCCGGGACCGTCACGGTGCCGCGACCACGAGCCCCGTGGACCGCTGGACCGCGATCTGTACGGGCGTGCGCGCATGGGCGCTGGCCCATCCGCACGAGTACGCGCTGATCTACGGCTCACCCGTTCCCGGCTACCGCGCCCCGCGCACCACCACGGAACCCGCCGCCCGCGTCGGCCTGGCGCTGATCGGCGTGGTCCGCGAGGCCCATGCCGCCGGTGCACTGAAGGAACCCGCCGAACCGCTGCCCGACCCGGTGGTGGCCGATGCCCTGGCGCTCGGGGCCGAGCACGGCGTCGAGCTGTCCCCCGCGGTACTGGCCCGGCTGGTCGGGGCCTGGGCCCAGCTCTTCGGGCTGCTGAGCTTCGAGCTGTTCGGCCAGTTCCAGAACGTCATCGAGGCCCGTGCGGAGTTCTTCGAGCAGGCCGTCCTCCAACTGGCCCGCAGCGTCGGCCTGACCACCCCGCGCTGAGCCGAACGGCCCCGGCCGAACTCGACCCACCGACGCCCGTTCGCCGCAGACCCCGGCCAACCGGCACCCGCTCAGAGCAGCCCCGGCCAACCGACGCCCGCTCACCGCACCGCGGCCCGTTGTACCGCTGCGGCCGCAACGCTGCGCCGCCCGCGGCTCGTCGTACCGCTGTGTGCGCCCGGTGGCGTCGGTCGTTCCGTCGCTGTGGTCGGGTAGCCGTGTCGGTCGTCCCGTCGCTGTGGTCGGGTAGCCGCGTGGGTCGTTCCGTTGCCGCGGGCGGGTAGCCGCGTCGGTCGTTCCGCCGCGCCGCTCGCCGGCCCGTCGTACTCCCGTGGGAGTACGACCGGTCACTGCGTCCGGCTGACGCCGCCGCGCCCCGCTGCGGTCTAGCGTTGCGGCATGGAGAACGCACGGCCGCCGTGGGCGCGGCGCTGCCTCGGCCCGGCGTGGGAGCGGTGGCTGTCGGCCCCGCCCGCCCGCGGGCATGACCGTCCGGCCGCCCGGCTGCCCTGGCTGTCGACGCTGGCCGTGACCGTCTTCGTGACCGTCGGCTCCGGCTTCGCCGCGCATCAGCAGCCGAGCCGCGCCCCGCTGGACGCACTTGGCCGCGCGCTCCTGGTCGTCGGCGCGGTCCTGTTGTTGTTCCGGCACCGCGCCCCGCGCACCGTCGCGCTCGGCACGGCCGTGACCACCGCGGCCTACCTCACCGCCGGCTACCCCTACGGGCCGGTCTTCCTCACGCTCGCCCTCGGTGCCTTCGCCGCGCTCGTCGCCGGACACCGCGCGGTCGCCTGGTGCGCGCTGGGCGGGGTGTGGACCACCCATCTCGTCGTCACCCACTGGCTGTACCGCTGGCTGCCGCCCCCGCACGACGGCCCCGCCCCCTGGAGCGACGAACTCTTCGTCACCGCCTGGGTGGTGGCCGTGGTGGCCCTCTCCGAACTGGTCCGCGTACGACGCGAGCAGCTCGCCAGGGCCCGGGCCGAGCGGGCCGTAGCGGAACGCCGCCGGGCCGACGAGGAGCGGCTGCGGATCGCCCGCGAGCTGCACGACGTCCTCGCCCACAGCATCTCCGTCATCAACGTGCAGGCGGGGGTCGGCCTGGCGCTGCTGGACCAGGACCCGGAGCAGGCGCGCACCGCGCTGACCACCATCAAGGCGGCGAGCAAGGAAGCGCTCGGCGAGGTCCGCCAGGTCCTCGACACCCTGCGCACCGGGGGTGCCGCGCCGCGCTCCCCGGCCCCGGGGCTGGACCGGCTGTCCGAACTCACCGACCAGGCCCGGCGCGCCGGTCTCGCCGTGGACGTCACCACCGAAGGCAGCCCGCGCCCGCTGCCGCCCGGCACCGGCCTCGCCGCCTTCCGCATCGTCCAGGAGGCGCTCACCAACATCGTCCGGCATTCCGGTTCCCGCACCGCCCGGCTACGGCTCCGCTACGCGCCCGGGGAGCTGGACATCCGGGTCGACGACGACGGCCCGGCGACCTCCACGACGGGCGAGCCGGCCGGCGGCGGTAACGGGCTGGTCGGCATGCGGGAGCGGGCCGCGGCACTCGGCGGCACCGTCGAGGCCGGCCCGCGCCGGGACGGCGGCTTCCGCGTCCGGGCCCGTATCCCCCTGACCGACCCTGCAGCCGAGGACGCCCCCGATACCGATTCCGATACCGATACCGAGCGCCCGGCCCCGGCCCCGGCCCCGGAGTCGGCACGGGCCTCTGCCCCTTTCCCTGCCCCGGATTCGGCGTCTGCCCCGGCCCCGGCTCCCGAGTCGGCCCCCGCCACCGAGGAGGAGTCGTGATCCGCGTACTGCTCGCCGACGATCAGCTGCTGGTCCGGGCCGGCTTCAAAGTGCTGCTGGACGCCCAGCCCGGCATCGAGGTGGTCGCCGAGGCCGACGACGGACAGCAGGCGGTGGCCGCGGTCCGTGAACACCGCCCGGACGTCGTCCTGATGGACATCCGCATGCCGGTGCTCGACGGGCTGGCCGCCACCCGGCGGATCACCGAGGATCCGCAACTGGCCGACGTCAGGGTCGTCATGCTGACCACCTTCGAGCTGGACGAGTACGTCTTCGAGGCGATCCGCTCGGGCGCCTCCGGTTTTCTGGTCAAGGACACCGAACCGGACGAACTGCTGCGGGCCGTGCGCGCCGTCGTGGCCGGTGACGCCCTGCTGTCGCCCGGGGTCACCCGCCGGCTGATCGCGGAGTTCGCGGCCCGCTCCAAGGAACCGGCCGCCGCCGACGCGCTGTCCGCCCTGACGGAGCGGGAGCGCGAGGTGATGGCGCTGGTCGGCATCGGCCTCTCCAACGAGGAGATCGCCCGTCGCCTGGTCGTCAGCCCGCTGACCGCCAAGACCCACGTCAGTCGCACCATGGTCAAACTGGGCGCCCGCGACCGCGCCCAACTCGTCGTGCTGGCCTACGAGTCGGGGCTCGTACGTCCCGGCTGGCTGGGCTGACCGGGCCGCCACACGACGTCCCGGACACTCGGCCGTCCGCCGGACGCGACGTACGGCCGGCGCAACACCCGCACCACCCGGACGACGAACAGCACACCGCCGACCACGGCACTGACCGTGAGCCACGGCCCCTTCCATGCGCCGGGCAGGCCGGCCCACAGCACCGCACTGCCCAGCAACAGGAACCCAGCGGCCCCCAGAAACCCGCCGCTGACCAGTGCAAACATGATCTCGACAGTGATCGCGTCACGCTCGGCCCGGTCACGGGTGGGCGACATACCCTCCCGCTCCCTTCTCAGCCATCCGTCCCGTTCCCCCTTCAGGCATACCGTCCCGCTCCCCGCTCAGATGCCCCCCTTCGCACGCCACAGCTCGGCCAGGGCCTGCTCGCCCGTGACCGTGAGGGCGTCCCACGGCAGGCGGTTCCACAGGGCGAGGTACAGCTCTTCGGCGGGGCCCTCGATCGTGCAGTCGGCGGGCTTGACGTCGGCCGGCGGCTGGTCCACCGGGGTGCCGGGAGTCGGGCCCGGGGTTGGTGTTGTACGGATCGCGCGCGGCGGGGCGTCGGAGAGGTGCACGGTCCAGTCGGCGCCGGGCACGTCCGTCGCGCGCACCCGGACGGTCCGCGGTATGTCCGTGCGCAGCTTGCTGCGCTCGAGGGAGTGCAGGCCCGCGAGGAGTTCGTCGACCCCGTCGGCGGCGAAGGCGGACGGCAGGGGCGTGAGCGAGGCGGCTGCCGCCTGCTGGGCGTCGACGCGGTGCACCGAAGTCTCGTGGGCCTGTCGGCGGGCCCAGAACGCCAACGGGGAGTCCGTCGGCAGGATCGTCCAGGCCGTCAGGTCCCGCGGGGCGCCGTGCAGCGCCAGGACGAGCTGGTGGTGGCCCTCGCGGAGCCAGGGCACGAGTTCGTCGTCGGTCAGATCCGGTGCCTCCGCGGGCCGGACGGGCTGCTGCAGCCCCTGCACCACGATCTCCGTCGACCAGCGGTGGACCCGCCCCACATGGACGACCAGGTCCCGCATCCGCCACTCGGGGCAGGCCGGAATGGCCGCGTCCGGGCCGGCTTCCTGGGCGGCGTCGGCGAGCAGGCCGCCGTCCAGACGCAGCGTTTCGACGAACTCAGTGATCTCCATGCCCACGAGTGTGCCAGCCGCCACTGACAACGGACCGCCGCGGGTCCACCACCCCCGAGCAGCCAGGAGGGCGTGCGGACTCGAGGCGTGGACCGCATGCGCAGCCGCTTGTTGTAGCCGGGCTGCTGGGGCAGGTTGGGGAAGAGGCGGCGCAGGTGGGCACGGGCATGGCGGAGCCATGTGGCCTCGGAGGTGTAGCCGAGTATGGCCTGCATCGTGGGGAGAGTGACCAGTTCGGCATCGCTCAGGCGGGGCGTGATGTCGACCGGCGGGCGCCACGGCGCCAGGTCGGGATGCTCCTTCAGCATGTCGTCGGTCGTTGCATAGAGTGCTGTCGCGAGGGTGTCCACGTCGTTCGTCACAAAACGATCTTGGACACCCTCGTTCTCGTCTCGGCAGGCACCCCTTGGACCACACCACCAGGAGGAACCAGTGTCACACCCGCAACTGCTCACCCCCGAGGAGAAGCTCGCCGACGCGAAGAAGCTGTTGAGCCTCCCGCCTATCGTCGTGATCTGCGGCTCCACCCGCTTCATGAGCGAGATGAACGAGGCCGATCTGCGGGAGACCAAAGCTGGAAAGATCGTCGTCAAACCGGGCTGTGACATGAAGTCGCCGCACGAACTCTGGTCCGATCCTGTCAAGGCCGAGGCGCTGAAGCTTCGACTCGACGATCTGCACCGGGCGAAGATCCGGCTCGCTGATGAGGTGCTCGTAGTCGGCGACTACATCGGAGACAGCACCCGAGCCGAAATCACCTACGCCCGGTCGCTGGGCAAGCCCGTGCGGTTCACGCACCCCGAAGTCGACCCTGACGCCTGATCGCCCGCTGCCACCTCGACGACCAGGGCCGGCAGCCCGCCGCCTGACCGTCTCGCGGTGGCTTCGGCCGCCGCCCACCCCGCACCCTCCGGAGGCATCCCTCGGAATTGATCATCTAGCGGCCCGCGTGGTGCGCCCGTCGCGTCGCGTAGGCAATCCCCGCCGCGACCGCGGCGAGCAGGGCGACCGTCGTGAGGGCGACCGGTAGCGTGCTGGTCTCGGCGAGGAACCCGATGGCGGGCGGGCCGAGCAGCATGCCGCCGTAGCCGACCGTGGAGGCCACCGCGACCCCGTCGGACCCGCCGGCCTCACCGGCCCGGGCGATGGCGATCGGGAAGATGTTGGCGAGCCCGATACCGGCGACGGCGAAACCGAGGCAGGCCGCCCAGGCGGTGGGGGCGAGCGCGCCGAGCAGCATGCCCGCGGCCGCCGTCGTACCGCCCGCGATCAGCGACCGGGCGGCCCCGAACCGCTGCACCACCGCGGTCCCCGACAGCCGCCCCGCGGTCATCGCCAGCGCGAACACCGCATAGCCGGCCGCCGCGAGCCCCGGCCCGGCGGACAGGTCCTGGGAGAGGTGCAGCGCACCCCAGTCGGCCATCGCGCCCTCCCCGTAGGCGGTGCAGAGCGCGATCAGTCCGAAGACGAGGACGAGACGGCGCCCGTGGGACGGGCCGGCGTTCTGCGGGCGGTCCGCGGACGCCGGCAGCCGCTCGGGGACGACGGGGGCCGGGTGGGTGTGCAGGACGCGCCCCGCAACGGCCGTCACCAGCAGGCCGATCACGGCGAGCAGCAGCAGGTGCACGGTGGGGGTGAGGCGGCCCGCGATCACGCCTCCCAGGCCCGCACCGAGCATGCCGCCCAGGCTGAAGGCCGCGTGGAAGCTCGGCATCACGGGGCGGCGCAGCGCCTCGATCAGGTCGACGGCGGCACTGTTCATCGCGACGTTGAGCGAACCGTAGGCAGCGCCGAAGACCAGCAGGACGAGCCCCAGAGCGGTCGCCGAGTGGGTGAGCGGCGGGAGCACGATGCTCAGCGCCATGGCGGCCCCGGAGGCGGTCGTCACGGCATGGCTGCCGAACTGGCGGCACAGGCGCCCGGTCAGCATCATGAAGGCGACCGCGCCCGCCGACACGCCGAGCAGGGCGAGTCCGAGCGCACCGGCGCCGGCGCCGGTCTGCTGCTTGATCGCGGGGATCCGCACCACCCAGCCGGCGAACAGGAAGCCGTCCATGGCGAAGAACGCCGTGAGGGCGAGCCGGAGTCGGGTCAGGGCGGTGCGGGACGGATCGGAGGGGGACGGGGTCAGGTGTCGATCGGCGGGGGCGGGGCCGTGGTGCTTCCTCCAGGCCCACCGTATTTTGTTTAGCGTCGGCACAAAGTCAGAATAGGGGGGTGACCCAGATTCGGACAACCAGGCTGGAGCGGGGCCGTGGCGCCCTCGGACCCGCACTGGAGCTCGTACACACCGGACGCGCGCCCACCCGTGCCGTGCTGACCTCGGAACTCGGCGTGACCCGCGCGACCGCGGGCGCGGTGGCCGCCGAGCTCGAAGCGCTCGGATTGATCTCCGTCGACTCCCGGCCGACCGCCTCGGCCGGTTCCCAAGGGCGCCCGTCCCACCGGCTGTTCGTCAACGAGAACGGCCCGGTGGTGCTCGCCGCACAGATCCACGCCGACGGGTACCGGGTCGCCCTGGTCGGCCTCGGCGGGCGCATCGTGGCGACGACGAGCGGCTGCGGCACCATCCCTGCCGATCCGGCCCTCGTCCTCGCCGAGGCCGTCGCCGCAGGCTCGGAACTGCTGCGCGAGACCGGGCGGCGCTGCCTGGGCGCCGGGTTGGCGGTGCCGTCCGCCGTCGCGGAACCGGATGGCGAGGCCCTCAACCCGCTGCACCTCGCCTGGCCTTCGGGCGCGCCGGTACGCGCCCTCTTCCTCCGGGCGCTCGCCGATGCCGGCATCCCCGGGGTCACCGAGGCGATCGGTTTCACCGGCAACGACGTCAACCTCATGGCGCTCGCCGAACACCGGCACGGCGCCGGCCGGGGCGCCCGTGACCTGCTCTGCGTGGCCTCCGGCCACCGGGGCGTCGGCGGCGCGCTGGTGCTCGACGGGCGGCTGCACAGCGGCAGTTCGGGGCTGGCGCTGGAGGTCGGCCATCTGACGGTCAACCCCGAGGGCGCACCCTGCCACTGCGGCAGCCGCGGCTGCCTGGACGTCGAGGCCGACCCGCTGGCCTTCCTGGTCGCGGCCGGCCGTGAACCGGGCCCCGAGGTCTCGCTGCTCCGGCAGGCCGCCGACCTGCTCCGGGACGAGTACGCCGACCCGGGCGTACGCGCCGCCGCCGATCTCCTCGTCGACCGGCTCGGCCTCGGGATCGCCGGGCTCGTCAACATCCTCAACCCCGACCGCATCATCCTCGGCGGAGTGCACCGCTCCCTGTTGGAGGCCGACCCGGAGCGGCTGCGCGCGGTGGTCGCCGACCGCAGCCTGTGGGGCCGCAGCGGCGGCGTACCGATCCTGCCGTGCAGCCTCGACTACAACAGCCTGGTGGGCGCGGCGGAACTGGCCTGGCAGCCGGTGCTGGACGATCCGCTGGTGGTGCTGGAGCGGTAGCGACGGCATCGCAGTGGTCGCGTTCCCGGCAACGGTCGAGGTTCCCGGCAACGGCCGAGAGCCTCGCAACGATCGCCTGTTTCCCCGCAACCGCCGCCTGTTTCCCCGCAACGGTCGCCGGTTTCCTCGCAACGGTCGCGAGCCCAGCAGCGTTGGTGATTTTTCGCAGCGCTGGCGATCTTCGCAGCGGTCGCGGGGCCGGAACGATCGCGCCGGCCGCGGCCCGGAAGTGGACCATTACACCCGCCCACCCCCCGAAGGGGGGTGGGCGGCGGGGAAAAATGAGGCGGTGGGAAAAAGCGGAGGCAAAGCGGCGGAAAAGCAGCGGAGAGGTGGAGGGGCGGCAGAGGGGCGGCAGAGGGGCGGCGGAGAGGCGGCGGAGAGGCGGCGGAGAAGAATGCGGCCCGCGCCGCAAACTAGGCCGCGGAGGCCGTCACCCGCCCCCCCAATCCGCCCCCTACTCCGCCCCTCACTTCGCTCCCCGCCCCGCCCCCCACTCCGCCGCGAACGCCCGCGCCGGGTTGTCCGTCAGGAAGCGGGTCACCAGGTCGGCTCCCAGGGCGAGTTCGAGCCGGGCCCGGAGGCGGCGGAGCAGGTGCGGCATGCCGGGGCCGCCGTCGACCGAGCGCGCGGCGGCCGTCGTGGTGTCCCCGCCGAGCAGGATCCGGTCACCGAAGCCCGCCTCCGCCAGCGCGGCCAGCGCCTCGGGCAGCCGCCAGTCCGTCGCGTGGTTGGCCCGCGACGGCCCGTCGAAGGCCAGATACGCGCCCGCCTCCGCGGCCGCCCGGTGGACCGCGAGATCGGGTGACCGGTTGAGGTGCCCGAGGATCACCCGGTCCGGCGACACCGCCAACTCGCCACAGAGGAGCTCCAGTACGTCCAGCGCCCCGGTGCCCAGCTCCAGATGGACCCCGATGGCCGCCCCCGTGGCCCGCTGGGCCTCGGCGGCCGCGGCCAGGGTGTAACGGGCGTGCGGGTCCAGCCCGTGGAACCCGCCGGCCACCTTGATCATCCCGGCCCGCGTCCCGGTGCCGCCGATACCCTCGGTCAGCTCGGTGACGAACAGGTCGGCCAGACCCGGACGAACGCGTTCCACGGTCCCGGGAGCGTAGTGCGCCGCCTGATGCAGCCCGGTGGCGGCGACCACGGTGACCCCCGACTCCCGTGCCAGCCGAGGCAGTTCGGCGGCGCCCCGGCCCATGCCGTACGGCGTCCACTGGATCACCGCGGCGCCGCCGGCCGCCCGGAACGCGGCCAGTTCCGCGGCCGCGGCACCGGCGTCGGCCAGCTCCTGCCCCGGCAGTTGGGGGCTGCGCAGGAACAGGTGGTCGTGCGCGTTGCACACGCCGAGGTCGGCGGGCGAGATGTCGCCCAGGACCGTACGGATCGTCGGCCCGGTCACCACTGCCGCCCCGCACCGAGCCCGGCGATGCCCGGAGCGGACAGATGCAGCACCTGATAGCGGTCGCCTGCGGACGGCGGAACGTCCGCCGTGGCGTCCGCCCAGAGGGTGAAGCGGATCAGTTCCCAGTGCCGTGGGTCGAGCGCCACCACGGCGCTGTGCACACCGTCCGACAAGGCCAGTTCCTCCTGTTCGGCGGCCGCCTCCGCCACTACGGTGGCCAGGTCGGCGCCCTCGGGGAGGGCCTCGACCCGCCGTGTGTACGCGCGGGGAACGGCACCGGCCGACGGGCCGGGCCGGTGGAAGAGCCCCCGCCAGTGCTGGACGACCGGCCGCCCGAAGTCCCGCACCACACCGCGGAACCCGTCGCCCAGCAGGAAGCGGTTCATCGCCTCCGGGTCCGCCCAGAGGTAGAACGGCGCGTACTGGTTGACCGGCGAGCCGTCCACACCCCGCTCCCGCATCCCGTACGCCTTGAGGCCGAGCCCCTCGTAGGCGTCCAGAAGGTGGCCCTTGGACCGCACCCGCTCCCGGATGATCCCCATGTCGTAGTCGGCGGGCAGGGTGATGGCGTATTGCATGGCGTGCATCGGGTCTCCGAAGTCTCAATACGGGCGGACGGGCGGCCGGTCGGACGGCCCGTCGGACGGGCAGGCGGGCGAACGGTCGGAGGGATAGGCGTGCGAACGGTCGGACGGAGGGTCGGCCGGCCGGTCGGAGGGGCGGGCGGAGGGACGGACGGCGGCGGCGTGTCACCGGCCGTCGGTGGCCGGGGCGGGGCCGGGGGCGCTCCCGGTGGCCTGGGCCGCGAGCAGGGCCAGGACGCCGCGTACGGCCGCGTCGAACGGCGCCGGGTCGTCGGCCGCCCGGGCCAGCACGTATCCGCCCTGGACGACGGCCGCGACGGTGGCGGCGGTGGCTTCCGGATCGAGCCCGGCCGCCAGTTCGCCGCGGCGCACTCCCTCGGTGAGGACCTCGGCGATCCGTTCCTGCAGCCAGCCGAACATCTCGTCCAACGGGGCCCGCAGTTCGGCGCTCTGCACCACGTCGCGGTCCTGCGTCATCCGCCCGATCGGGCAGCCGCGCAGCACCCGCCGCTCGCGCAGCAGATAGGCGGCCACCCGGTCGTACGCCGTACCGGGAGCGGCCAGGCACTCCTCGGCGGCCGCCCTCATGTCCTCGGCGGTCCGCCGGATGGCCGCCAGGGCGAGGTCGGACTTGCCGGAGAAGTGGTGGTACATGCTGCCCTGCCCGACACCGGCCCGCTCCAGGATCGCCTTCGGGCTGGTGCCGACGTAGCCGCGCTCCCAGAGGAGCTCCTGAGTGCTGCGCACCAGCCGCTCCTGCGCGCCGAGCCGTGGCTGCGCTGCCGGAGGGGCGGGCGGGTGCTGCTGAGTGCTCATGATCAGGACTGTACATACCAGTAGTTACAGAAATCAAGAGAGGCTGTGCCTGTGCCTGTGCCGGTGGCGGTGGCGGTGGCGGTGGCGGTGGCTATGGCCTTGGCTACGGCTTGCAGGGCGAGGGGCCGACGAAGCAGCCCGCTCGCCCCCCGTGTACTCCCCGCGTGGTACCGGCGAAGCCGCTGGCCGTACGACGACGGACGGGCCTCGGGGGACCAGGCTCGGAAGGGCAACGACACCCGTCCCGCAAGGACGGCGTCCCGTCCTCCCAAGGAGCTGATTGCGATGTTCGAGCTGGCCCAACCCTGGTCCGGTGGCGGCCCCGGCCCCTGGATCCTCTTCGTCCCGTTCCTCTGGGCGCTGGCGATCTTCGGCGTGGTCACGCTGCTGCGCCGAACGATCTGGCGCCACGGCGGACCCGGTCCGCGGTTCGCCGGCGGCCCGCGCTCCGCCGCCCGTACGGGCCGCACCGCCGGCCCCTCCGGTGCGGACGTCCCCTCCCCGATCGCCGTACTGGGGCGTCGATTTGCGGCGGGCGAGATCGACGAGGAGGAGTACTGGCGCCGGCTGTCCGTCCTGGAGGAGCACTTCGCCACCGGCGGCCCCAAGGGCGGCGCGGCGTAGTCGGCTGCGGCATCTTCGTCGCCTCTGTCCGCGGCGGCCGGCGGGCGGCGGTCGGTGACGGTGGCCCGGTGGTCAGCGGTCCGGTGGCCCGGCGCCCGGCGGCTTCCTCGGCTGGGTGCCGTACGGGCCGCCGGCCGTGAGCGGAGTGCCGTTTCCGCGTATCTGCCCTACCTCCAGGCCAGTTGGCGCCTGTCGCCCTGTCGCCCTGTCGCCCTGTCGCCCTGTCGCCCTGTCGCCCTGTCGGGTCGGTGGGGGTCGGCGGGGTGCGGCGGGATCGGCCGGATCGGTCGCCCGCCGGGTCAGCCGACCCGGGCACCCCGTACGCCGCTCCGGGGCGCGGTCTCGGCGGGCGTGCGGGCGGGGGCGCCGTCCAGCGGCAACGGGTCCCAACGGGAGCGGACCGTGCGGGCCTCCCCGGGCGCGGCGGTCAGGGCCGGAAGGGTGAACCACACGACCTTTCCGCCGCCCTCCGGGCGCATCCCCCAGCTCTCGCTGAGCGCCGCGATCAGCGCCAGGCCGCGACCGCAGGTCTCCCAGTTGCCGGCGGTCCGGATCCGAGGCAGCCGGGGGTCGTCGTCGTGCACGGAGACCGTCAACTCGCCGATGAGCAGGCACAGTTCGACGGTGCAGCGTTTGCTGGGGCTCGCGTGCCGGTGGACGTTGGCGAGGAGTTCGGTCACCCCGAGCGTCACGGGGTCTATCAGGGCGTCGAGATGCCAGCGCCGCAGCTGGGCGGAAACGATTCTTCGCACATGTCCGATGCGTGCCGGAACGGCGTGGAGCTCCACCGTGCAGTGCCTGCTGGGCTGCGTGATCACGACCGCGACTCCCTGATGAGGCCGGGCGCCCCCCCGTTCCTGGCAGGGCGAAGATCGGATCCAGCGATGCCCGCTGCACCACAGCGTCACCGCTGGTGAACCCTCAGTGATACGAGTCCAGGGTCAGTCAGACGGTGCGCTCCCGCAACCGCACCTCACCGGTCGCGCCGGTGGGTCAGGAACGCGGCGGGCGGGCCGTTTCCAGGGCCTTGAAGAAAAGTTCCGGGGTGTCGAGGGTGAGCGAATAGCGGTGGCCGTTGAGGGTGGCCAGCGCCCGGTCCCGCGCCGCGAACAGCGGTTTGTGGGCCTCGACCGACCGCAACGGGGCGCTGTCGATCTCCGTGCCGTAACTGGTCAGCAGGACCAGTCGGCCGTCGCTGATGACCACCTGTCCGGCGCGGGTCAGCGACCGCAGCGAGCGCTCGATCCGTACGCCGGTCGCGGTGAACTCCGGCTCCGCCATGGCCGGCACCTCCTCGGTGAGACGGGCGGATCCCCTCCACCGCCCCTTGTGGGAAGTTTGCCGGGAGGGCGCCCGGCGCACCAGTGCCGCAGGTCACCGGTCAGGGGCACGGCCCCTCGGGCGCGCCGGTCGCGGCGGTCCGACGCTCGCCGGATGCCGCCCTCCCGGTCTCCCGCACCGGGTAACGCCGCCGGCGATCCCGCCGGAAACTGCGCCGCAAGAGGCCCGCCCCAGGGCTGCCTTGGGGTCTCTCAAAGCGATGTTTATGCAGGTGAGAAGGGTGCGACCGATGGCTATAGTCGGAAACAGGCCCGCCGTCGTGCGCGGGCTCGCAACCGTCTGAGGAGTGTGCCGGTGAGTACCGCACAGCAGCCCACGAGCCGGCCCGGCGACACGGTCGCGGCCGGGGCCCCGATGCCGACCGTCGACGTCGACCGCTCGGATCCGGACTACCGGGACTGGCTGAAAGAAGCCGTACGCAAGGTCCAGGCGGACGCCAACCGAACCGCCGACACCCACCTCCTGCGCTTCCCGCTGCCCGAGGAGTGGGGCATCGACCTCTACCTCAAGGACGAGTCGACGCACCCCACCGGCAGCCTCAAGCACCGGCTGGCCCGATCGTTGTTCCTCTACGGCCTGTGCAATGGCTGGATCCGGCCGGGCAAGCCCGTCATCGAGGCGTCCAGCGGCTCCACGGCGGTCTCCGAGGCGTACTTCGCCAAGCTGATCGGCGTCCCCTTCATCGCGGTCATGCCGGCCACGACCAGCCGCGAGAAGACCCGGCTGATCGAGTTCCACGGCGGCCGCTGCCACCTCGTCCAGGACCCGCGGACGGTCTACGAGGTCTCCGCCCGCCTCGCGGCCGAGTCCGGCGGCCACTACATGGACCAGTTCACCTACGCCGAACGGGCCACCGACTGGCGCGGCAACAACAACATCGCCGAGTCGATCTACCAGCAGCTGCGGCTGGAGCGGTACCCGGAACCGGCCTGGATCGTGGCCACCGCGGGCACCGGCGGCACCTCCGCGACCATCGCCCGCTACGTCCACTACATGCAGTACGACACCCGGATCTGCGTCCCCGACCCGGAGAACTCCTGCTTCTTCGACGGCTGGCTCACCGGCGACGCCAAAACGGACTGCGCCACCGCCTCCCGGATCGAGGGCATCGGCCGGCCGCGGATGGAGCCGAGCTTCGTGCCCGGCGCGATAGACCGCATGATGAAGGTCCCGGACGCGGCCAGCATCGCCGCCGTACGCGCCCTGGAGGCGGCGATCGGCCGCAAGGCGGGCGGCTCGACCGGGACGGGGCTGTGGAGCGCCCTGAGGATCGTCGCGGAGATGGTCGCCGAGGGCCGTACGGGATCCGTCGTCACCCTCCTCTGCGACCCCGGCGACCGCTACCTCGACAAGTACTACTCCGACGACTGGCTGGCCGCGCAGGGCCTGGACATCACGCCCTATGCCCGCACGCTCGACGAGTTCCTGGCCACGGGGCGCTGGCCCTGCTGAGCCCGCGGGGGCTCGCCTCCTGAGCCCGCGTGCGATTGCCTCCTGAGCCCGCTTCGGGGCGAGGGGGGACCCGGGGCGGCGGGGGTGACGGGCTGCGGGGGCGACGGGCTGACGGGGGCGACGGGGGGTGGCATGCGGCGGCATGTGGCCGGCCGGAGGGGCGCGGCGCCGACATGGTTTGGCTTCGGGGCCGACGTCAGCTACGGGCGGGCCAGGCGGTGGTCCAGCGCCCGTGCCGACTCCCGGAAGGCCCGGCCCAGTCCTGGCCTGGCCAGCGCCACCACCCAGCGGAACGGTGCCGGGCCGTCCGCCGCGAACGTCCACCGCAGTCGGGTACCACTGCCCGCCGGTGTCAGCCGCCAGTCCTCCAACAGGGCGCGCAGCCCAGGGGTGTTGGTGGTGTCGACCCGGTAGGCGTAGTGCACGTCCGGCTCGGCCGCCAGCACCGTCTCGGCGAAACGGGTACCTCCCGCGAGCCGTACCTCGCGGCCCCGGCCGTCGTGCGTCGACGACGCCCACGCCACCCCCGTGAACCAGGATGACCACCCGGCCACGTCGTCCGCGAGCGCCGCATAGACCGCCTGGGGCGGCGCGGCGACCTCTCCGGAGAACACCAGCCGCAGCGGCGCGGACTCGACGAAATCCAGCTCGACGGCGCGAAGTCGGCGTGCCATGGACGAGCACCCCCTGGGGGACGGGAGGGAACGGGCCGGGACGGAATGGGAGGGAAACCCGCTAGGCGGCGGGGCAGCGGGGCGGGGCGGCTCCGGTGGACGAGGCCACGGGAGCGCACACCGTACCTGACGCCCCATCAGGTGACCAGCCCTTCACGGTCCAGGCGGGCGCCGCAGCCGTCAGACGTCTCCGCCCCCCGCCTGTCCGCCCGTCCGTCCTTCGGCCCGTCCTCATCCGCCGCCGGCCGTCAGAGGTCTCCGTCCTCCGGGAGCTCGCCCGCCACCACCAGCTCCGGCGGCAGCTCCGCGAACTCGGCCCGGGCTTCCGCGGACAGCCCCGAGTCCGTCACCAGCACATCGACCTCGTCCAGCGTCGCGAACGAACTCAGCCCGACCGTGCCCCACTTGGTGTGGTCGGCGACCACCACCACCCGCCGCGCGGACCGGACGAAATGCCGGTTGGTCTCCGCTTCCGCCAGATTCGGCGTCGACAGCCCGGCTTCCACCGATATGCCGTGCACCCCGAGGAACAGGACGTCGAAATGGAGCGAGCGGATCGCGGCATCGGCGACCGGCCCCACGAGCGTGTCCGACGGCGTACGCACCCCGCCCGTCAGCACGACCGTCGCGGCCCCCGCACGGGGCGCCGCACCGCCGCTGGCCGCCGCCCGCTGGGCGGTGTAGAACACATCGGCCACCCGGACCGAATTCGTCACCACCGTCAGATCCGGCACCTCCAGCAGCTGCTGCGCCAGCGCGAAGGCGGTCGTGCCGCCCGCGAGCGCGATCGCGCTGCCGGGCGCCGCCATCTGAGCCGCCGCCTTGGCGATGTCCTCCTTGGCGCTCAGCTCCAGCCCGGACTTCGCCTCGAACCCGGGCTCATGGGCGCTCGGCTCGCTGACCGGCACCGCGCCGCCGTGCACCTTCTCCACCATGCCCTGGCGGGCCAGCGCGTCGAGATCGCGACGGACCGTCATGTCGGACACGCTCAGCTTGCGGGTGAGTTCATTGACCCGCACCCCGCCGCGTCGCCTGACCTCGTCGAGAATCAGGGCCCGCCGCTGCTCCGCGAGGAGGTTCTGGTTGTCGCTCACCCCACCCGTCCCTTCCGCCCGGCTCGCCACGTCGGGTCGTACGCGCCGGCTCCCGCCTGCGATCACTGATGCCCTCATCCTCGCACGAGGCACTGACACCGCAGCCGTCCCGACGAACACCGCCGAAGCCGAGGCGACCGGCGACGCCCCGTGGAGGCTTCTCTGCGCCTCCGGTTCGCCCGCCTTACCTTTGTCGCGCCCGCTGCCCCGCCGCCCCTGCTTGCCGCGCCTGGCCGGTCCTGGCGGCCCCGCCCGGCCGGCTCCTGGCGCCGCTGCATCTGGCCTCCCGCCGCCTGCCGGGCCCGCTGGCCTGCCGGGGCCCTGTCGGCTTGCCGGGGGCCCTGCCGCGCCTGGCCGCCTCCCGGAGTCCCCGGCTGCCGCTGCCCGGTTGCCTCCCGGCGCCCTGTCTGCTGCTCTTCGAGGACTTTGCAGGTACTGGCGCCTGCCGAATGTCCCTCCCGGGGCCGTGTATTCGCCGCGCCTCGGCGCCCCTCTTCCCGGAGCCCGGTACGTTGCCGCGCCTCGGCGACCGCCCGTCGTGGGGCCCTGTACGTCGCTGCGCTTCGGCGACCGTCCTCCCGGAGCTCTGCGCGCCCCGGGTGCGCGCCGACCGTCCCCCCGGGGCCGTGTGCGTCCTGGCGACCGTCCCCTCCGGGGCCCGGTGCGTACCGGCAGCCGCCGACCGTCCCGCCCGGCCCCTGTGCGCCCCGGCGCCTGTCGGCCGTCCTCCCGGAGTCCTGTGCGTCCCGGCGCCTGCTGACGGCGCCTCCCAGGGCCCTGTGCGTCCCGCTCCGCGGGCCACCCCTCCCGCCACCCCGCCCGCGCGGCGCCTCGGCCCGTCGCCTGCCTCAACCCCCACTCAACGGCCGGCTCCCGCACTGCCGCGCCTCCAGCCGCCTTTCGGCGCTTTCCCCGCCTGCAGGCGCTTCCCCGCGTTTCGGCGCTTCCCCGCCGGCCGGCGCTTCCCCCGCCCCCTCCCCCTCTCCCCCTTCGGGGGAGGGGGCGGGGGGTGGGTTCGGGGGGGGATGGGCGCCGCGCGCGAAGCGCACCCGCGGGCGGCACCCGCGGGCGGCACCCGCGGGCGGCACCCGCGGGCGGCACCCGCGGGCGGCACCCGCGGGCACCCAGGGCCCCGGAGCCCCCGGAATCCCTGGAACCCCTGGAACTCCCGGAACTCCCGGAACCCCCGGAACTCCCGGAACCCCCGGAACCCCCGGGGCACTCGCTCAAGTCGCCTCCGCCCCACGCGGCATGGCGTGGATGAGACGTCAGCGGGCCGCCGTGCCGGTCCGTGTCTCAGTTCGGGTGGATGGGTCCCCGCCGGAAAGGGACAATCCTTGGTGCGTCGCATCACGTTCGCGGGCGTACCAAGGGGCTCAAGCCCGGACCAAGGGCCAAGCCCGCACCAAGACCAACACAGCACGAAGCCAACGCAGCACGAAGACAACCCACTACGAAAACGATGCAGCACCAAGACCAAGTGCCGCACCCCACAACAGGCGCCCCACACAGCCACCACCCACACCACGCCGCAACCACGTCACAACCACACCGCACGCGCACCGCGCCCAGCCGCCCCGCCGCCGCGCGGCCGCGCCACACCGACACACACCGACACACACCGAAAACGGGGGACACCAGTGGAGACCGCAAAACCCACACCGGCCGACCCACTCGAACAACATCCACCGGCCGACCCGCTCGAACACCACCCGTCAACCACCCGTCCCCCAGCGCAAGTTGACCACCCCACAGACGCCTCCCAGCCCCAGCCCCAGCGCCAGCCTCAGCTCTCCCTGGAGCTTCTGGTGCACGGTGTGGGTGGTACGACCGCTCAGGACATGCTCGGTGATCCGCGGGTGCAGTTGGTCACGGGGGACGACACCGCCGCCTGTTACCGGCGTACGGAGGATGCCGACGCCGAGGAGCGGCCCGGTGACTACCGGGGCGAGCCGGTGCGGGAGGCGTACTGCTGGTCCAACCTCACCTCGGGCAACGGGGCGCGTGCCCTGTGGCTGATCCTGGTGCCCTTCATGGTCGCCAATCTCGCGCACTGGATGCGCCCGGCCGCGCCCCCCGACCACCGGGCGCAGCGGATCTACGACCTCCTGGTGCGGATGCTCGCCCTCTCCCTGACCGTTCTGCTCGCCGCCGCGGCCTGTGAGGTCGCCCTGGACCTCACGGCCTGGCAGTGCGCCGGAACCCCCGTGTGCGTGGCCGGGAAGTCCTGGCTGGGGTTCCTCAGCCCGGACAACGGCGGCTGGTGGAGCGCCCCCGGCCGGCGGCTGGCGCTCGCCGCCGTGGTGCCGCTGCTCGTCATCGGCTTCCTGTGGTGGCTCTCGCACCGCACCTGGAGCGCCTACGAATCCGCCTCCCCGCCACCACGGGTGCCGGGCAGCTCCCGTTACACCCCGGACGCCGAACGCACCGCGCTGAGCCTGGAGGGCTTCTGGTACGGCCGTCGGCTGGTCGCCCGGCTGCGTGCCGCGCACACCACCGCGGGGGTGCTCACCATCGCGGCGGTGCTGCTCGCGGCCGGTGCGAAGGCGGACGGGGCCGGAGGCCACTATTCCGTTCTCGCGGTCACCGGGCGGGCGCTGACCGCCGTGGTCATCCTGCTCGCCGCGGCCACCCTGGTGGTCGTCTGGCGCACCGCGCGCAGTGAGGCCGCGCCGGACGAGGAGTCCGACCGGCTGGTCGTCCGCGCGCTGCCCTACGCCGCCCTCGTGGTGCTCGGACTGATCGCCGTGCACTCCGGTTGGGCGCGACCCGGATCGCACAGTTACGGCCCGCTGCCCGGCGCCGCGGCCTTCGGCGGTATCGCCGTCTTCCAGGGGGTGCTGGTCCTCGCCCTCGCGGTGACCGCCTGGGTGCTGCAGCGCGCCGCCGCCCGGGACGACGACGCACGGACGGCGCTACGAGGCATGGGCGGCCCGGCCGTCGCCCTGCTGGCGTGCGCGGTCGGCGGGGTGCTCTCCGGGGGAGTGGCCCAGCGCTTCGCCGACTGGATGGACGGCGGAGCGACGCCGGGGCAGGCGCACGCGCCCATTCCCGGCCCGCCGGTGCTGCTGTCCTGGCAGGCGTCGGCCATCCCGGCGCTGCTGGTCGTGTGCGCGGTCGTCGCGGTGCTCGCCGCCGTCCGCGTGCTGATCGTCCGCCGCCGGGTCGCCGCGGACGTGCCCGGCCTCTACGACCCGCGCGAACACCCCGACCACCGCCGTACGCGGGCGATCGCCGGCACCATCGCCCGGGCCGGGCTCACCGACGCGGCGCCCGTCCTGGTCGCCGCCACCTCCGCGGTCACCCTCGTCCTCGGCGCGGGCGCGGTGGCCGGCGCCTGGCTGACCGACCGCGCGCCCGGCCGCGCCACCGAGGGCGCACCGCCCGTCGTGCACGCCGCCGCCGAGACCGCCGAGTCCCTCGGTTCGTGGCTGATGAGCGCCGGCGTCATACTGCTGCTCGCCATGGGGCGGCGCGCCTACCGTGACCACTCCGCCCGCCGCACCATCGGCATCCTCTGGGACGTCGGCACGTTCTGGCCGCGCGCCGCCCACCCCTTCGCGCCGCCCTGTTACGCCGAGCGCGCCGTACCGGACCTCACCTGGCGGATGGCCACCTGGACCGAGCGGTTCGACGGCCGGCTGGTGATCTCCGGGCACTCCCAGGGCAGCGTGCTCGCGGCCGCCGCCGTCTGGCAGCTGGACCTGGTCACCCGCAGCCGGGTCGCCCTGCTGACGTACGGCAGCCCCCTGGAGCGGCTCTACGGACGCTGGTTCCCGGCCTTCTTCGGCCCGCCCGCGCTCACCGGACTCCACCGCGAGATGGACGACTGGCGCAATCTGTGGCGGTTCACCGACCCCATCGGCGGGCCGATCCGGCTCACCTGTGAGGACGGCCGCCGGGTCGACCAGGGGCCGCTGCGCGACCCGCTCGCCTTCGGCCGTACGCTGCAGAACCCGCTGCCCGCCCAGATACTGGGCCACGGCGACTACCAGGCCGACCCGGTCTTCGACACCGTCCGGGCCGAGCTGATCGCCCGCCTCGGCCCGGGGCTGCCGGGCATGCCGGAGCAGCGGCCGGCCGGCGGCCATCCGGACGGCCGCCCCGCTCAGGGCAGTTCGGGCAGGTCCTCGGCGTAGAGCAGGGTCAGGTCGTCGGTGCTCGGGTCGGTCAGCTGCGCCACCCGGCCCGCGTGCCGCTCGACCATCGCCTCGAAGGTCTGCCGCGCGGTGCGGCCGTTGCCGAACGACGGGCCCTTCGGCAGCACGGTGAAGTACTTCAGCAGCGCCTCGCCGGCCCCCTCGGCGAGGTGGTACTCGTGCTCCTCGCCCTGCTGCTCGACGATCCGCAGCAGCTCCTCCGGGGCGTAGTCGCCGAACCTGATGGTGCGTGAGAAGCGCGACGCCACACCGGGGTTGACCGCCAGGAAGCGCTCCATCTCGGCGGTGTAGCCGGCCACGATCACCACCACGGCTTCCCGGTGGTCCTCCATCAGCTTCACCAGGGTGTCGATGGCTTCCTTGCCGAAGTCCCGCCCGGAGTCCTCGGGGGAGAGGGCGTACGCCTCGTCGATGAACAGCACCCCGCCGCGCGCCCGGTCGAACGCCTCCTGGGTGCGGATCGCGGTCGACCCGATGTGCTCGCCGACCAGGTCCACCCGGGACACCTCGACCAGATGGCCGCGCTCCAGCACCCCGAGGGAGGCCAGGATCTCGCCGTAGAGCCGGGCCACCGTGGTCTTGCCGGTGCCGGGGGAGCCGGTGAAGACGAGGTGGCGGCGCACCGACGCGGCCTTCAGGCCGGCCTGCTGCCGGCGGCGGCCCACCTCGATCATGTTGATCAGGCTGCGCACCTCCCGCTTGACGCTCTCCAGCCCCACGAGGGTGTCCAGTTCGCCCAGTACCTCGTCGGACGGCCGGCTCTGCACGGCCGGCTCCGGTTCCGGGACCGCGGCGGCGGCCGGCGGCGGGCTCTGCGCCGGGACGTTGCCCAGCAGCCCGGCGGTCTGCGTCGCGTGCTGCACGGTGGGCGCGGTGCCGGTTCCGGGCGCGGGCACGGCCCGGCTCTCGTCGCTGGTGCAGTCCTGGACGGTCGGCCCGTCGCCCTGCCCGGCGCCGCCCTCGGCGAACTCGTAGCCGCCGCGCGCGCACCGCTCCGTACGGCACCGGGTCAGCGTCGTACGGCAGCCGTCGATCACATGGAAGCCGAAACCGGAGCTGCCGGTGACCCGGCAGCCGTGGAACGTGCCGCGCCCCTCGGCGGAGACGTAGAACCCGGCCTCCGCCGGGGAACTGACCGTGCAGCCCTCGATGGTGGGGTCCGCGCCCTTGGTGACGATCACGCCGGTCTGGGCGCCGTCGATGGTGCAGTTGGCGAGCGTGCCGCCGCTGCCGTGGTCGCGGAACCAGGCGCCGGTCGCGGCCTCCCGGATCCGGCAGTCGTCCAGCTGGACGGTGGCCCCGTCGCTCACCGACACCGCGGTGTTCCGCACCTGGGCGAGGTCGCAGTCCACCACGTCGGCCCGGGAGCCGCGGTCCAGGACGAACAGCGCGTCCGGCACGTCGTGGACCCGGGTCGCGTCCAGTACGGCGGTGGCGCCGTCGCTGACCCACACGGCCGGGTAGTCGCCCGTACTGTCGTGGATCTCGCACTGGTTGGCGTCCACCCGCGTGCCGGGGTCCCATACGGACAGGCCGTTCCGCCCGAAGTGGCGCACCGTGCTGCGGGTCAGCGTCAGCACCGAACGGGAGCGCAGATCGACCGCGTTCTCCGGGATGTCGTGGATGTCGCAGTCGGCGAGGGTGAGCACCGCGTCGGTGTCCAGGGTGACGCCGTCGGCGGAGGTGCGGTGGACCGTGCAGTCGGTGAGATGGCCGGTGGCGCGCGCGGCCACCTGGATCCCGGTGCCCTTGATCTCGTACAGCTCGCAGCCCACCGCTTCGACCGCGCTGCCCTCGCCGTTGACCGCCAGGCCTGCGCCCGAGGCGTGGTGGACCTTGCAGTTCTCCAGGCGGGGGTGGGCCCCGTCGCGCACCGTGATCCCCGTCTGGCCGGCGGCCATCACCTCGCAGTCCTCGAAGAGCCCGCCGGCGCCGTCCAGGACGCTGATGCCCACCCCGCCCGCGTTGTCGACGGTGCAGCGGCGCACCGTCGGGCGGGCTCCGCCGCGCACCTCGATGCCGGACGCGGACCGGGTCACCACCCGCAGCCCGGACAGCTCGGGGGCGCCGTCCTCCACCAGCAGCGCGGGCGCGGCCGAATCGGTGGCCTCCAGATGGAGGTCGTGCACGGTCGCCGACGACCGGATCGTCAGCGCCACGCCGTCCGGCGGCGCGATCCGCACCGAGCCGCGCGACCCGTCCGCGCCGCGCAGCGTCACCGCGCGCGCCAGCACCAGGTTCTCGCGGTACGTGCCGGCCGGGACGGTGAGCACATCACCGTCCCCGGCGGCCTCCAGGGCTGCGGCGAGCGAGCTGTACTCCCCTGTACGGCGCCGCCATCGCGACGTGCCGGAGTGCGTCACCTGGACCGAGCCCTGTGCCATGGCGCTGTCGTGTCCCCACTTCGTGCGGCTGATGTCGGCCCGGCACGCTCCGTCCGCGGATGTCCGCATTCGGGTCCGCCGGGCCCCAGCCGGGAGGCTGGCGCCCCCACCGTAGCGCGCCCGGAGGGCGGCAGTTGACACGGTCAGCTGCTGGTCAGCCGCCGCGGCCCCGGGGCCTCAACTCCCGGTGTCCGCCCGGCCCCAGGTCTGGCCCGCGCGCTCCCACTCCTGGTCCCACCGGCGGAAGCGACGCGCCATCAGCCGGCCGACGAGCAGCCGCCGGCCGGCCTCGATCAGTCCGCCGGCCGCGGCGGCGGTGCCCAGACCGGCCAGCACCGCATGCGTACCGGCCGTGCTCACGTCCATCGGGCGCGGCATCACCCGCCCACGGCCGTCCGTCCAGATCCGGAACCCTTCGCCGGGCTCCACCGGATGCGGCGCCGCGATCTGCCCGATGTGCCCACTACCGTCGACGGCCGTCCAGCGGGCGATGACCCGGAGGTGCGCATCGCGCTGCGACGACGTCTCCGGGTCGGGGTCGAGCGGGGCGCGGGAGACCAGCCGGTCGACGCTGACCCGGACCAGATACCGCTGCTGGTGCTGCAGCCGTACGGTCTCCAGCAAGGCCCCGTGCGCGGCCCGGCCGGTGAACCAGCCCGCCAGGGGAGCCGCGAGGACGATCAGGAGCGCGGCCGTGAGGGCCGCCCAGGCCTCGGTCCGGTCCGTGCGGCGGCGCAGCGGATTGCGCCGCCAGCGCCAGACTCCGGTCATCGCGCGCATCGTCGCCCCCTCTCGTGTCCGTTGAATACCGCATCAGGGGCGGTCCACGCGAGGGTTGTGCGAAGAGAGAGCGACATCACGCCCCCGGCGCACGGCGTCCGGCCGCGGGCAGCAGGGCGCTCCGGCCGTGCGGCACGGGCCCGCCGTACGGCGCCGGCGAGGTCAGCGCAGACGGACGGCCAGGGTCACCTCGGCCCCCGGCATGCCCGTCCCGGCCGGCCCCGAGGCCACCGAGAACCGGTCCGCCACCAGGCGCGCGAGCCACAGCCCGCGCCCCTTCGGCGCGCCGTCCAGACCGGGCAGCAGCTCGGGGATCACCGCCTCGCTGAACCCGGGGCCGGTATCGGTGATCCGGCACTCCAGTTCGTCGCCGATCCGGCGCAGCACCAGCCGTCCCGAGCCGCCCGCGTGCTCCACGGCGTTGCCCGCGATCTCGTCGACGGCGAGCACGAACTCCCCCCGCCGGGGCTCGCACAGGCCCTCCCGGGCGGCGCATTCCTCGACCAGCAGCCGCAACTGCGGCAGCAGCCGGGCGGTGAACCGCCGCTGGAGCAGCCGGCGGCCGGACCCCTCGGTCGGGTCCGCCGGATCCGCGTTCACCACGGCCGTACCACCTCCTCCCACAGCAGCCGCGGCAACTCGTCGCCGCCCAGCCGGCACAGCATCCGGCGCTGCCCGCCGTCGCAGCGCACCTCGACCACATCGTGGCCCACCGCGCCGCGGACCAGCAGGAGCAGGCCGACGGCGCAGCTCACCGACAGGAAGTGCAGCCCGGTCAGATCCACCGTCAGCCGCCGGGCCGGCGCGCTGTGCGCCAGCGCGAGCTGCAGCGCCCGGGTGAAGGCGTCCTGCTGGGCGGCGTCCGCCTCACCGATGAAGCGCAGCGTGCCGTCCGGCTCACGCTCCCGGCGCAGGCTGCCCAGCCGCTCCAGCAGCGCGCGCGGATGCGCCCGTTCCATGGCGGTGAGCACCGCGCGGTCGAACCGGCGGCGGTCGTAGGCGCAGATCTCGGTGTAGGGCCGGCCGGTGAACAGTGCCTCGGCGCCGGTCTCGCGGTGCATCATCGCCTCGACGCCGGCGCCGAGCGCGGCCACCCAGCCCATGTCGATGAACGCCCGCAGCCCCGCGTACCCCTCGGCCGCCGCCCGGTCCGTCTCGGCGTGCAGCCGGCCCATCTGGCGGGCGGCGGTGAACTCCGCGTCAGGGCGGATGACTTCGCGCATGCTGCTCACCACCAGCTGGCCGCGCTCGCGGGCGCGCAGCGTGCTGCGGCTGGGGAAGTCGAGGCGGGCCAGCACCTCTTCCTCGGACACGTCGGGGCAGGGCAGCACCAGAACCTTCTCGCCGCGGGCCAGTCCGAGCCGTACGAACGCCGTGACCACGTCCCAGCGCACCTCGTCATTGCCGTAACTCACAAAGGCGTGGTCCCCGGGGCGCAGCTGCTGGACGGGAAGGAGATGGTCGCTCCCAGGGTCGTTCGCAGGCATCGACACGCAGTTCTCTGTCTCCCGTCGCGCTGCGCCGGCGGCGGACGCGGCCGGGTGGGGCCTTTGCCGGCCCGTCAGTCGAGTATCTCGAACGGGTCGCCGACGCGGATCGTGCCGACCCCGCGGGGTATCAGGTTCTGGCCGAAGACCAGACGGTCACCGAAGCGGCGGTGCCGCGCGAGGGTACGCAGCGGTTCCTTGCCGCGCTCGGCGGTGAGCTGGTCGGTGGTCGTGACGACACAGCGGGAGCAGGGCTTGACGATCTGGAAGACCACCTCGCCGATCCGGACCCGGTGCCAGTCGTCCTCCGCCCAGGGGGCCGTGCCGTCCACCACCACATTGGGCCGGAAACGGTTCATGGGCAGGGGGCCCTCGTCGGCGTGGTCGCCCTGCGCGATGAGGGAGTTGAGGGCGTCGAGCGAGGACGTCGTGGTCAGCAGCAGCGGGAAGCCGTCCGCGAAGCTGACCGTGTCCCCGGGGGCGGAGTACTTCGGATCGACCGGCCGGCGCTTCTCCGGGAGGTCGAGGTACATCAGCCGGCACTCGACGCCCAGATACGCGCTGAACCACTCCGCGGCGGCGGTGCCCGCGGGCACCGCCTCGACCACGTCCCGCCAGACCTCCACCGGGAGGGTCCCGGTGTACTCGGGCACCTGAACCGTCAGCGGCTCCTTGCCGGGAGCGGTGAGGCGCAGGCCGCCGCCCGGCAGCTCCTCGGCATGCGCCAACGCCAGCGTCGGCTGCTGCCGCTGGGTGATCTGCCGGCGCTCGGCGTCCACCAGCAGCCACCGTCGGTCCCCGGCGAGCCCCCACGGCTCCACGACCGCCTCGCCGGGACCGGACCCCGCAATGGATTTGACCGGATAGAGATGGATCGACTGGAGCGCAGGCTTGAGCATGCGTTCCATCCTGCCAGGCACCTCTGACAGCCGGTCCGGTGACCGGGTCAGTACCCGCGCGGATACTGCCGGCCGTACGGATCGTCGTACGCCGGGGCCGGCCGGGGCGCGACCGGAGCGGCCGGCCGCATGGCCTCGTAGCCCGTGCCCATGCCCGGTGCCGGGCGCTGGGGTTGCGGCGCCTGCTGCGGCTGGTAGCCGCCGCGGGACCCCGCCTGCTGGGGGATGTAGGGCGCCGGCGCCTGCTGCAGAGGGGCGACCGGATGCGCGGAGGCGGCCGGGTAGCCCTGCGCGGGCGAGGAGTGGGACGGAGCGGCCGGAAGTGCCGGCAGCGCCGAGGGCAGCGCCGGCAAATACGACGAGCCCGTGTCGTAGGGCGAGGGGTTCACCCTGATAGGCGCGATCTGCGGTGTGCCGCGCTCGGCCACGAGGCTGTCGTAGATCGGGGTGTCGGGGAAGGAGGGCGAAGCGTAGTAGCCGCCGCCGTAGGTAGAGCGGGGGGAGGTCATGCGTCATAAGTTAAGCCCACGATGTGTCGATTGGGGAGCCTGAAAAGAAGGTTGTTTTACGTGTGCGGAGTGGCCATGGATCCCCAATGGGAGCGAACTTGGGAAAATCGGTCGCGATCGCCCGTTGGAATCGTGTAAAGACCTCGCTTCTCACGGGTGAACGGCGGACGTTCGGCGCGGTCCGGGGCACGTTAGGTTGAGGAAGGTCGCGTACGGGGGGCGCCACGGGTGCCACCGCGCACGCGGCACGGCGGACGAGAGGAAGGCGCAGCATGTCGATGCCCAAAGGCGGCAACGTTCCGGTCCCGGCCCCGGCGGTACGGGTGGAACTGGGCTGGCGGGCCGGCCCCGGCGCACCGGACGTCGACGCCTCCGCGCTCCTCCTTTCGTCCGGAAAGGTCCGCGACGACGGCGACTTCGTCTTCTACAACCAGCCCGTGCACGCCTCCGGCGCGGTGCGCCACGAGGGCAAGCACGCCGCGGGCGGTGCTTCGACGGACGGCCTGACGGTGACCCTCGGCGCCGTGGAGCCGGCCGTCGACAAGGTGGTGCTGGCCGCCTCCGCCGACGGCGGCACCTTCGGGAGCGTCCCCGGGCTCCACATCCGCGTACTGGACGCGGCCGACGGCGCCGAGCTCGCCCGGTTCGACAGCCGGGACGCCACCACGGAGACCGCGTTCGTGCTCGGGGAGCTCTACCGGCGCCAGGGCGCGTGGAAGTTCCGCGCGGTCGGGCAGGGCTACGACAGCGGACTCGCCGGTCTGGCCACCGACTTCGGCATCAGCGTCGAGGAACCGCACCAGGCTCCGGCCGCCGCCCCGGCCGCCCCCACGGCGGCCGTTCCGCCGCCCGCCGCACCCCCGGCCGCCGCGCCCGCGCCTCCCGTCGCGCCGCCCCCCGCGGCGTTCGCGCCCCCGTTGCCGGCCGGTCAACCGGCGGTGTCAATGGCGCCCCCGTCGGGGCAGCCCGCGCCGGTTCCCGCGCCCCCTGCCGTTCGTCTGACAAAAGTCACCCTCACGAAGGAGGCTCCCGCCGTCTCGTTGACGAAGCAGGGCGGCACCTCCGGGGTGATGCGGGTGAACCTCAACTGGAGCGGCGGCAGCGCCGGCAAGCGGCTGACCCAGAAGCTCGGCCGCAAGGCGATGCAGGCCATGGGCGCCCGCGGGGCCCTGCTGCCCCCGTCCGGCGAGCTGGACCTCGACCTGTGCGCGCTGTACGAACTCACCGACGGCGCCGCGGGGGTGATCCATCCGCTGGGCAACAACTTCGGTGCCCTGCACGCCCCGCCGTACATCCAGCTCGACGGGGACGACCGCACCGGCGCGGTCGCGGCCGGCGAGAACATGACCATCAACCTCGACCACCAGGCGCGCATCAAGCGCATCCTGATCTTCGTCACCGTCTATGCCGGCGCCCGCACCTTCGAGGGCCTGAACGCGACGGTCACCCTCCAGCCGCAGCACGGCGCCCCCGTCGACTTCACGCTCGACGCCTGCACGGTCCCGTCCAACGTCTGCGCACTGGCCCTGATCACCCGCACCGGCGGTGAACTCGTCGTCCAGCGTGAGGCCCGCTACCTCGTCCCCCAGCCCGGCGTCAGCCCGCAGCGCACTGTCGACCACGCCTACGGCTGGGGGCTCAACTGGTCCCCGGCCAGCAAGTGACCGCACCCCGGCGGGCGCGGCTCACGGCGCCCCGTACGTCCGGCCCTTCCAGGCCGCGCCGCGCCCCCGGTAGTGCTGCACCGCCGAGTCCACCGTCATCAGGAGGTAGAGCAGCGCCGTGAACGGCAGCAGGGGCGCGGTCCACAGCGGCTGACCGTAGTAGCGCAGCATCGGCAGGTACGTCCCGCACATCACCGCCCAGGCCGCCCCGCCCAGCGCCGCGAGCAGCGCCCCGCCGCCGGCCAGCCCCGCCACCAGCGCCACCGGCGGCGCCAGATAGACCAGGGCCAGCCCCAGGACCGTGCCGAGCAGCAGTTCCGGCCGGTGCAGCAGCTGGGCGTACGCGCTGCGCGAGACCATCCGCCACAGCTCGGCCAGCCGCGGATACGGCCGCACGCTGTCCACCCGGTCCGCCAGCCCCAGCCAGACGGCGCCGCCCGACCGCTTCACCGCCCGCGCCAGTGTCACGTCGTCGATCACCGCGTGCCGGATCGCCTCCGGGACGCCCGCCCGCTCCGCCGCCTCCCGCCGCAGCAGCACACAGCCGCCGGCCGCCGCCGCGGTCCGCGCCCCCGGCCGGTTGACCCGGCGGAACGGATACAGCTGCCCGAAGAAGTACACGAACGCCGGCACGATCAGCCGCTCCCAGAACGTCACCACCCGCAGCCGCGCCATCTGGGACACCAGGTCCAGGTCCGCCGACCGGGCCGCCGCCACCAACTCCCGCAGACTGTCCGGGGCGTGGGCGATGTCCGCGTCGGTCAGCAGGAGATAGTCCGGTGCGGTCCGCTCCCGCGCGAGCGCGATCCCGTGCCGGAGGGCCCACAGCTTCCCGGTCCACCCCGGCCCCGGCTCCCCGGGCGAGGTGACGGTCAGCGGCAGCCCGCCCCGCGCGGCCGCCAGTTCCCGCGCCAGCGCACCGGTCCCGTCGCCGCTGCCGTCGTCGACCAGGAACACCTCCGCCCGGCCCGGGTACTTCTGGCCGAGCAGCGAGGGCAGGCTCACCGGCAGCACCGCGGCCTCGTCCCGGGCCGGCACCACCACCGCGACCGACGGCCAGCGGTCCGGGTCCCCCCGCTCCGGCAGCCGGACGTCGGTCCGCCAGAAGAAGCCCTGGCCCAGCAGCAGCCACAGCCAGGCCAGCAGCGACCCGGCACCGATCCACTCCATCGCTCCCACGGCCGCAGTCTGCCGCACCGCCCCGCCGCCGGACGTCCCCGGCACGGGCCCGGACCGACGTGTCTCTCAGGACCGGGCGCGTCCGGGGGACGTGAGACCCGGGCCACCCCGCTGGACCCGGGCCACCTGCTGAACCCGGGCCACCCGCTCGCCGGGCCGGTATGACAAGTGGGGCCCGCCGCCCGGTAAAGTGTCCGGGTGAAGATCGCGCTGATGGACTCCGGAACCGGCCTGCTCGCGGCGGCCGCGGCCGTACGGCGACTGCGGCCGGACGCCGATCTGATCCTCTCCTCCGACCCCGACGGCATGCCCTGGGGCCCGCGCACGCCCGAGGACGTCACGGCACACGCCCTCGCGGTGGCCCGGGCGGCCGCCGCGCACCGCCCCGACGCGCTGATCGTCGCCTGCAACACCGCGTCCGTCCATGCCCTGCCCGCGCTGCGCGCCGAACTGGAACCGGCCGTCCCGGTCATCGGCACCGTCCCGGCCATCAAGCCCGCCGCGACCGGCGGCGGCCCGGTCGCCATCTGGGCCACCCCCGCCACCACCGGCAGCCCCTACCAGCGGGACCTGATCGAACGCTTCGCGCGCGGTGTGGACGTCACCGGCGTCGCCTGCCCGGGGCTCGCCGACGCGGTGGAGCAGGCCGACGAGGCCGCCATCGACGCGGCCGTCGCCGTCGCCGCGGGCCGCACCCCGCGCGACGTGCGGGCCGTCGTCCTGGGCTGCACCCACTACGAGCTGGTCGCCGAACGCATCCGCGCCGCCCTCCAGCAGCCCGGCGCCCCGGCGCTCGTCCTGCACGGCTCGGCCGAGGCGGTCGCCGCCCAGGCGCTGCGCCGTATCGGTGCCGAGCCGGCGCCCGCGGCCACCCCGGTCGGCGGACTCACCGTGCTCCTCAGCGGCCGCACGGCGGAGCTCCCCGCGGCCACGCTCGCCTACGCCGAGGGCCGGCTGCTGGCGCAGTCCCGTACGGACACCGCCGGGGCGCTGAGCGGCTGAACGGGGCGTTCGACACCCTGCCGCAGCGTGCGAAGACGCGTACGCTGCGTCTCATGAGGGACCACCCCCACGAGGGGGCAGCAGCCCCCGGCGCAGACGGCAGCACGGACGGCGGTACCGACGGCGGTACCGACGGCACCGGCCGGCCCGCGGGGCCGGGGCGGGTGCCCGGCGGCTCGTACGCGGAGATCCCCGAGGTCTGGCACGGCAGCGCCACCAACCGCGTCCAGTGGCTGCTGGCCGCGATCGGGGCGGCCTGTCTGGCGCTCGGCATCGAGCTGGCCGTCGACAGCAGCTGGACCTCCGGTCTGGCGCCGCTGGTGATGGCGGTGGTCGGCTGTGTCGCGGTCGGCCTGCTGGTGCTGTTCGGCACGCTCGCCTTCGTCCACGTCGCGGTGCGGGTCGACAAGGAATGCCTGGAGGTGCGCTGCGGCCACATCGGTGTGCCGCGCCGCCGGATCCCCCTCGACACCGTCGTGGGGGCCGAGTTCGCGCCCCAGGTCACGCCCCGCCACTGGGGCGGCTGGGGCTACCGCTGGCGCCCGGACCAGGGCACGGCGGTGGTCGTCCGCCGTGGGGAGGCCGTGGTCCTCCGGCTCGGCGACGGGCGTACCTTCACGATCACGGTCGACGACGCCGAGGGCGCGGTCCGGGCGGTCCGTGGCCGGCTGCGGCCGCGCAAGGGGAGCCCGGCGGGCGCCTGAGCGCGCGGCAGGGGTGTGCGGGGCGGGCCGTGCTTCCGGATCGGGGAGCCCTCCGGGTCGTCCCGTAGGGTCGGAGCATGGCAACACCCGAATTCATCCGTGACCTCCGGAGCTCCATCGGCCGGCAGCTGCTGTGGCTGCCCGGGGTGAGTGCGGTCGTCTTCGACGACGACGGGCGGGTCCTGCTGGGCAAGCGGGCCGACACCGGCGGCTGGTCGGTGATCGGCGGCATCCCCGAGCCCGGTGAGCAGCCCGCCGAGACCGCGGTGCGCGAGGTCTACGAGGAGACCGCGGTACGGGTCGTCCCCGAGGGGGTGGTCCTCGTCGAGACCATGCCGCCCACGGAGTACCCCAACGGCGACATCTGCCAGTTCATGGACGTGACGCTGCGCTGCCGCGCGGTCGGCGGCCAGGCCCGGGTCAACGACGACGAGTCGCTGGAGGTCGGCTGGTTCGCCATGGACGCCCTGCCGGAGCTGGACGCGTACGCACTGACCCGCATCCGCCGGGCCGTCGCGGCCGGCCCGACGTGGTTCCACGGGATGGACGAGGTCTAGAAGGGGCCCGCCAGGGGACACGGCCCGCCTACAGCTCCTCCGTCGACGGGTCGTCCATCGGGGCGGAGGGATCACCGGGCAGCGGGGGCAGCTGCGAGCCGTCCGGGGCGTCCGGTTCGTCCGGCCCGTCCGGACCGGTGTCCTGGTCGTCCGCCTCCTCCGTGTGCATCTCCCGTTCGTCCTTGCTGCAGGCCGAGATCCAGGTGCCGGTCGGCCCGCTCTCGTAGTGGCAGAACCAGCCGCGTACGGACAGCGTGCCGCGGTCGTCACCGGCCTCCCGCGGGGCCCGCAGGAAGAACTCGGTCATCACGTCCCGGGCCTGCGTGCACGGCACCGTGCCCGCTGCCGTCGGGTCCGCGTACAGCGCGACGTCCCCGTCCTGGCCCAGCGCGTCCTTCAGCCGCCCGCAGCTCACCGGCTGGCCGGGCACCCCCGGTGAGCCCTCACCGGTGCGCTGCGGCCCGGGCCCGGTACCGGTGGACGACGCCGAGCGGGTCCCGCTGTCGTCCCCGTCCGCGCAGCCCGCCGCGGCCAGCGCGAGCAGCACGGTCGGCACGGTGATCAGCCTGCGCATGGGGACTCCCTCGTGGCGGCGGTGCAGGCGGCGCGCTGCGTCGTACGACGCTAGGAGCCCGGCGGAAGCGCGGCGAACCGGGACGGCCGATCAGGTGACCCGGCGCGTCGCGCCCACCGGCACCGGGCCCGGACCGCGGCGCACCGCCCGCCGTCCGCTTCCCCGGCTGCCGTCCGTGCCACGCCACCCGGGTGGCCGGCCCCCATCTCCCGCCCGCGAACTGTGGTGCCGCGGCACATCGGTGCCCGGTCCGCCCGTGCCTAAGGTGCGGACATGACCACGATCGGCACCCCGGGCCCGGTATCCCTCGACCTCGGCGGCCGCACCGCCCTCGTCACCGGCGCGGCCGGCGGCATCGGACGCGCCTGTGCCCTGCGGCTGGCGGCGGCCGGCGCCACGGTGCGGGCGGTCGACCGGGACGCCGCCGGCCTGGCCGCACTGGCCGCGGACCTCCCCGAGGGCACCGGCGGCACCATCGAGCCGCAGGTCCTGGACCTGACCGACCTCGACGCCGCCGAGCGGGCCGCGGCCGGCACCGACCTGCTGGTCAACAACG
Source organism: Streptomyces sp. NPDC048197 (assembly GCF_043202395.1). Lineage (NCBI taxonomy): Bacteria > Bacillati > Actinomycetota > Actinomycetes > Kitasatosporales > Streptomycetaceae > Streptomyces > Streptomyces sp. NPDC048197. The sequence goes on from NZ_JBIDAJ010000006.1 coordinate 197,812, forward strand.
CCGGACTGCAACTCGTCCGCCCCATCGAGGAGTTCCCGCCCGAGGTCTTCCACCAGGTGCTGACCGTGATGCTGGAGGCGCCCTTCCGGCTGCTGCGCGGCGCCCTGCCCCACATGTACGAGCGGGGGTGGGGGCGGATCGTGAACATCTCGTCGGTGCACGGGCTGCGGGCCTCACCGTTCAAGTCCGCCTATGTGGCGGCCAAACACGGTCTGGAGGGCCTGTCGAAGACCGCCGCCCTGGAGGGCGCCCCGCACGGCGTCACCAGCAACTGCGTCAACCCCGGCTACGTCCGCACCCCGCTCGTCGAACGGCAGATCGCCGACCAGGCCGCCGCGCACGGCATCCCCGAGGAGCGGGTGCTGGCCGACGTCCTGCTCGCCGACGCAGCCCTCAAGCGGCTGCTCGAACCGGAGGAGGTCGCCGAGGCCGTCGCCTACCTCTGCACCCCGCAGGCGTCCTTCGTGACGGGGGCCTCGCTCACCCTGGACGGCGGCTGGACCGCGCACTGACGATCCAGGGACGCCGAGCCGGCGGCAGGGAAGAGACCCCGGAGCCCCTGGCGCACGGCGACGACCCGAAGGTATCCCTGTGACCATGCCCACCGATCCGTCCCCCTCCGCGCCCGCCACCGAACCGGCCGAGGCCCCCTTCCTCGCGCTGCTCACCGCCGACGCCCCCGCCGAGGACTACGAGCGGCCGGTGCTGCGCGCCCGTGCCGAGGGTGCCGCGCCCGGCCGGCTCGCCGCCCTGGAGCGGGCCAAGCGCCAGGCCCTGCGGATACGCACCGAACTGGAGGGCCGCCGGCGGCGCGAGGCCGAACTGTCCGCGCTCTACGCCACCGCACACGACCTGGCGGGGCTGCGCGACCTGGACGCCGTGCTGCGGGCCATCGTGCGCCGGGCCCGCTCCCTCCTGGGCACCGAGGTCGCCTACCTCACCCTGCACGACCCCGCCGCCGGCGACACCTATATGCGGGTCACCGACGGCTCGGTCTCCGCGCGGTTCCAGCAACTGCGGCTCGGCATGGGCGAGGGACTGGGCGGACTGGTCGCACAGACCGCCCGCCCGTACGTGACCGACAGCTATTTCCACGACGAGCGGTTCCGGCACACCGGCACCATCGACGCCGGCGTCCGCGACGAGGGCCTGGTGGCGATCCTGGGCGTGCCGCTGATGCTGGGCAGCGGCGTCATCGGGGTGCTCTTCGCCGCCGACCGCCGCGAGCGGGTCTTCGAGCCCGGCCAGATCGCCCTGCTCGCCGCCCACGCGGCGCACGCCGCGGTCGCCCTCGACACCGCCCGCCTGCTCGCCGGGACCCGTAAGGCGCTGACCGAACTGGAAGCGGCCAACGAGATCATCCGTGACCGCAGCGCGGTCATCGAACGCGCCTCGGACATCCACGACCGGCTGACGGAACTGGTGCTGCGCGGCGGCGGGGTGCAGGACGTCGCGGCCGCGGTGGCCGAAGTGCTGCACGGCGACGTGGAGTTCACCGAACCCGCCGGCGCCCCGGCCGCCGCCCTGGACCGGTCCCGGGCCGACGGGCACGCGGTACGGGACGGTGCCGACTGGGTCGCCGCGGTATCGGCGGGCGGGGAGGTCCTCGGCGCGCTGGTCCTGCGCGGCCACCCGGCCCTGGACCCGGTCGACCAGCGGACCCTGGAGCGGGCCGCCGTGGTCACCTCGCTGCTGCTGCTCGCCCGCCGGACCGCGGGCGAGGCCGAACAGCGGGTCCGCGGCGAGCTGTTGGACGACCTGCTGGACGCCGCCGGGCGCGACCCCCGGCTGCTGCGGGAACGCGCGGCCCGGGTCGGTGCCGACCTCGACGCGCCGCAGGTCGTGCTGGCCGCCCGGGTCGACGCCCCCGCGGCCCAGGGCGCCGCCGGCGACCGGCGGCGCCTGTGGTCGGCGGCCTCCCATCTCGCCGCCACCCGGCACGGGCTGGCCGCGGTCCGCGACGGCGGCGCCGTCCTGCTGCTGCCGCTCGGGCCCGACGGCGATCCGGCCGGCCGGGCACGGGAGGTCGCCGCCCGGCTGGGCGCCGCGCTCCACGTACCGGTCACGGTCGGTGCCTCGGCTCCGGTCCCGGCCCCGGCCGGACGGCCCGCGGCGGTCGCCGACGCGTACGCCGAGGCCCGGCGCTGCCGGGAGGCGCTGCGGGTGCTGGGCCGGGCCGGTCAGGGCGCGGCCGCCGCCGACTTCGGCTTCCTGGGACTGCTGCTCGCCGACACCCGCGACGTCGACGGCTTCGTGCGCCGCACGCTCGGGGTGGTCGCCGACTACGACGCCCGCCGTGGGACGGAGCTGCTGCGCACCCTGCGGGCGTACTTCGCCTGCGGGATGAGCCCCGGCCGCACCAAGGACGAGCTGCACGTTCACGTGAACACCGTGGCGCAGCGTCTGGAGCGGGTGGGCCGGCTGCTGGGGCCCGACTGGCAGAGCCCGGCGCGCGCCCTGGAACTCCAGCTGGCGCTGCGGCTGCACCAGCTCTCGGCCGCCGTGGAGCAGGGGAGCGAGCGGTAGCGGCACCGCGGACGCGCCGGTGGGCGCGGGTGCGAAACGGAGGAGTAACGGGGCCGTCGCTCCGGGTGCGCACCGGTGGGCCGTGCGGCAGCCTGGGATGCGGAGCCCTCCATTCCGCGAGTGCTCCGCACGTCCCGTGGCTTCCCGGCCCCTACGCGGACCACGGGCCCCAGATCACGCACGAAGGAGTTGGACATGGCCGGCAAGGGCGCCAAGGACAAGATCAAGGGCAAGGCCAAGCAGGCCACCGGCAAGATCACCGGTGACGACCGCCTGAAGGCCGAAGGCCGGATGGAAGAGGCCAAGGGCAAGGCCAAGGACACCATGGACGACGCCGGGGAGAACGTCCGCGGCACGAAGGAGTCCATCAAGCGCAGGACCGAGCGGTCCTGACGTCCGGCGGGGGCGCGGCGGGCGAGCTTGCCCCGTCTCCCGGAGCGTCCCACGGCCCGCCGCGCCCCCGCCGCACATCAGACCCTCATCTCCCGCCCGTCGCCGGTCTTCCCGGAGGCGGGCCGCGGCTCGTCCTCCGCCACCGCCGCCAGGTCCCGGCTGCGGGTCTCCCGGGCCGCGCCCACCGCGACCAGCGTCAGCAGCGCGGCCGCGACCACGTACAGCGCGATCGGCGCCGGGCCGCCGAAGTCGGCGAGCAGCGCGGTCGCGATCAGCGGGGCCGGCGCACCGGCGGCGACCGACGCGAACTGGGCACCGATCGAGGCGCCCGAATACCGCATCCGGGTCGCGAACATCTCCGCGAAGAAGGCCGCCTGCGGCGCGTACATCGCCCCGTGGAAGAACAGCCCGACGCCCACGGCGAGCAGCAGCGGACCGAACCGGCCGGAGTCCACCAGCGCGAAGAACGGGAACGCCCAGGCGCCGACGCCGGCCGCGCCCAGTAGATAGACCGGCCGGCGCCCGATCCGGTCCGACAGCGCGCCCCAGGCGGGGATCACCGCGAAGTGCAGCGCCGAGGCGATCAGCACCGCGTTCAGCGCGGTCTGCTGCGCCACCCCGGCGTGCGAGGTCGCGTAGACCAGCACGAACGCCGTGAGGACGTAGTACGAGATGTTCTCGGCCATCCGCGCGCCCATCGCGATCAGCACCTCGCGCCAGTGGTGCCGGAGCACGGCGACCAGCGGCAGCTTCTCCGCGCGGGTGGCCGCCCCCTCCGTCCGGCGGGCCTCGGCACGCGCCAACGCCGCCCGGAACACGGGGGATTCGTCCACCGACAGCCGCATCCACAGCCCGACCAGGACCAGGACACCGGAGAGCAGGAACGGCACCCGCCACCCCCAGGCGGCGAACGCCGTGGCCGGCAGCAGCGCCGTCATCAGCGAGAGCACGCCGGTGGCCAGCAGTTGCCCGGCGGGCGCGCCGGTCTGCGGCCAGGAGGCCCAGAACCCGCGCCGCCGCGCATCACCGTGCTCCGACACCAGCAGCACCGCACCGCCCCACTCACCGCCCAGCGCGAACCCCTGGACCAGCCGCAGCACGGTCAGCAGCACCGGCGCCGCCGTCCCGATCGTGGCGTGCGTCGGCAGCAGCCCGATCGCGAACGTGGCCCCGCCCATCATCAGCAGGCTCAGCACCAGCAGTCTCTTCCGGCCCAGCCGGTCGCCGAAGTGCCCGAAGACCAGCGCACCGACGGGCCGCGCGGCGAACCCGACCGCGTACGTCAGGAACGCCAGCAGGGTCCCGACGAGCGGATCGGAACCGGGAAAGAACAGCTTGTTGAAGACCAGCGCGGCGGCGGACCCGTAGAGGAAGAAGTCGTACCACTCGATCGTGGTCCCGATGAGGCTGGCGGCGACGATGCGCTTGAGGTCGGTGGGTGGTGGGGGAGCGGTTGCTGCGCGGGCCATGTGCACCACTTCCAGGCGGTCGGCGGGATGTGCTCGTGCCGCCACACGGTAGGAACGCGCAGGTCAGTGGCCCATGTGGTGGGACGCCATAGTTCCGGGCACGGGGGTGCGCGCTCCCACCATGAGGGGCCGCACGGCCCCGCGGCAGCGCCGGAGCCGGCACCTCATGTGACGGCCCGGCGGCAGACCTGCCGGGAACCGCCTTCCGGGCCGGGGCGGTCGGCTCCGAAGGTGACCACCTCGATGGTGCCCGGGCCCGGTTTTTGCTTGGCTGCGAAACGATCACCGGTTACGCTCCCCCGGCGCACATGCGGCGCGAATCAGCAGATGGGGGACGTGCGGGAAGTGGGGGAAGTGGGGGACATGGACGGGGAATTCGACAGATCCACGGCCGGAGCCAAGGCCGGGCCCGAGAAGGGGATGAATGCCGGGGCGCAGGTGGTCGCGGCGGTGGTGCTGGTCGGGGGCCTCGCGGGGGGCATGTGGGTCATGGCGACGGCTTCGGGGCAGGAGGTCGAGGAGAGCAAGCCGGCTGTTTGCTCGCCCGCGCACGACGACGCCCGGCCGCCGAAGCATGCTGGCTCGAAGCACGGTGCGTCGCAGCACGTTTCGGGGGCGCAGCTGTGCACGGCGCTGAACCGTGCGGACCTGCCGGAGCTCCTCGGAACGCCGGCGGAGCGTGCGGAGACCGCTGACGGCAGCGAGAGCACGACCAAGCTCGCCGGCGGCACAAAGTTCGTCACCCCCGAGGCGAAGGTGACGCTGAAGACCTACTCCGTGCAGCTCTCGGCGTCCTCCGACGACCTCTCGGTCGCCAGGACGGCCGACCTGCTGGGCAATGCCGCGGAGAAGCGGACGGTTCTGGGGCGTCCCGCGGTCCTCTCCTCGGACCGGACCATCGCCATCCGCTTCAACTTCGAGGGTGGCAAGCCAGGCAAGGCCGACACCGCGCCCGGCGGTATCGCCCGCCGCCTGCAGGTCGCCCGGAACGCCAAGGACGGCGGCGGCTCCTTCGACATCGTCGTCTGGCGGGAGGACGAGGGGATGCCCGATGACGCGGCCTTGCTCCGCGTCGCCGAGAAGGTGCTGCCGACGGTTCCGGGCTGGGACGCCGGCTGACGATGCCGTGGGCCGGCTTCCGGGATGCGGGGGGAGCGGCGGCGGCCGACCCTGGGACCAGGGCCCCGCGCCGGACGAGGAGGAGCTCACGTGCCGGATCGTGCGCAGCAAGGCGCGACGTCGCCGCCCGGGGCCCGGCACCGCATGTCCGAGGCGGCCTTCCGCTCCCTGTACCGCCGGCTGCGTGAGCAGGCGCTGGACGGCCCGGATCCCGGGCGCGGAGCACTGGGCCACCTGACCCCCGAGCGGGTGGTGGCCGCCGCCACCGAGGTGCGGGCCGGCCGCACCGTATCGCTGGCCGCCCCGATCGGGACCACGCCGGTGCCGGACGACCCGCAGCCCGCCACCCACCGGATGACCGCACCGGCGCCCGGCGAGGCCGACGCCCCCGGACTGCACTTCGCCCTCGACCGGTTCGCCATGAACGTGCACGGGGACGCGGACAGCCACCTCGACGCGCTGTGCCATGTGATGTTCGACGGCGAGCTCTACGGCGGGGTTCCGGCGAGCAGCGTGACGCCGGACGGGGCCGGCGCGCTCACCGCGGACCTGGTGCGCGACGGCATCGTCGGCCGCGGGGTGCTGCTGGACGTCCCGCGCCTGCGCCGGGTGCCGTGGCTGGAGCCCGGCGACCACGTGACCGCCGACGACCTCACCGCGGCCGAGGCGGCCCAGGGCGTCACGGTCGGGCCGGGCGATGTGCTGTTCGTGCGCGTCGGGCACCGCCGCCGGCGCCGCAGCCTCGGCGCCTGGAACGCCGCGCAGCAGCGGGCCGGCCTGCACCCGGCTGCGCTGCCCTTCCTCGCCGAGCGGCGGGTGGCCGCCCTGGGGTCGGACGGCAACAACGACACGGCACCCAGCGCGGTCGCCGAGGTCCCGTTCCCGGTGCACGTGCTGGCCGTGAACGCCCTGGGGCTGCATCTCATGGACTACCTGAACTTCGAGGAGCTGGTACCGGTGTGCGCGCAGCTGCGCCGCTGGCACTTCCTGTGCGTGGTCGCCCCGCTGCGGCTCCCGGCTGCCACCGGCTCCCCGGTGAACCCGATCGCCGTCCTGTGACCGGCCCGGACGGCGCGGCCCCTTCCAGGTGCCGCGCCGTCCCGGGGCGTATACGTTCGAAGGAGCGCCAGAAGGCTACCGGCAGGTCCCGGCAGCGGCCGGCGACCGCAACGGCAAGGACGGTGGTCGCTGTGGGCGACACCTCCCACTACGACGTCATCATCATCGGCACCGGCGCCGGCGGTGGCACCCTCGCCCACCGGCTCGCCCCCTCCGGCAAGCGGGTGCTCCTCCTCGAACGCGGCGGCTGGCTGCCGCGCGAACGCGACAACTGGGACTCCACCGCCGTCTTCGTCAAGGCGAAGTACCGGGCCCCGGAGTTCTGGCTCGACCGGCACGGCAACGAGTTCCCGCCCGAGGTCAACTACTACGTCGGCGGCAACACCAAGTTCTACGGCGCGGCGCTGTTCCGGCTGCGCCCGGAGGACTTCGGCGAGCTGCGCCACCACGACGGTGTCTCTCCCGCCTGGCCGCTCCGCTACGAGGACCTGGAGCCGTACTACACCCAGGCGGAACACCTCTACCTGGTGCACGGCCGGCACGGCGAGGACCCCTGGGAAGGGCCGTGCAGCGGACCGTACGCCTACCCGCCGGTGGAACACGAGCCGCGCATCCAGCAGTTGAGCGACGATCTGGAGAAGCGCGGACTGCACCCCTTCCACCTGCCCATCGGGGTCGACCTCACCCAGGACGGGAACGGGCGGGCGGCCCACTCCAGCGTCTGCATCCGCTGCAACCGGGTGGACGGCTTCCCGTGCCTGGTCCGCGCCAAGTCCGACGCCCAGGTCATCTGTGTGGAGCCGGCACTACGGCACCCCGGCGTCGAGCTGGTCACCCACGCCCGGGTGACCAGGCTCGAAACCGATCCGGCCGGACGCAGCGTCACCACCGTCGTCGCCGAGCTCCCGGACGCGGAGCAGGCCCGGTTCTCGGCCGACATCGTGGTCGTGGCCTGCGGGGCGGTCAACTCCGCGGCGCTTCTGCTGGCTTCGGCCGACGACCACCATCCCCACGGGCTGGCCAACAGCTCCGACGTGGTCGGCCGCCACTACATGCGGCACAACAACCTCGCGCTGATGGCGATTTCGAAGGAGCCCAACGACACCCAGTTCCAGAAGACCCTCGCCCTGCACGACTGGTACCTGGGCGCGGACGACTGGGACTACCCGCTCGGCGGGATCCAGATGCTCGGCAAGTCGGACGCCGAGCAGATCCACGGCGAGGCGCCGCGCTGGGCCGGCGCGGTCACCCCGGACATGCCCTTCGAGGTCCTGGCCCACCACGCCGTCGACTTCTGGCTGTGCGGGGAGGACCTGCCGCAGCCGGACAACCGGGTCACCCTGGACGCCGACGGCCGCATCCACCTCGCCCTCGACGAGACCAACAACATCGCCGGCCTGACCCGTCTGCGGCACAAGCTCCAGCACATGCTCGGCCACCTCGGCATGCACGAGCACCATCTGCTGTCCCACAGCATCTACCTGCACAAGGGCATGCCGATCGGCGCCACCGCCCACCAGGCGGGCACCGTACGGTTCGGCGACGACCCGGCGTCCTCGGCCCTCGACCTCAACTGCAAGGCCCACGACCTGGACAACCTCTACGTCGTCGACACCAGCTTCTTCCCGAGCATCGGCGCGGTCAATCCGTCCCTGACGGCCATCGCGAATGCCCTGCGGGTGGGCGACCACCTCCTCGCCCGGCTCGGCTGACCGGCCCGCGGCGACGCACCACCGATCGGGCGAAGATCGTCAGCCGGGCAGCGCAAAGCGGACCGCTCCGCCGCACCGTCACCCCTCCCCGGTGGTTGTGTGACGCCTGCACCTCCGGGCCATGCGCCCGGATGGTCCCGGGCCATGCAGTGGAGGAGTAGGGCATCGTGAGTTCCCCCGAGGGCGCACCCCAGGACGTGATCCCCGCGGCTCTGCTGAAGGGCCAGAAGGCGCTGGTCACCGGCGCGAATTCGGGCATCGGCCGGGCCACCGCCGTCGCCCTGGGCCGGGCCGGCGCCGACGTCGTCGTGAACTACGTGGCCGGCCGCGACGAAGCCGAGAAGGTGGTCGAGGAGATCGCGTCCTTCGGAGTGCGGGCGGCGGCCTACGAGGCGGACGTCTCCGACGAGGGGCAGGTCGTCGCCATGACGGACCGGATGGTCAAGGAGTTCGGCACCGTCGACATCCTCGTGGCCAACGCCGGACTGCAGCGTGACGCGTCGTTCACCGACATGTCCCTCGCCCAGTGGCAGAAGGTCCTGGACGTCAACCTCACCGGGCAGTTCCTCTGTGCCCGCGAGGCGACCAAGGAGTTCCTGCGGCGCGGGGTCGTCCCCGAGGTGTCGCGTGCGGCGGGCAAGATCATCTGCATGAGCTCGGTGCACCAGATCATCCCGTGGGCCGGCCACGTCAACTACGCCGCCTCCAAGGGCGGTGTGCAGATGATGATGGAGACGCTGGCGCAGGAACTCGCCCCGAAGAAGATCCGCGTCAACGCGATCGCCCCCGGAGCCATCAAGACCCCCATCAACCGCGATGCCTGGGACACCCCCGAGGCCCAGCAGGACCTCCTGAAACTGATCCCCTACGACCGCGTCGGCGCCCCCGAGGACATCGCCTACGCGGCCGTCGCGCTCGCCTCCGACCTCCTGGACTACGTCGTGGGCGCCACCCTCTACGTGGACGGCGGGATGACCCTCTTCCCCGGGTTCGCCACCGGCGGCTGACCGACCCCACCCACGTCGGTCCCGAGGAGACTCCATGCACACCACGCTCGCGCTGCTGGCGGACGCGCCCGCGCAGCTGCTCCCGGCCAGATCGATGATGGCCTTCACCCTCGCCACGCACATCATCCTGGTGCCGCTGGGGGTGGCGCTGCCGCTGATCACGCTCATCATGCACGGCTACGGACTGCGCCGGAACGACCCGACCGCCCTGCTGCTGGCCCGGCGCTGGTCGGCGGTCATGGCGGTCCAGTTCGCGATCGGCGTCGTCACCGGCACCGTGCTGTCCTTCGAGTTCGGGCTGCTGTGGCCGGGCATGATGGGCCGTTGGGGCGATGTCTTCGGTCTCGGCTTCGGGGTGGAGGCGTGGGGTTTCTTCCTGGAGGCGGTCCTCATCGCCGTCTACCTCTACGGCTGGCGGAGACTGCCCTCCCGCGCCCACTTCCTGCTCGCGGTGCCGCTGCCCTTCGCGGCCCTGCTGGGCGCCTTCGGGATCCTGGCCGCCAACTCGTGGATGAACACCCCCCGCGGCTTCGGCCTCGACCCCGCGGGCAACCCGGTGGACGTCGACGTCCGCAAGGCGATCTTCACGCCCATGTTCGGCCCGGAGTACTGGCACTTCGTCGTGGCGATGTTCGTCACGGCGGGCTACGTCACGGCGGGCGTCTACGCCGTGGGCTGGCTGCGGGGCCGCCGCGACCGGTACCACCGGCTCGGCTTCACGATCCCCTTCACGCTCGCCGCGGTGTTCACCCCCGTGCAGTTCTTCCTGGGCGACTCCATCGCCCGGCAGGTCTTCCACAAGCAGCCGGTGAAATTCGCCGCGATGGAGATCGTCTGGAGGACCGACACCCACGTGCCGGAGTACCTCTTCGGCCGGCTGCATCCCGACGGGACCATCTCCGGCGGCCTCAAGATCCCCCAACTCGACTCCATCCTGGCCGGCTTCCGGCCGGACACCAAGGTCACCGGGCTGACCACGGTCCCGGCCGGCGACCGGCCGACGGCCACTCAGGCCACCCTCGTCCACTGGACCTTCGACATCATGGTCGGGATCGGCTCCCTGCTGCTCCTGCTCGCGCTCTGGTACGGCGCCCTGTGGCTGTGGCGCCGCCGGCTGCCGGCCTCCCCGTGGTTCTTCCGCGGCGCGGCGTGCGCGGGCGTGGCCTCCGTCGTCGCCGTGGAGTGCGGCTGGATCACCACCGAAGTGGGCCGCCAGCCGTGGATCGTCTACCAGAACATGCGGGTCGCGGAGGCGGTCACGGCGACCCGCTCCACCAGCCTGTGGATCATGTTCGCCCTGGTCGTCGTGGTGTACGTCTTCGTGTTCGGGTCGTTGCTGCTGATCCTTTTGAAGATGCGCTCCCGCTGGCGGCTCGCCGACGGCACGGGCGGGCCGCAACCACCCACGGAGACACCGGAGACGGACACACCGTACGGGCCGCGGTCCCTCGGGAGCCGGCCGTGATCGCCGGGGTCATCGCCGTCGTCCTGCTGCTGGGCGTCGTCGCCTACGCCTGCGCCGGGGGCACCGACTACGGCGCCGGATTCTGGGACCTGACCGCGGGCGGAGCGGCGCGGGGCGAGCGCCCCCGCAGGCTGATCGACCACGCCATGGAGCCCGTCTGGGAGGTCAACAACGTCTGGCTGATCTTCGTGCTGGTCATCATGTGGACTGGCTTCCCGGTCCTCTTCGCGCGGGTGTTCCTGGCGATGTGGCTGCCCCTGGCGCTGGCCGCGGTGGGCATCGTCCTGCGCGGTGCCGGCTTCGCCCTGCGCAAGCCCGCCAGGCGGCTGGCCGGCCGGCGCCTGTACGGGGCGGTCTTCGCCGTCTCCTCGCTGCTGACGCCGTTCTTCCTGGGCGCCGCCGCCGGGGGTGTGGCCTCGGGCCGGGTGACTGCGGGCGCGACGGCGTCGGCGGACGCCTGGGCCAATCCCACCTCCGTCCTGTTCGGGCTGCTCGCCGTGGCGACCACGGCCCTGCTCGGAGCGGTGTTCCTCGCCGCGGACGCCCGGCGCTTCGCCGCGCCGGACCTCGACCGGTACTTCCGGCGCCGGGCGCTGGGTGCCCTGGCCGTCGTCGCCGTGCTCGCCGTCCTCACCCTGTTCGTCACCCACGGGGACGCGCCGTACGTCTGGCACGGGCTCACCCACGGGGTGGGGCTCGTCTTCGTCGTCCTCGCGGCGCTGGCCACCTGCGCCACCGTCTGGCTGCTGATCCGGCCCTCCGGGGCCTGGTCACGCATCGCGGCGGTCGGTCTGGTCGCCTCCGCCGTGCTCGCCTGGGGGATGGCGCAGCGCCCGTACCTGATCCCGACCTCGCTCACCGTGGCCGAGGGGGCCGGCGCGCACACCACGCTCCGCTGGCTGGGCCTCGTCACCCTCGTCGCCGTCGTCCTGATCATCCCGGCGGTGGCCCTGCTGTACTGGCTGGACACCCACGGTGAGCTGGAGGGTCTCACCGATGCCGACCTGCGGCGCACCGGTGCCGGCGACGAGGGCTGACCTCGCGCGCCGAACGGCGGCGGCCCGATGAGCAGGGACCAGATCCTGCTGGGCGTCGGACTGACCGTGGCCCTCGCCGTCGGTTGCCAGATCCTCGCCGGCCGGCTGCGGATCCCGGCCCTGATCCTGCTGCTGCCGGCCGGGTTCGCCGCCGGAGCGCTCACCGACACCGTCCGTCCCGACACACTCCTGGGGCCGGCCTTCTCGCCCCTGGTGTCGCTGTCGGTGGCGCTCATCCTCTACGACGCCGGCCTGGGACTGGACCTGCGCCACCTCAAGGGCGCGACGCGGACCGTCGTCGTGCGCCTCATCGTGCTGGGCGTGCTGCTCACCGCGGGCAGCGTCATGGCCCTGGGACCGGCCCTGTACGGCGTGCCGTTCGCCGTCGCCTGCATGATCGGCGTGATCCTCGTGGTGTCCGGTCCGACCGTCGTCGCTCCGCTGCTCGAACACGTCAGGCCGTCGGACAAGGTACGGCGGGTCCTGCTGTGGGAAGGGTCCCTGGTGGATCCCGTCGGCGGCATCCTCGGCGCCGTCGTCTTCCACTCCGTCATCTCCGGCGGCTTCCGGACCGGACACGGGTTCCGGGCCGCGGACTTCGTCGCCGGTATCGCCCTGGGGACCGCGGCCGGGGTGGCCGGTGCCGCACTGCTGTGGTTCACCCTCCGGCGGCTCGGGCTCGGCGAGACGCTCGGCACCCTCGCCCAGCTGGCCACCGTCGTCGCGGTGGCCGCGGGCTGCGACATGGTCTACGACGACACCGGGCTGATCGCCGCGGTCGTCACCGGGCTGATCGTGGCGAACCTCCCCGGCTTCGACATGCCCGCCCGGCGGCCGTTCTTCGAGACGCTCGTCCAGCTCATCATCGGCCTGCTGTTCGTCTCCATCTCGGCGACGGTGACGCCGGAGTCCCTCGTCCCCGTGCTGCTGCCCACCCTCGCGCTCGTCGCCGTGCTCGTCCTGGTGGTCAGGCCCCTGGTCGCCCTGCTGTCCACGGCGGGGACCGAACTCACCGCCCCGGAACGCGCCTTCACCGGCTGGATGGCCCCGCGCGGCATCGTCGCCGCGTCCACCGCCACGACGTTCTCCGCTTCGCTGATCGCCGCGGGACTGCCCGGCGCCGACAAGATCCTCCCGGTGACCTTCCTGGTGATCGTCGGAACGGTGGTGCTCTACGGCCTGACCGCCAGGCCGGTGGCCACCGGCCTGGCCGTCGTCCGCCCCGCACGGGCCCGTCCGCTCCTGGTGGGCGGCGATCCCTGGGTGATCGACCTCGCCCGGTCGCTGCGCACCGCCGGACTCGACGTGCTGATGTGGGCCGGCCTCGCCCACGAGCGGGACCGGATCGCGGAAGCCGGGATCGAGCTGGCGGCCGGGGAGCTGATGGCCGCGGCCACCGATCCGCAGGCCCGGCTGGAGGGGGTCACCGCGGCCTTCCTGCTGACCGGCGACGACGACTTCAACGCCCTCGCCTCGATCGTGATGCGGGACAGCGTCGACGGCCCAGTCCACCGCATCGGCCCGCCACCGGGCGGCCGCGGCGTCGTCGCCCCCTATACGGCCGGGGACACCCTCTTCGGCGGCGGGCTGCTCCGCCACGCCCTGGTGGCCCGGTACGAACAGGGCGCCCGCTTCCACGTACAGACCGCCTCGGACCCGCCCCCGCCGGGGTACGCGACCCTGTTCGTCGTCCGGCGCGACGGCCGGCTGGACCCGGTCACCACGGCCGTGCCGGTCACCGCGGAGGAGGGCGACACGCTGATCCTCCTGGGACCGGCGTCCGCGCCGGGGGCGGAACCGGCCGGCTGAACCGGTCCGGCTACCGCCGGTCGAGCGCCGCGTTCAGGGTGAGGGCCGCGTCGATAAGGGCGAGGTGGGTGAACGCCTGGGGGAAATTGCCCAGTTGACGACCCGTCAGGTCGATCTCCTCGGAGTACAGGCCCAGGTGGTTGGCGTACCCCAGCATCTTCTCGAACACCAGCCGCGCCCGGTTCAGGCGTCCCGCGCGGGCCAGCGCGTCGACGTACATGAACGTGCACAGCGAGAAGGTGCCCTCGGAGCCGCGCAGGCCGTCGGGGGAGGCCCCGGGGTCGTAGCGGTAGACCAGGCTGTCGCTGACCAGCTCCTGGTCCATGGCGTCCAGGGTCGATGCCCACATCGGATCCTCGGGGGTGAGGAACCCGACGGTCGCCATGCGCAGCAGCGAGGAGTCCAGGACGTCACCGCCGTAGTGCTGGACGAAGGCCTGCCGTTCCTCGCTCCACCCCTTGGCCATGACCTGCTCGTAGACGGCGTCCCGCTCGGCGCGCCAGCGTTCGGACGCCGACGGCCACCCCTTCGACTCGGCGAGTCGTAGCGCGCGGTCGAACGCCACCCACGACATGACCCGGCCGTAGGTGAAGTCCTGGCGACCGCCGCGGGTCTCCCAGATGCCCTCCTCCGCCTGGTCCCAGTGGTCGGCGAGCCAGTCCAGGTCCGCCCGCATCGAGGTCCATCCCCCGTGCCCGACCTGGAAGCCGTGCCGGTGCGCGAAATAGATGCTGTCCAGCGCCTCGCCGTAGATGTCCAGTTGGAGCTGCGTCGCGGCGCCGTTGCCGATCCGTACCGGTGCGGAGCCCGCATAGCCCTCCCAGTGGTCGAGGATCTGCTCGTCCAGGTCGGAGGAGCCGTCGACCTTGTACATGATGTTGAGGGGGCCCGTGTTTCCACCGCTGCCGGCCCGCTCCTTGACCCGGTCGCTCAGCCAGAGGATGAACGCCCGGGCCTCGTCCGTGAAGCCCAGTCCCAGCAGGGCGTACACGGAGAAGGAGGCGTCCCGGATCCAGGTGAAGCGGTAGTCCCAGTTGCGTTCGCCGCCCAGTTGTTCCGGGAGGGCCGCCGTCGGGGCGGCCACCACGGCGCCGCTGGGGGCGAAGGTCATGAGCTTCAGGGTGATCGCGGAACGCTCCACCACCTCCCGCCAGCGTCCGGCGTAGCGCGACTGCGTCAGCCAGGAGCGCCAGAACGCCACGGTCTCGTCGAAGAGGCGTTGGTGTGCGTCGAGGCGGACCTCCACCGGCGGCCCCTCGCCGCCCATCTCCAGAATCAGCCCCCGCTGCTGCCCGGCCTGCAGGGTCAGCGAGAGGTGCAGGTCGGCATCCCGGCCCGTGAGAACGTCCACGAGCCGCTCGTCCTCCGGTTCGCGGATCGGGTGCACGGTGAGTTCCGTGCCGTCCTCCGCGACGAAGACCGCTCCGTGCTCGGTGATGCGCAACTGGTGGGACGTACGCCCGTAGTTGAAGCGCGGCGCGATCTCGACCTCGAAGGACATGCTGCCGCGCACGCAGCGGACCATGCGCACCAGCCGGTGGTCGGCCGTGACCGTCGTCCCGGTCACGGGCATGAAGTCGAGCACCTCACCGGCGCCCGCCTCGGTCATGAAGCGGGTCACCAGGATCGCCGTGTCGGGCAGGTACAACTGCTTGGTCGAGTGGGTCCGATGCGCCGGCCGGACCGTGCAGTGCCCGCCCTTCTCCTTGTCCAGCAGCGCCCCGAACACACTCGGCGAGTCGAACCGTGGGGAGCAGAACCAGTCGACCACGCCCTCGGTGGTCACCAGCGCCGCGGTCTGCAGATCGCCGATGAGACCGTGGTTCTCGATCAGTGGGTAGTCGTTCATCGGGGCGCCCCTTTCGGCGTGCGAGCCACCCGAATGCCGCCCTCCGCCCAGGGTAAGGCGGGGTCCGGATCCCGGCGCGCCGAGCCCGGGGTGCCGGTCGCGGGCGGCCGGCCCCTACTGCCGGGGCTTCTTCGTGGCACGCCGGCCCGCGCGGCGCCACAGGCGTCGCTGCAGACGGAGGGTGAGGACGCCGACCACGACCAGCACGACGACGTTGAGCAGCAGCTGGAGCAGCGAACCCCATGCCTCGTGCCAGTCGGCGAAGGCCAGCGAGACGGCGATGTCCGAGGCGGCCGGGATCGTGGTCACGGAGATGAAGACGCCGAGCAGGGCACTGCCGCGCGCCTCGGTGAGCGAGACGATGCCGACCACGCCGGCGAGGAAGGCGACGACGAGGGAGAAGAAGTCCGGGGTGTCGATGAGGTGGGAAACGGGCCGCAGGCCCAGGTCGAAGGCCTCGGACTGCAGGTGCGCGGCCCGCGACAGCGCGGCGAAGCCCAGGGTGACCACGATGGCCAGCAGGAAGCCGGCGGTCAGCGCACGGAACCCGTCCCGGACCCGGCGCCGGTTGCCCCGGTCGAGGCCGAGGGCGATGCTGGTGATCGCGTTGTACTCGGGGCCGACCACCATGGCCGCCACGATCAGGATCTGCGAGTTCGACATGATGCCGACCGCGCTGATCAGGCCGGCGATCACCAGGAACAGGTAGAAGGACGGCAGATAGGTGCCCTCCGACCGGATGTGCGCCTCGACCGTGGCCCACAATGGCGCGTGGACCAGGGCGCTCGGCTGGTCGGCCTCGACCTGCTCGGCGCGGTGCGAGAACATCATCTCCACGCCGTCGACGGCGATCGATCCGGCCCGGTCGACGCCCAGCGCGCGCAGCTCACCCAGGACGTCGTTCGCGGCGCCCTTCATCACATCGCATTCGAGCGCGTCGCCCTCCGGGAGGTGCGCCGACCTCACGACCATGAGGTTGAGCACGCGGTCGTCCGCGCTGAGCAGGTCGACGGCCGGCGGGGTGAGTGCGGGCGGCATGACCATACGCAAGTGGATCAAGTCCATCCGGACCTCCGGCGGCAGTCGGACACCGGCACATGTCCACTATCGCCCGCCGCTCCGTCACCCGCCGCACGGGCAGAACCCCCGCCCGGGCGGGGAGGCCGGGGCCGTCCGCTAGGCGCAGTCCGCGTCGAGCAGGTCGCCGTCCAGGTGCCGTACGAGCGCCTCGCGGTGCAGATCGGCGACCGGGGCGAGGAGGTCGGGGTGGCGCAGCAGGGCCGCGGCCCGGCGGTCGCGGTCGTCGGGGTGGGTCAGCCGGCGGAAGTCGGGGGAGACCCCGGCGACGTGCTCACCGTCCGCGAGGGCGGCCACCGCGTCATCGGCGAGCCGGGGGGTGGTGAGCAGGCAGGCCGCCCAGCTGGCCACGACCTCGTCGACCCAGCTCCGCCAGGCTTCCTCGGGGGCCTCGGGCCCGGACACGTCGGCACCGGTGAGCCAGTCCAGCCGGGCCGAACCACCGGGACCGACCAGTGCGACCAGTGCGGCGTCCGCCGCCGTGGGGTAGCGCAGCCAGGCGGCGACCGTGACGGCCTGCCGCGCCTGGGCCTGCGCGAGGGCCGTGTCGAGGGCGCCGCCGGTGACGGGGTAGGAGCGCAGCAGCCACTGCGCGGTGGAGGCTATGACCGGCGAGATGTCGGCGGACAACGGCACGGGGTCCCTTCTCTGGCGGGGAGGGGGCGGCCCGAGGAACCGGGCCTCCGGAAGCCTAGGCGCCCGGCCTATCGGGCGAAATGACGCAGCTCACGCGAAAGCCCCGAAATTCTGGCCGCGCCCGTGACGGCACCCCTGACGGCACCCCCGCCGCACCCGCCCACTGCCTCCCCGGCCCCGCCTCCCGTCCCCGCCTCCGGGTGACAACGCGGCGCCAACCAGGGCCAAGACGCCCCTCGCCCCGTTAGGAAGCGCCGTGCCCGGGAACCCGTGGTGAGGCCCGCCGCACGGTGCGCGGGCGGCACGGCCCACCGTTTCAGGAGGCATTCATGGCACACGGCGGCAACATCATCGACGAACTGACCACCGACCACCGCGAGGTCGAGGACCTCTTCCGCCGGATCGAGGCCATGCCCAGCGGCCACAAGGACCGCAAGAAACTCATCGACCAGGTCACCATCGAGCTGGTACGGCACTCGGTCGCCGAGGAGCAGTACCTGTACCCGGCGGTCCGCGAGCACGTGGCGAACGGCGGCCCGATGGCCGACAAGGAGCTCAAGGACCACGCCGAGGTCGAGAAGATCCTCAAGAAGCTCGAAGGCTGTTCCGCCGACGACCCGCAGCTGGACCAGCTCTTCATGCTCCTGAAGGACTCGGTCACCAGCCACGTCCAGGACGAGGAGGCCAACCTCTTCCCCCAGCTGCGCGCGGTCTGCTCCGCCGATGCCCTGGACACCCTCGGCGACAAGATCCGTACCGCGAAGAAGATGGCCCCCACCCGTCCGCACCCTTCCGCGCCCGACACCCCGCCGACGAACAAGCTGCTCGCGCCGGGGGCCGGGCTGGTGGACCGGGCCAGGGACTTCGTCACCGGCCGTGGGAAGCCCGCGTAGCGGCGCTGCGGAGCGGCGACGTCAGCACGCCCGGCCGGACGCAGACGCATGCCCGATCACGGGCGTATCGTCCCGATATGGTCGATGTGCGGTGTGGCAGATGCGGCAACCGGCCGGGGAGGCTGACGCGGTGACGGACATCTTCGGGTCCGCTGCCGCCGGGGGCTCCGACATGCTGCTGGACGCCCCCCTGGTCCAGGCCGTCCAGGAATCGGGGGCCTCCGCCGGTCTGGTGTTCCTGCTGCCCCCGGGCGACAGCCGGCTGCATCTGACCGTCATGACGGGCATCTCCCAGCGGATCGTCGCCCCCTGGGAACGGATGCGGCTGGCCGGATCGGTCCCGGTGACGGACGCGGTCCGCGAGCGGCGCCTGGTCTGGGTCGCCGGACACGAGGAGATGGCCCGCCGGTACCCCCGGGCCGCCCTCGCCCTGCCCTACGCCTTCGCGCTGGCCACCGCGCCGATCACCGCCGACGGGGCCGACTGGGGCGGCCTGGCGCTGCTCTGGCCCGGCTCGCACCCGCCGGAACTCTCCCCGCGCGAGCACGACAGCCTCCGCGCCTGCTGCCACCACCTGGGACTGCTGCTGCAGCACGCCGCCGACACCGGCCACCCGGTCCTCCCGGGCCCGGAGCCGCGGATCATCCCGGCGCTGCGGACCCGCGCGCCCGGTGCGGCCGAGGCGCTGGCCGCCTTCGACTTCGCCGAGCGGCTGCCCGAGGGCGCTTGCGCGCTGGACCTCGACGGCCGGATCACCTTCATCACCGCCACCGCCGCGGAGCTCGTCGGCGCCACCGTCGGCGAGCTGCGCGGCGCGCTGCCGTGGGAGGCGCTGCCCTGGCTGCACGACCCGGTCTTCGAGGACCACTACCGGGCCGCGGTCATCAGCCGGCAGCCGGTGTCCTTCACCGCGCTGCGCCCACCGGACTGCTGGCTGTCCTTCCGCCTCCACCCGGACGCCGGCGGCCTCAGCGTCCTGATCGCCCCGGCACCCACGGACCGGCCGAGGGACCGGACCGGGGACGGGCCCGCGGACCTGCCCGTCGCCGCGGACCGCCCCGTGGACGGCTCCGGCCCGAGCACGCCGGCCGGGCCCGCCGGGCCGAGCCGCACGGACGTGCTCTACCACCTGCTGCACCTGGCCGCCGCGCTGACCGAAGCGGTCGGCGTGCAGGACGTGACCGAACGGGTCGCCAACCAGATCATGCCCGCCTTCGGCGTACACGCCCTCGCCCTGACGACCGCCGCCGAGGGACGGCTGCGCATCGTCGGCCACCGCGGCTTCACCGCCGACGTCCTGGACCGCTTCGAGGGCCTGACGCTGACCGCCGACACCCCCGTCGTCCGCGTGCTGAGCAGCGGCGTCCCCAGCTTCTTCGCCACGTTCGAGGACCTCAGGCGGGCCTACCCCGAGGCCGTCCTGCAGGACGACATGGCCGCCTGGGCCTTCCTGCCCCTGATCGCCTCCGGCGCACCCGTCGGCTCCCTCGTCCTCGCCTACGACCGGCCCTTCCCCTGGTCCCCGCAGGAACGCGCGATGCTGACCTCCCTCGCCGGGCTGGTCGCCCAGGCCCTGGACCGCGCCCTGCTCTACGACACCAAACACCGGCTCGCCCGCAGCCTGCAGGCCGGCCTGCTGCCCACCGGCCTGCCCCGCATCCCCGGCCTGGACGTGGCCGCCCGCTACCTCCCGGCCGGCCGGGTCACCGACATCGGCGGCGACTTCTACGACCTCATCCACCTCGGGGACCGCACCGCCGCCGCGGCCATCGGCGACGTCCAGGGCCACAACGTCAACGCCGCCGCCCTCATGGGCCAGGTCCGCACCGCCGTCCACGCCACCGCCGGCGCGCCCCCGGGCGAGGTCCTCGCCCGCACCAACCGCCTGCTCACCGACCTGGACGCCGGACTGCTGACCAGCTGCCTCTACGTCCACCTCGACCTCGCCGAGCACCGCGCCCGGATGGCCAGCGCCGGCCATCCGCCCCCGCTGCTGCGCCATCCGGACGGGTACACCGAGGTCCTCACCCTGCCGCCCGGCCTGCTGCTCGGCATCGACCCCGACACCGACTACCCGACGACCGAGATCACCCTCCGGCCCGGCAGCGTGCTCGCCCTCTACACGGACGGACTCGTCGAATCGCCCGGCGGCGACATCGAGGAGGAGATCGCCGGCCTCGCCGGCCACCTCGCCCGCTCCGGGCCCCCGCCCATGGAGACGCTCGCCGACGACCTCCTCCGCCGCACCGGCCTCACCTCACCACGGGGCGACGACATCGCGCTCCTCCTCATCGGCGCACTGGCCGACGACGACGGCGGCACGGCCCCCGGCACCGGACGTGACACACCTGGAAGGGACTGCTCCGATGGCTGACCGGACCACCGATGTGTGGGGGGCACGCACCCCGTACGGCGCGGGCGACCGGTGGCCGCCCCGCGGGGACCGGTACCTGACCGTGCCGGACGACGAGGTCGAGCGCTGGGTGCCGTCCGCCTGCGTGCTGTGCTCCAACGGCTGCGGACTGGACATCGCGGTCGCCGGCGGCCGCATGGTCGGCGTACGCGGCCGGGAGGACGACCGGGTCAACCACGGCCGGCTGGGGCCCAAGGGCCTCTACGGCTGGCAGGCCAACCACTCCGGCGACCGGCTCACCCGGCCGCTGGTCCGCACCGACGGCGCCCTCCGGCCGGCGGACTGGGAGACCGCGATGCGTGCGGTGACCGACCGGTCGAAGGCGGTGCTCGCCGAACACGGGCCGCTGGCCATGGCCTTCTACACCAGCGGCCAGCTGTTCGCCGAGGAGTACTACGCCCAGGCGCTGATCGCCCGCGCCGGCATCGGCACCCCGCACCTGGACGGCAACACCCGGCTGTGCACCGCCACGGCGGAATGGGCGCTGATCGAGAGCTTCGGCAGCGACGGCGCCCCCGGCTCGTACACCGACATCGACGTCTGCGACACCCTGCTGCTGGTCGGCCACAACGTCGCGGAGACCCAGACCGTGCTGTGGTCGCGGATGCTGGACCGGCTGCACGGCCCGGACCGCCCCCGGCTGGTCGTGATCGACCCGCGGGCGACGCCCACCGCGCGCGAGGCCGACGTCCACCTGGCCCTCCGGCCGGGCACCAACGTCGCCCTGCTCAACGCCCTGCTCCACGAACTGATCGACCACGACCGGATCGACCGGGCCTTCCTCGACGCGCACACCGTCGGTTTCCCGGACCTGGCGGAGGTGACCGCGCAGTACCCCGCGGAGAAGGCGGCCGGCATCTGCGGCGTACCGGCCGACGACATCCGCGCGGCCGCCCGGATCATCGGCACCGGACAGCGGCTGGTCTCCACCGTGCTGCAGGGCGTCTACCAGTCCCACCAGGCCACCGCCGCGGCCGTCCAGGTCAACAACATCAACCTGGTCCGCGGCATGATCGGCCGCCCCGGCTGCACCGTCTTCCAGATGAACGGCCAGCCCACCGCCGAGAACACCCGCGAGACCGGCGCCGACGGCACCCTGCCCGCGTACTTCAACTGGCAGAACGAGGCGCACGTACAGCAGCTCGCCGACGCCTGGAACGTCGACGCCCTGCAGATCCCGCACTGGTCACCGCCCACCCACGCCATGGAGATCTTCCGGCACTGCGAGAACGGCTCGATCCGGTTCCTGTGGATCACCGGCACCAACCCGGCCGTCTCCCTCCCCGAACTCCACCGCATCCGCGCCATCTACGGCTCCGACCGGCTGTTCCTCGTGGTCTCCGACGCCTTCCCCACCGAGACCACCGCCCTGGCCGACGTCGTCCTGCCGGCCGCGATGTGGGGCGAGAAGACCGGCTGCTTCACCAACGCCGACCGGACCGTGCACCTGTCCGAGCGGGCCGTCGACCCGCCCGGTGAGGCCCGCAGCGACTTCGACGTCCTGCTGGACTACGCCCGGCGCATGGACCTCACCGACCGGGACGGCCGCCCCCTGCTCCCGTGGAGCCGCCCCGAGGAGGCCTGGCACGACTTCATCGCCCTCACCAAGGGCCGCCCCTGCGACCAGTCGGCCCTCACCTACGACGCGTTGCGCGACGCCGCCGGCATCCAGTGGCCCTGCACCGACCGGGCGCCCGACGGCACCGAACGGCTCTACACCGACCACCTCTTCCCCACCGCGGCCGACCGCTGCGAGGACTACGGCCACGATCTGACCACCGGCGCCCAGAAGGACGCCGACACCTACCGGGCCCACGACCCCGACGGCCGGGCCGTCCTCAAGGCGGCGCACTACCTGCCGCCGCACGAACCGGTCGACGAGCGCTACCCCCTGCAGCTCACCACCGGCCGCACCGTCCACCACTGGCACACCCGCACCAAGACGGCGCGCAGCCCGCAACTCCAGGACGCGGCGCCCGAGATGTGGGTCGAACTGCACCCCGAGGACGCCGCACACGCCGGCATCGCCGAGGGCGACCTGGTGCGCGTCGCCTCCCGCCGCGGCGACCTCGTCGCCCCCGCCCTGCTGCGCGGACCCCGGCCCGGCGTGGTCTTCGCCCCGTTCCACTACGGCTACTTCGACCAGGCCGACCCCGACCGCCACAACCGGGCCGCCAACGAACTCACCCGCACCGAATGGGACCCGGTCTCCAAACAGCCGGTCTACAAGGTCACCGCCGTCCGCATCGTCAAGGTCGCCGATGCCGCGGTCGGCGGCCGGCCCGTCGTCATCAGCGAACCCGGCCTCAGCGCCGTGGCCCCGCCCCAGCCCCCGAAGGAGCGGCCATGAGCAAGACCGGCCTCCTGCTGAAGGAACTCCACGCCGCCGAGACCGAGTTGGCGGCCGCCTACCACGCCGTGGCCGAGCGCCACGCCGCCGACCACGGCACCTACTACCCGTGCCACACCCTCGCCGCCCAGTGCGACGCCCACGCCGAGCAGATCCGCGGCTGGGGCGAACGCTACGGCGCCGCCCTCCACCCGCCGGTCCACTCCGACCTGCTGACCGCGGCCCGGGACGCCCTGCGCCACGAAGGCTCCGCACTCCTCGGCCGCCGCCCCGGGTCCGGCCTTCTTCTGTTGCGCGATCTGCGCCGGCTGTACGTCAGGGCCGAGGCCACCTACATCAACTGGATCATGCTCGGCCAGGCCGCCCGGGCCCTCCGCGACCAGGACCTGCTGACCGCCCTCGGCCCGCTCCAGCAGCAGACCCGCACCCAGGCCACCTGGATCACCACCCGCATCAAGGAGGCCGCGCCCCAGATCCTGGTGGCCACCGACTGATCACGGCTCACGCGCCGCCGGTGGAGCGGGAGTCGGCGTGGTCCGGGAAGAGGGTGCGGGCCACGTGGTGGGTGTCGGCGTACTCGATGACCGAGGTGATCCGGCCGTCGCGGACGGTGTAGATGCCGAGGCAGCGGTTGTCGTACCGGTCGCCGTGCACGGTCGTGGCCCTCGCCGTCCACTCGGCGACCACCCGGTCGCCCTCGGCCACGGTGCTGACCAGCGCGATCTCCATGGTGCCGGGGACGAAGGCGGGCCCCATGCCGCCGAGGAAGTCATCGACGATCGCGTCACGGCCCTGCCACACCCGGGAGACCGGCAGATCGCCCGGGTAGTCCCAGGTGGCGTTTTCGGCGAAGCTGTCGCGGATGACGGCCGCGTCGCCGTCACGGACGGCCTCGACGTAGCGGATGACGACGGACCGGGGGTCGGTGAGGGTGCTCATGAGTGTGCTCCTTCGTTCGGGATGCGTTCCCGGGCCGGGGTTTTCCGGCCCGGAGGGGTTCAGGACAGGGTGAGGACGGCCTTGCCGCGGATCCGGCGGTCGCGCAGGTCGGTGAGGGTGGCCGCGGTGTCGGCCCAGTCCGCGACCCGGCCGATCTCCGGGTGCAGCCGGCCCTCGTCGGTCAGCCGGACCAGCGCCGCCAGGTCGTCGTCGAGGCGGGTGTCCGCGTCGAGGTAGTGGAAGTGCCGGAGCACGGCCGACTCGGGGCCGCGGAAGAAGTCGAAGAAGTCGAGCGTGGCAGGGGTGCGGCTGGCCTGGCCGAACCAGATGAGCGTGCCGCGCCGGGCCAGCCGCGCCAGAGCGAGCGGGAGGGCCCGGCCGCCGGTCGACTCCAGCACCAGGTCGTACGGACCGCTCGCGTCGGCGACCTCATGGACGATCTCCGCGGCGCCGAGTCCGGCCAGCCGGGCGCCGCGTTCGGCGTCCCTCGTCACGGCGGTGACCTGCGCCCCCGCCGCGGCCGCGAGCTCGGTCACGTAGTGGCCCACACCGCCGGACGCACCGGTCAGCAGGACCCGCCGGCCCACCACCGGCCCGGCGGCGCGCAGCAGCCGCAACGCGGTGAGCCCGGCCAGCGGCAGCGCCGCGCCCTGGAGCACCGGGACCCCGTCCGGCAGTACCGCGAGCGCATCGGTCGGCACCGCCACGTACTCGGCCCAGCCGCCCGCCATCGGGTGGCCGACGACCCGGGTGATCCCGGACGGTCCGCTTCCGTCGGCGGCCGGCTGCACCACCAGCCCCGCGACGTCCTTCCCCGGGCGCTCGCCGGGGACCGGACGCTCCAGCTTGAACGTCTCGCCCCGGTTGACCGAGAACGCCTCGACCTTGACCAGCGCCTCATGGGGACGCGGGGTCGGCTCCGGGACGTCGGCGAGCACGACCGGCTCGGCGGGGTCCCCGGTCGGTATCAGGGCTTTCATCGTGGTCGGTCCTCCTCGGTGGCCTCCGGGGGCCCTCCCCGGTGCCGCGCCTGGTGCGGCGTCAGGACCATCTGACCAGGCAGCGGGCCGGCCCGGCCAACAACCGGACCACCCGGCCGACAACGCGCGGTTGTCGCATAAGGTCAGCGGCATGGATCTCGACCTCGCCCTGGTCCGCGCGTTCACCACGACCGCCGGGACGCTGCACTTCGGGCGGGCCGCCGAGGAGCTGAGGACCAGTCAGCAGGCGCTGTCCAAGCGCATCGCACGGCTGGAGGAGCTGCTGGCCGTGCGGCTCTTCGTGCGCACAGGGGGCATCCGGCTGACCGAGGCGGGCGAGCGGTTCCTGCCGGCCGCGCACGAGGCGCTGGCGGCGGGCGAGCGCGCGGTCGCGGCGGTGAGCGGCTCCGGCCCGGCCGTACGGATCGACACCTGGGGACACCTCTACGCGCCGATGCGCACCGTCGCCCAGGCCGTGCAGGCGCTCGGGCCGGTGCGGCTGGAGCCCGGCCCGGGACGCGACTGGCCCTCGGTCGCACAGGCCCTGCTGCACGGAGCGACCGACCTGGGCTTCGGCCGGGTGCATCCGCTGCCCGGCGACCGCGACGCCGGGCTCACCCAGCGGCTGGTGCGGCTGGAACCGGTCGACGCGGTGGTCGGCCCCGACCATCCGCTGGCCGGCGCGGAGGCGCTGCGTCCGGCCGATCTGCGCGCGTGCACGCTGTGGTGCCCGGCCGAACTGACCCGGCTGGACTTCCTCCGCCGCTTCGCCGACGCCTTCGGCATCACCCGGCGGCAGGACGGCCCCAACCTCGGCCTGGACCACCTCGTCCAGCACCTCCGCGGCGACACCGCGTGCTTCACGCTCTTCCCCGCCGACGCCCCGCTCCCCGACCACGCGGGCCTGCGCGCGATCCCGCTCGTCGAGCCGGTCCCGCTCTACGCCTGGTCGCTGGCCTGGCGCGAGTCCGCCCGCCACCCGCTGCTCGACACCCTGCTCCGCGGCTTCACCGAAACCGGCCGCTCCCGCCGCTGGCTGGACTACACGCCCCGGCGCGACTGGCTCCCCGACACCGACCACGCGAAGCTCGCCGGGGACCGGGGATGACGGGGGCCAGCGGCGTCACGGCCGGGGACGGACACCCCTAGCCGGCGCGCGGGCCCTCGCGGTCGATCAGGGTCTGCACCCCGTCGAGGATGCGGTCCAGACCGAAGGCGAGCGGGTCCTCGCCGGTGGGGGCGAAGGCGCCGGCGGCGATGGCCTTGGTCAGGGCGGGGAAGCGGTCGGCGTGCCGGTCGAGGAGCTCGCCGGTGAGGCGGTTCCACTCCTGGTCCTGCTCCGCGTCGAAGTCGGTCGACTGCTGGGCGAGGTTGCGGATCAGCCCGACGACGAGCAGGAAGACCTGGTGCCGCTGCGCCGCGGTCAGACCGGTCGGCTCCAGGGCCGCCAACGCGGCGTCCAGCCAGCCCAGTTGGTGCGGTCCCATGGCCTGGCGGCGCATCGCGGTGGCCGCGAGCAGCCAGGGGTGGGCCTGGTGGACGGCCCAGGACCGGCGGGCCCATTCGGTCAGCTGCGGCCGCCAGCCGTCTCCCGCCACCGAGAGGTCGGGCCGCTCCGCGAGCACGGCCTCGACCATCAGCTCGACCAGCTCGGCCTTGCCGGGGACGTAGCGGTACAGGGCCATCGCCGAGACGTCGAACGCGCCGGCGACCTTGTTCATGGAGACGGCCTCCAGGCCCTCGGCATCGGCCAGCGCCACGGCGGCCTCCGCTATGCGGTGGGGGGTGAGGCTGGGCTTGGGCCCCCGGGTGGGCCGGTCCTGCTCGCCCCACAGCAGCGCGAGGCTCGCGCGCACGTCCCGCGCCTCCTTGGCCTTGGTGGTCCTGGCCACGGCGGTCCTCCTTCTCCTCGCGGTCGACGGAAGCCGGTTGACGTCCGCTCCAACTGTATATACCGTAAAGCTCACTGCTGATGGCATAAACAGTTTAGGGGGGACACCCATCATGCTGGGAACCGTTCTTGGGGCTTCTGCCGCCGCCGTCGTTGCCGCACCCGCGGCGGGGGTGCTGGGGTACCGCCAGGTCAAGCGCACCGCCCTGGCGCGGCGGCTGCGCATCACCGCACCCGGGGGGATCGACGAGGCCGGTTTCGTCCGGATCGGCGGCATCGACCAGTACGTCTCCGTCCGCGGCGAGGACCGCCGCAACCCGGTCGTCCTGGAGCTGCACGGCGGCCCCGGCGCGTCCAACCTGGTCTTCGTCCCGCGCACCCGCGCATGGGAGAAGCACTTCACGATCGTGCGGTGGGACATGCGCGGCGCCGCCAAGACCTTCGGCCGCGGCGGCCCGGCCGGGCAGGGCGAGATGAGCCTGGCGCGGCTGCAGAGCGACGCCCTGGAGCTGACCGAGCACCTCCGGGCCCGGCTCGGCGTCGGCAAGGTCCTGCTGGTCGCCAACTCCTTCGGCACGTTCGTCGGCCTCCGCCTGGCCCGCAGCAATCCGGAGCTGTTCTCCGGCTATGTCGGCACCGACCAGAACATCGCCGCGGGCGGCCGCGACCGGTCCTCCTACCGCGCCCTGTGCGAGCGCCTCCGGGAATCCGGCAAGCGCAAGGAGCTGGCCGCCGTCACCGCCATGGGACCCGACGCCGCCGCCTGGAGCGCCGAACAGTGGTCGCAGTACGCCAAGTTGGTCGTCACGTCCGACCTGCTGACCTACGACACCATGAAGACCGTGGTGGTCCGCTCGCTCTGGTTCTCCCCGCTGCACAGCCTGGGCGAGCTGCGCACGTACTTCAAGGGCATGAGCTTCTCCGAGCAGCTCGGGCCCGCGGCCATGGGTATCGACGAATGGGCCGAGGGGACAGAGTTCCGCATCCCGTTCTTCCTCTTCCAGGGCGACCGCGATGTGCTCACCCCGCCCGAGCCCGCCCGGCGGTTCTTCGACGACGTCACCGCGCCGGTCAAGGACTTCGCGCTCATACGCGACGCCAGCCACTTCGCGTCGTTCCGCCACCCCGACCAGTTCCTGGACCTGATGCTCACCAAGGTGCGGCCCGTGGTCACCGGCCGGCCGATCGCCTCCTGACCGCGCGGGCGGGTGCGGGCCCCGGCGAGGCCTGCCCGCACGGCTCTGCCCGCACGGCTCTGGCCGCGGGTGCCGGACCGCAGCTGTCAGACCGCAGCTGTCAGACCGCCGGTGTCAGACCGTGGGGGTCGCCGCCCAGCTGGCCAGCAGTCGTAGTCGTTCCTCGGTCTGCGAACCGGGCTCCGGGGTGTAGACCACCAGCATCTGGTCCGGCTCTCCGGATACGGTCAACGTCTCGTAGGGCATGGTGAGTTCACCGACCACGGGATGCCTCATGCGTTTCGCCCCGGCGGTCTTCTCCTTGACCAGGTGGTCCGCCCACAGCCGACGGAAGTCCTCGCTGCCCAGCGACAACTCGCCGATCAGCGTGGCCAGTTGCCGGTCGTGGGGATGGCTGCCCGCGTCCAGGCGCAGATAGGCCACCGTCTCCGCGGCCACCGCCGGCCAGTCGGGGTAGACCTCGCGCGCCTGCGGGTTGAGGAAGACCTGCCGCGGCATATTGCGTTCCGCGGGCGGCATCTGGGAGAAGCCGACGACGGCGTCGCCCAGCGCGTTCCAGGCGAGCACGTCCATGCGCCGGCCGAGGATGAAGGCCGGGACCTTGTCGATGCTGTCCAGGAGGAGACGCAGTCCCGGGCGGACCTTCTGGGGCGCGGAGCCGGCGGCGGCCTTCCGGCGGGCGGCGGGCCTGGCCACCGTGCGCAGGTACTCCTGCTCGGTGTCGTCGAGGCGCAGCACGCGCCCGACGGCGTCGAGCACGGCATCCGAGACGGAGGGGCCGCGGCCCTGTTCCAGGCGGATGTAGTAGTCGACGCTGACGCCCGCGAGCTGGGCGACCTCCTCCCGCCGCAGGCCCGGCACCCGTCGCCTGCCGTGCCCGGGCAGTCCGACCTCCTCGGGCTGGATGCGGGCGCGCCGCGAGCGCAGGAAGTCGCCGAGTTCCCGGTCCGGGGATATGTCCATGACGTGATCCTAGGCGCCGGGGCCGATCCGCTCCTGGTACTGCCAGACCCAGGAAAACGGCAACCCTGGGTAAGGGCGGCGGACCGGAGCAAGGTGAGGTCGTCGCCGGGGGACGCCCGGCGGCACACCACCTCTCACCAGGAGTTCCCATGTCGTACGACACCCTCACCGGCCGTACCGCCGTCGTCACCGGAGCCGCCAGCGGGATGGGCGAGGCCACCGCCCGGCTGCTCGCCTCGCACGGCGTGCGGGTGGCACTGCTCGCCCGCCGGGCCGAGCGGCTGACGCAACTGGCCTCGGAGATCGAGGCAGCGGGCGGGCAGGCCCTCGCGGTCGTCACCGACGTCACCGACCCGGCGTCCGTGGAAGCGGCGACGGCACGGGTACACGCCGCGTACGGCCAGGTCGACCTGGTGGTCAACGCGGCGGGCGTGATGCTGCCGAACCCGATCACCGACGGCCGCTCCGACGAATGGCAGCGCATGCTCGACACCAACGTCGCCGGCGCGCTCCGCGTCATCCGCGCCTTCACACCCGACCTGATCGCGGTGGCGGAGTCCGGCCGGACCGCGGACCTGGTCAACGTCTCCTCGATCGGCGCGCACATCCCCTTCCCGAATTACGCGGTGTACGGCGCGACGAAGGCCGCGCTGACGTACCTCTCGCAGTCCCTGCGCACGGAGCTGGGCCCGCGCGACGTCCGCGTCACCAACATCGAGCCGGGCCTCACCGACACCGAGCTGGGCGGCCACATCGACAATGCGGAGCTGTCCGGGCAGCTGGACGGGATGTTCGACGCCCTGACCGGCCTGTCCGCGGACGACATCGCGGACCTGATTGCCTACACGACCAGCCGCGCCCGCCACGTCAACCTGCGCCAGGCCATCGTGCTGCCGACCCGCCAGGCGTGAGCCGGGAGAGCGGGCGGGGAGGGGGAAGCGAGGGGGAGGGGGAGGCGGAGGTGCCCGGTGTGTGAGACCTCGCACATCGGGCCGGTGAATCTGGTGGATTCCCGCGCTTTCCGTGTATGCCTGGTATTCGCCTTCGCCCGGTTGAGGTGAAGTGACCGGGATTACCCGGTGAGGTGCCGAATGCGCAGCGCAATCACCGAAATCCCATCTCCGCATTTCTTTGTCGAATTTCCGTACACCAGGGGGATTGCTCGAGAGGGGCAACAGAACCGTGCATCGTCTGAAGGTGGCTGCGACCACACTTGCCGTCGGGGCGCTCGTTTCGGTCCCGGCGATCGCCGAGGGCGCCGCGAAGTCCTCGTCCCAGCCGTCCACCACCGCCCGCCCCTCGGCTGACGTCGCGCCCCGGCCCGCATCGGCCGGACCGGCCGGAATCCCCGGCAGCTGGACGACGAAATTCGCCGATGAATTCAACGGGACGACGCTGTCCCGCACCTGGACGCCCGGCTGGTTCGGCACCGGGGTCACCAAGCCGGTCAACGGTAAGGAACAGGCCTGCTACGACTCCCGCAACGCCACGCTGCCCGGCGACGGCGCCCTGCATCTGAAGGTCAAGGCCGGCAGTTCGACCTGCGGCGGGCAGACCAAGCCGAACACCGGGGCGCTGGTCAGCAGCAACGGCCGGTTCTCCTACACCTACGGCACCGTGGAGTGGCGCGCGTACCTCCCCTCCAGCGGGACGCAGATAGCCAACTGGCCCGCCCTGTGGTCCAACGGCCAGAACTGGCCGACCGACGGTGAGAACGACACGATGGAGGGCCTCGGCGGAAAGGCCTGCTTCCACTTCCATTCGCCCTCGGGCGGCCCCGGCAACTGCGTCCCCGGCAACCTCAGCGGGTGGCACACCTTCGCCTCCGACTGGGAGCCCGGCAGCGTCACCTACTACTACGACGGCGTGAAGGTCGGCCGGATCGCGACGGGCATCACCCGCTCCCCGCAGTACCTCGTGATGGACCACACGGTGTCGTCGTCGATCGGCGGACCGACCGTTCTGCCCAGGGACATGAAGGTCGATTACGTACGGGTCTGGCAGCACTGAGGCCCGCCGGGAGGGGCGTCCCGGCCAACCGCCATACTGCGTGCGATCTTTCTCCCCGCCCGAAGGGAATCGCACGACGTGAACCCGCCTGCCTCCGCCTCCTTCACCCGCACCTCGGTC
This sequence comes from Streptomyces sp. NPDC048197, assembly GCF_043202395.1. Lineage (NCBI taxonomy): Bacteria > Bacillati > Actinomycetota > Actinomycetes > Kitasatosporales > Streptomycetaceae > Streptomyces > Streptomyces sp. NPDC048197. Next base: position 228,725 of record NZ_JBIDAJ010000006.1, read on the forward strand.
GCCGTCGTCGGCGCCGGGCCCGCCGGGCTCACCGTCGCCAATCTGCTGCGCGCGGCCGGTGTCGACTGCGTGGTACTGGAGGCGGAGAGCAGGGAGTTCATCGAACAGCGGCCGCGCGCCGGCTTCATGGAGGAGTGGGCGGTACGCGCCCTGTCCCGGCACGGTCTGGCCGGCCGGCTGCTCGAAACGGCCGAGACCCAGGAGAAGTTCGAGTTCCGGTTCGACGGGCAGCGGCACACCTTCCGGACGGCCGAACTCTCCGGCCGCCGGCACTTCGTCTATCCCCAGCCGTTGTTGGTCACCGACCTGGTCGCGGCGTACGTCGACCGGGCGGGCGGTGACGCCCGCTTCGGTGTGCGCGACGTCCGGCTGCACGACATCGACGGTGACCGGCCCGCCGTGTCGTACACCGATCCCCGGACCGGCGCGCGGCACCACATCTCCTGCGACATCATCGCCGGTTGCGACGGCGCGCGGGGGGTGACCCGGGCGGCGATACCCGCCGGACGGACCGTCCTGACCCGCTACGACCACGGCGTCGCCTGGCTCGCCCTGCTCGCCGAGGCCCCGCCGTCCGCCGACGGCGTGGTCTTCGGCATCCACGAGCGCGGGTTCGGCGCCCATATGGCCCGCAGCCCCCAGGTCACCCGCTACTACCTCCAGGTCCCGCCCGGTGCGGACGCGGACGACTGGCCGCACGCCCGGGTCTGGGACGAACTGCACACCCGGCTCGCCGCCGCCGGGGCCCCGCCCCTGACCGAAGGGCCCCTGCGGGAGAAGGTCGTCCTGGACATGCACAACTACGTTGTGGAACCCATGGCGTACGGCCGGCTCTACCTGGCGGGCGACGCCGCACATCTGGTCGCGCCGATCGCCGCCAAGGGCATGAACCTCGCGATCAACGACGCCCTGCTGCTCGCCGAGGCGCTCATCGCGCACCACAACGGTGACGACACCGGCCTGGCCGGCTACTCGGACGCCTGTCTGCGGCGGGTCTGGCAGTACCTGGAGTTCTCGCAGTGGCTCTCCGAGGTGCTGCACGGCGCCTCGTCCGGCGACCGGTTCCGGGCCGGCACGGCCTCCGCCCGGCTGCGGCGGCTGCTGGTCTCCCGTCCGGCGGCCGAGGCGTTCGCCGGTCTGTACCTCGGCGAGGAGGCCGATCTGTGAGGAGGCCGATCTGTGAGGAGGCGGATCTGTGAGGAGCCGATCTGTGAGGGTGGCGGATGAGGGAGGAAGCGGATGGGGGAGGAGGCGGATCTGTGCGGCCGCCGGCCCGCCGGACCGGCCGACCGGGCAGGCTGACCCGGCGGGACGACTTCCGGTGGCATGGCTCACAGGGAGCCGGAGGGTGATGTCCCGGAACGCTGGGTACGGGCCTCATGATCGCCGGGCGGGATACCGCGTCGAAGTGGTAGAAATTCGGCGAAACCATCGATGAGCCGCCAGGGAGAAGGGAGACGCCATGTCCTCGAAGCGCCGTCGCAAGAAGAAGGCACGCCGCAAGAACGGAGCCAACCACGGCAAGCGGCCGCAGTCCTGAACTGAGGACACGACCGTCCTCACCCGTAGCCGGCCCCCTGGGGACGACTTCCGTCAACCCCACGGGCGCCGGCTACGCCTTCGTACGGCCGGGGCCTTACCGATCCTGGTCAGCGCCCGGACGGGGGCTTCGTCAGGGCGTCGGCTATGCGGAGGGTGGCCTGGACCTGGGTGGCATCGCGCCGGACCGGGTTGAACGACAGGACCGCACGCCGCTGTTGGTCCCGCGTGGCGACCATGGCCGAGGCGTAGCCGAAGCGTTCGCCGGTCTTGCCCCAGAAGGTGATCCCGTTCACCGTGACCGTCTGCAATCCCGCGGCGTAGCGCGCCGGGGTGCCGTCCAGCATCCGCACCTCCTCCGGCGGCAGGGTGAACATCCGGTCCAGCTCACGGGGCGGCAGCAGCTCACCGGAGAACAGGGCGGTGAGGAAGCGGTCCAGATCGCCCGTGGTGGAGATCATCTCGCCCTCGCCCCAGGCCTCCGACTGGTCGAAATCGGTGATGTCCAGCAGCGACCCGTCCGTCATCTGCATATAGCCGTGCACATGCGGGCCGTGGATCCGCGGGTCGTTGCCCGGCACGCAGGTGTGGTGCAGGCCGAGCGGGCGCAGTATGCGGTCCGCGACGACCTCTCCGTAGGGCCGGCCGGTCAGCCGCTCGATGAGCAGCGCCAGCAGGACGTAATTGATGCCGCGGTACTCCTGTTTCCGGCCGGGCGTGAACTTCATCGGGCCGGGCGGGAGGAGGGCGACGAGCTGCCGGGGTGTCCACCGGTCGTAGCGGTGCCGGGCGATGGCCTCGGGCGTGGACAGATCCGGTGCGCCTTCCTCGTCGGGGAGCCCGCTGGTGTGGTTCAGCAACTGCAGCACCGTGATCGGCGGGAACCCGGCCGGCAGCAGCCCGGGCAGCTGGCGCTGGATCGGCGACTCCACCGCGACCCGGCCCTCGGCCGCCAGCTGGAGCACCACCGTGGCGACGAAGACCTTGGTGATGCTGCCGATGCGGAAGGTGTCGCGGGCCTGGACCGCACGGCCGGTGTCCCGCTCCGCGACGCCCGCGGCGCCGTACCACCGGCCCGCCGAGCCGCTCACCCGCACCTGCGCCGCGGTCAGCTGCGGATGGTCCAGATCGCCGATGGCGGCCCGCAGTGCGGGAACGTTCAGCGGAGGCACCGGCACCGGCGCCGGGGGAGTGGGGTGGGCGGACGGGGCGGTGCGGACGGACGGGACGGGCCGGTGCGGCGGGCGCGGGCCGGGCGCGCAGCCGGTGGCCTGGGCGAGGCCCGGCGTCGCCATGACCGCCGCACCGGACAGCGCCGCACCCACAACTGCCCTGCGGGACAAGGAAGAAGAACTCATGTGACTCAGCATGAGGAAAATCCGCCGCGATTCCGTCAGGGCTTTCCCCGACCTGTCCCTGATCCGCCCCTGAGACAGCCCTGAGACAGTTCTGAAAGAGCTCTGATCCGGCAGCGCAGACCATGACACTCACCATCAAACCCCTGGCTAACAGGAAACATCAGTATGTGATCTAGAATCGGCGGATGATCTTCATTGTCGTCAAGTTCCCCGTGAAGCCCGAGTACGCCGAAGAGTGGCCGCAGCACGTCCACGCCTTCACCGGGGCCACCCGTGCCGAACCCGGCAACCTGTGGTTCGAGTGGTCACGCAGCCTGGAGGACCCGAACACCTACGTCCTCGTCGAGGCGTTCCAGGACGACGCCGGCGAGGCGCACGTCAACTCCGACCACTTCCGCGCCGGTCTGGAAGCCATGCGCCCGCTGCTGCGCAGTACCCCCGAGATCGTGAGCACCACCATCGAGGGCGCCCACGGCTGGAGCGCGATGGGCGAACTCACCATCGACTGACGAGACCGGCGAGACCGGCGAGACCGGCAAGACCGACGAGAAGGACGAGACCGGCGAGACCGGCGGGGTGACGACGAGCGAGGGCACCGGACCGGCCCGCTCAGCCGACCAGATGGTCGAGGAACCAGTCCCGGGCGAGCTCGGACACCTGGTCCAGGGCGCCGTGCTCCTCGAAGAGGTGGGTGGCGCCGGGGACGACGTCGAGCCGGGTCTCGCAGCGCAGGGCGGATTCCGCCTCGCGGTTGAGGTCGAGGACCAGCGGGTCGTTGCCGCCGACGATCAGCAGGGTCGGTGCGCGGACGCCGGCCAGCAGCGGCCCGGCGAGGTCCGGGCGGCCGCCGCGGGAGACCACGGCGCCGATGTCCGCGCTCGGGGAGGCGGCGGCCCGTAGCGCGGCGGCGGCCCCGGTGCTCGCGCCGAAGTAGCCGATGGGTACGGGGACGCGGCCGCGCAGCCACTCCGTGGCGTCGGTCAGCCGCTCGGCCAGCGTCTCGATGGCGAAGACGTTCGCCCGGTTGGCTTCCTCCGCCGGTGTGAGCAGGTCGAAGAGCAGAGTGCCCAGGCCCGCCCGGTTGAGGGCGGTGGCGACCAGGCGGTTACGGGGGCTGTGCCGGCTGCTGCCCGAGCCGTGGGCGAACATCACGACCGCCTTGGCGCCCGCCGGCAAGGTCAGATCGCCGGTCAGCCGGACCCCGGCGGCGTCGATGGCCACTTCCTCCTCGACGTCCACGTCCGCCACGGCGGCCGCGCCCTCCTCGGCGCCTGCGCCTTCCCCGGCGCCCGGATTCTCCTCGGCGGCCGCGCCGGCACCCGTACCGGGCCGGGCGGCGGCCTGCGCCAGCAGGGATACCACTTCGTCGTCGGGGGTCTGGGAGAAGTCCTGGTACCACTCGCCCACGGCGGAGAACCCGAACGGCGTGGAGAGACAGACGAATTCATCGGCGCTGCTGCGGAGTCGTTCGGCCGCGTCCGGAGGCGCCACCGGCACGGCGAGCACCACCCGGGCCGCGCCCTGCGCCCGTACCACCTCACAGGCGGCGGCCGCCGTGGAGCCGGTGGCGATACCGTCGTCCACCAGGATCGCGGTCCGTCCTTCCAGGGACAGCCGGGGGCGGCCGGCGCGGAACTTCTCCGCCTGGCGCACCAGTTCCGCCTCCTCGGCGCGCTCGACGGACGCCAGGTCCGCCTGGCCGAGGTGGCCGCGACGGACGATGTCGTCGCTGATGACCCGCACGCCGCCCTCGCCGATGGCGCCGAACCCGAGCTCACGCTGGTACGGGACGCCGAGTTTGCGGACCACGATCACATCGAGCGGTGCGTTCAGCGCCCGCGCCACCTGGAAGGCCACCGGGACCCCGCCCCGCGGCAGGCCCAGCACCACGGGCTCTTCCTGCGCCAGCTGCCGCAGCGCTTCGGCAAGGCGCTGACCTGCGTCGACGCGGTCGGTGAACAGCACGATGGGCACCCCCTGCCCAGGGGACGGATGTCACGTCCATACCTGTCTCGGACCCCGTACACCTGTCTCCGACGTAACCGCAAGTGGAGGGCGGGCGCAAGTCGGGCCGGTCGCCGTCGGCCGTACACGGGCCGGATGCCGCCGACCGTGGTTACCGTCGTTCCCATGGAACACATCCGGGCGGTGCTGATCGATATCGACGGGGTGCTCACGGTGTCCTGGAAGGCGCTGCCGGGCGCCGTCGAGGCCATAGAACGGCTGCGCGCCGCGGACCTCCCGCTGGCCCTGGTCACCAACACCACCTCGCGCACCCGCGCCGAGATCGCCCGGCGACTGAGCGGGGAGGGCTTTCCCGTCGGCGCCGACGACATCCTCACCGCGCCCGCGGTCACCGCTGCCTACCTGCGGGAACACCATCCTGACGCGCGCTGTCTGCTGATCAACAGCGGTGACGTCCGGGCCGATCTGGAAGGCGTCGAGATCGTGCCGGGGACGGACCGCCCGGGGACGGAGCGTCCGGAGACCGACTCCGGGGCGACGCCGGATGTGGTGGTCTTCGGCGGGGCGGGCGAGGAATTCAGCTACCCGGCGCTGAACGCGGCGTTCCGGCACCTGCGGTCCGGTGCCCGGCTCGTCGCCATGCACCGCAATCTGTACTGGCGCACGGCACAGGGGCTGGACCTGGACACCGGCGCCTTCCTCCTGGGCCTGGAACGGGCCGCCCGGGTCGATGCCGTGGTCACCGGAAAGCCGTCCGAGGCGTTCTTCGCCGCGGCGCTGGCGCACCTGGGCACGTCCGCCTCCGAGGCGCTGATGGTGGGCGACGACGTCGAGTCCGACGTGCTCGCGGCCCAGCGCTGCGGGATCACCGGGGTGCTGGTGCGGACCGGCAAGTACCAGTCCGAGGCCGTCGAGGCGGCCGACGGGACCCCGGACCGGGTCATCGACTCGTTCGCCGATCTGCCGGCGCTGCTGGGCCGCTGAGCAGCGCGGCGATGTCCGTCGCCGTCCAGTGGCCGTGGGCGCCCGGGCAGCCGGCCAGATAGCCGGCGGCGCGGCGTGCGCTCCAGCCGTGGGAGGCGATGATCCCGGTCGCGATGTGGCGCAGATAGGCCGCGGACGGCGGGTTCAGGCCGACGGTGCCGTCGGCACTGCTCCAGGGGGCCGTGAAGGTCAGCACCGGCAGGCCCTCCAGCCGCCCGGCACACACCAGCGTTTCGTAGCGGCCCGGGCCGATGCGCGCCCGTCCCTCGCGCAGCACCTCCGTGAGCTCGAGCTCCCCGCCCGGTTCCCGGTACATCTCCTGGGCGGCGATGTCGGAGAACTGCTGGGGCGTCAGGAGGTAGAGCCGCGCGGGGAGTTCGGGGGCCCGGCCGTCGGTGCCGTGCGGCGCTTGTGGGGCGCGGTGGTCGGGGTCGTAGAAGGCGCGGCCGCCGGTCCACACCTGCGAGGTGGTGGCGAAGTACATCCGGCCGGGCAGCATGACCGGCTCGGAACGGGCGGGCGGGCGCGGGTCCCGGCAGCCGGGGTAGCTGCGCAGCCCGCCGGGCGGACGCCCGCCGGCCAGGTAGTACGTCAGCCGGTCGAGGTGCATGTTGGAGCCGTAGGCGGCGTACCACAGATGGCGCTCGCCGTCCGGACGGGCGGTGGCGTCATCGAGGCGTCGGGGCCTGGTCACGTCTTCACGCTACGCGCCGGGGGAGGCGTTGCGCCTGCTCCGCCCCCTGCCGTCGCCCGAGGGGGCCGGAAATGGCCTGACCCGGCCGGGTCGGCGAAAGGAGGGCGGCGGCGCGGGTTTTGCGCGGAATCGGCTGGAGAAGCGCACTGGACGGAAAGGGACGCCCGAAGGACGGAGGCAGTGTGCCGGACACCGCGCCAGGAACCGCAACGGACCGGACAGCACGGCGGACAACGGACGGAGCACCGGGGAGGGCAGCGGGCGTCGGCCGCCGGGAGATGCTTGCGGCGTCCGCGGCGGCCGGCCTCACACTGCTCACCGGCTGCGGGGAGGCGCCGTCCGCCGGCCGCTCGGACGCCAAGCCCGCGCCCTCGCCCTCGCATGCCTCGCCCACCACGCCCGGCCCGCACGGTTCTCCCACCCCGGCCCGGACACCGCACCGCGCCCGCCCCGAACTCCCCCGCGGCGGCCGGGAGTTGTTCCCGCGGTACCGGATGGTCGGCTTCTGCGGTCTGCCCGGTGCGGCGGCGCTCGGCCGGCTCGGTACCGGCGATCCGGCGGAGCGCGCCGACGAGATCGAGAAGACGGCCCGCCGTTTTGCGGCGGGGCGCGAACCGCTGCCCGTACTGGAGCTGCTGGCCGTCGTCGCCAACTCCACCCCCGGCCCGGACGGCACCTACCGCTCCCGGACGCCCGCCGCGACCATCGCCCGCTTCCACCGGCTGGCGCGGCGCCGCCGAGCGATGCTGCTGCTGAACGTCCAGCCCGGGCGGGCGGCGGTGCTCGACGAGGTCAAGGCGCTGCGGGAGTGGCTGGTCCACCCGGACGTGGGGGTGGCACTGGACCCCGAGTGGGAGATGGGCCCCGGCGGGATACCGGGCGACTCCTACGGGCGGACCGACGGCCATGAGCTGACCTCGGTGGCCCGCTATCTGTCGGGGCTGGTCGAGGCGCACGACCTGCCGGAGAAACCGCTGGTCTTCCATCAGGTCGCCACGTCCGTCGTACGGGAGCAGTCCGCGCTGCGGCCGCAGCCGGGCGTGGCGCTGATCAAGAGCGCCGACGGCATCGGCTCGCCGGGGCTCAAACGCGGTACCTGGAAGCGGCTGGTGCGCGATCTGCCGGACGGGCTGCACACCGGTTTCAAGCTCTTCTACGAGGAGGACGCGGAGGGCGGCAGCCGCCTGATGACGCCGAAGGAGGTGCTGGCGCTCAGGCCGCAGCCGGAGTACGTGATGTACGAGTGAGCAGGCCGCCCGCGGGCGGACGGGAACTTCAGTACCAGTGCCGGTCCGCCCGTGCCCGCCAGGCGTCGTAGGCGCGGGCGCCCAGCTCGGGGTGGAGCTGCTCCATCGTGATCGCGCGCCGGTCGATCGGTTTGCCGAATTCCTCGTACTGGAACGAGTCGTCGAATCCCAGTTTCCGGGTCTCCTCCAGATCGCAGCTGAAATACACCGCGTCCAGCCGCGCCCAGTAGAGGGCGCTCAGGCACATCGGGCACGGTGCGCCGCTGACGTAGATCGAGCAGCCTTGCAGCATCCGGGCGCGGGCGGGTACCGGATCGGAGGAGCCTTCCGGGCGCGGTACGTACGCCAGGGTGCTTTCGCCCTGGCGCTGCCGGGAAATGGAGGGGGCCTCGGGGTTGAGCCGGCGCACGGCCGCGCGGATGCATTCCACCTCGGCGTGCGCGGTGGGGTCGCCGGTGAGCAGGACGCGGTTCTGGCCGCGGGCGATGATCTCGCCGTCGCGGGTGAGCACCGCGCCGAAGGGGCCGCCCCAGCCGTTCTCCACGGATTCGGTGGCGAGCCGGGCCGCCTCCGCCATGAGGTCCTCCGGGTCCATCGCGCAACCTCCGATCGGCATCGCCCCTCGCGCGCCACCGGGGGAACCGGCTGAGCCGGCAGCAGCCCGTTCGGGGCAGAAATTGCTTGTGGGTGAGGCTACTTCACGGCGGGCCCACCTGCGCCGCGGGCCGTACGGAGGCACCATGGCCCTATGTTGCTGGCCGATCTCGCGCAGGTGTCAGGGGAGGTGGCCGCGACCTCCGCGCGGTCGCGGAAGATCGCGCTGCTGGCCGGGCTGTTCCGGGCCGCGGCGCCGGAGGACGTCCCGGTGGTCATCCCGTATCTGGCCGGGCGGCTGCCCCAGGGGCGGATCGGGGTCGGCTGGAGCGTGCTGCGCGAGCCGGTCCCGGCGGCGGAGCGGGCCACGCTGACCGTGGAGGAGGCGGACGCGGCGCTGACCGGGCTGGCCGGGGTCGCCGGGGCCGGGGCGCAGGCGGAGCGGCGCCGGCGGGTGCGGGAGCTGCTGGGCGCGGCGACCGCCGAGGAACAGCGGTTCCTGGTCGCGCTGCTCACCGGCGAGGTGCGCCAGGGCGCGCTGGACGCCCTCGCGGTCGAGGGGCTGGCCGCGGCGACCGAGGTGCCGGCCGAGGACGTGCGGCGGGCGGTGATGCTCGCCGGCTCGCTGCAGGACGTGGCCCGGGAGCTGCTCGCGGAGGGGCCGGCGGCACTGACCCGCTTCCGGCTGACCGTCGGCCGGCCGGTCGGGCCGATGCTGGCGCACAGCGCGAAGTCCGTGGCCGAGGCCCTCGACAAACTGGGGGCCTGCGCCGTCGAGGAGAAGCTCGACGGCATCCGCGTCCAGGTGCACCGGGACGGCCCGGACGTACGGATCTACACCCGCACACTGGACGAGGTCACCGGGCGGCTGCCCGAGGTGACCGCCGCCGCCCGGGAGCTGCCGGCCGACCGCTTCATCCTCGACGGTGAGGTGATCGCCCTCGGACGAAGCGGCCGTCCGGTGCCGTTCCAGCAGGTCGCGGGCCGGTTCGGCTCACGGGTCGATGTCGCCGCCGCGCAGGCCGCGCTGCCGCTGTCCGTGGTCTTCTTCGACGTGCTGGCGGTGGACGGCCGGGAACTGCTGGAACTGCCGGGCGCCCGGCGGCATGCGGAGCTGGCGCGGCTGGTGCCGGAGCCGATGCGGGTGCGGCGCTGTGTGGTCGAGGACCCGGCCGATCCCGCGGCCCGCGCGGCCGCCGAGGAGTTCTGGACCCGGACGCTCGACCGCGGCCACGAGGGCGTGATGGTCAAGGCGCTCGACGCCCCGTACAGCGCGGGCCGCCGGGGTGCCGCCTGGCTGAAGGTGAAGCCGGTGCACACCCTGGATCTGGTGGTGCTCGCGGCGGAGTGGGGGCACGGCCGGCGCACCGGAAAGCTGTCCAACCTCCACCTGGGCGCCCGCGACCCGGACGGCGGGTTCGTCATGCTCGGCAAGACCTTCAAGGGGCTCACCGACACCGTCCTCGGCTGGCAGACCGAGCGGCTGCGGGAGCTCGCGGTGTCCGACGACGGGCATGTGGTGATCGTGCGGCCGGAACTCGTCGTGGAGATCGCCTACGACGGGCTGCAGACGTCCTCGCGCTACCCGGCGGGGGTGACGCTGCGGTTCGCGCGCGTGGTGCGCTACCGGGACGACAAGACGGCCGCCGAGGCGGACACGGTGGGCACCGTCCTCGCCGCGCATCCCGGCGGGGAGGCGTAGGCCGTGGCGGCGCGGCGCAGCGCCGGGCTGCTGGTGTACCGCAGCGGCGGGCCCGGCGTCGAGGTGCTGCTGGCGCACATGGGCGGACCGCTGTGGGCCCGGCGGGACGCGGGCGCCTGGTCCGTGCCCAAGGGGGAGTACCTGCCGCCCGAGGAGCCGTGGGCCGCCGCCCGGCGGGAGTTCGAGGAGGAGCTCGGGATGCCGCCGCCCGACGGCACCTACCTGCCGTTGGGGGAGACCCGGCAGTCCGGGGGCAAGGTGGTGACCGTGTGGGCCGTCGAGGGCGATCTCGACCCGGAACGGATCGTGCCCGGCACCTTCACCATGGAATGGCCGCGCGGCTCCGGCACGGTCCGCAGCTTCCCGGAGATCGACCGGGTGGCGTGGTTCTCCCCGGACGAGGCGCACGGGCGGCTGGTGACGGGGCAGCGGGTGTTCCTGGCCCGGCTCGCCGAGCGGCTCACGGCCGGCGGCTGACCTCCGGGGCCCGCCAAGGCCCCGTCCCGTGCCCGGAACCGGCCGCCGGGCCGCTCGCGCACCGCGTCCCGCGCCCCCCCGCCTTCACCACCTGTGCACACGGCCGGCCGGCCCCCGCCCTGGACACCCCGTCCCCGGCCCGGCAGGCTGACGGCGGGGCCCGGGGGAGGCCCGGAACACAGGGCTCCGGCAACGGGGTCATGAGCATGCTGCGGGGGCCGCATGTTGCGCATCCACTTCGAGGACCGGGACGTCGCGCGGGTGCAGATCGCCGCGGAACCCGATCCGCTCTGGGAAACGGTGCTGGCGGTGCACCAGCTGGTGCCGGCCGGTCCTGGAGTGCCGGTGTACGCGGCCTGGCGGGCCCGGGCCCGGCGCGAGCTGGACGCGCGCGGGCTGGCCCGGGCCGCCCGGCTGATCAGCGTCCTCGCCCCGGCCGGCGCCCGCTACTTCCCGGACTTCCTCACCCCCGACGCGGCCCGCGACGGGCTCGCCGCGGGCCTGGCGGCGCTCCGCGACACCCCCGCCGACCGGCTGGTCGCGGAGGCCGCCCGGGCCGCGCTGCCGGCCCGGCTGCCGCGCTGGACCGGTGCGCTGGCCGCGGGCAGCCGGCAGCCGCTCGACCAACTGGCCACCGCCCTTGCGGAGGTGCACCGTGCGGTGGTCGCGCCGGACTGGACCGAGGTGGCCGCCACGGTCGGCTGCGACCGCGGCACCCGGACCCGCGCGTTCTGCCGCGGCGGGGTGGACGGCATGCTCAACTCCCTTCGCCCGTCCGCGCGTTGGGACCCGCCGGTGCTGTCCGTGGACTATCCCTGCGAGCGCGAGCTGCATCTGCGCGGCCGCGGGCTGCGGCTGATCCCGTCCCACTTCTGCTGGCGCCGGCCCATCGCGCTCGCCGACCCCGGCCTGCCGCCGGTCCTCGTCCACCCGGTGGAACACGGAACCGGCTGGGCGCCGGACGCCGCCCGCGGCTGCCGCCCGGAGGCGCTGTCCGCCCTGCTCGGCCGCACCCGGGCCCGGGTCCTCGCGGCCCTCGACGCGCCCGCCACCACCGGTGAACTGGCCCGCCGGCTACGGGTCTCCGCGCCGTCGGCCAGCGAGCACGTCAGCGCGCTGCGCGAGGCCAACCTGGCCCGCAGCCGGCGCGACGGCGGCTGCGTCGTCCATGCCCTCACCCCGCTCGGCAGCGCGCTGCTGCACGGCGAGCTCGCGCCGGCGCGCCGGGCGGAGTGAGGGCCGGAGACGTCCTACGGGCAGACCTGGATCTTGCGGCCCTGCCCGCCCTGGAACCGGCCGATCGCCTCGGCGTAGTGGTCCAGGGGGAGGCGGTCGCTGATGAAGACCTCCGGGTCGAGGACGCCCGCCGCGAAGAGTTCCGCGGCGCGTTCGTAGCTGTGCAGGACGGCCATCGAGCCGGTGATGGTGATCTCCTGGTTGTAGATCCGGTACGGCTCGATGACGGCGCGGGCGGCGTAGTCGGCCACGCCGAACTGGAGGAACGTGCCTCCCTTGCCGACCCGGCCGAGCGCGTCCTGGATGGCGCGTGCGTTGCCGGTGGCGTCGATGACCACGTCCCAGCCGCGCGGCCGGTCCAGCTCGTCGGCGGAGCCGGCGGCGTTGCTGCAGCCCAGTGTGCGGGCGGTGGCCAGCCGTTCGGGGTTGATGTCGATGACGTCCACGCCGGCCGCACCGGTCCGCTTGGCCAGCTCCAGCATCATCAGGCCCATCGTGCCCGACCCGTAGATCAGCACCTGGCCGCCCAGTTGCTGGGAGCGCAGGATGTCGTAGCCGCGGACCGCGCAGGACAGCGGCTCGATCAGGGCCGCGTCCTCGGTGCGGACGTGGTCGGGCAGCTTGACGCAGTTCGCGACCGGGGCCACGGCGAACTCGGCGGCGCCGCCGGCCGTGGTCACCCCGATCGCGGCCCAGCGCTCGCAGAGGTTGTTGCGGCCGATCCGGCAGTAGTGGCACTCGTGGCAGTACAGGGAGGGGTCGACGGCCACCCGGTCGCCCTCGGCGAGCTCGGTGACCGCGCTGCCGGTCGCGACGACCGTACCGGCGAACTCGTGGCCCGGGACGACCGGCAGGGTGGGTGCGAACTCGCCCTGGAGGATGTGCAGATCGGTGCCGCACAGCCCGCAGGCGGCGACCTGGACCACGACCTCGCGCGGCCCGGGGGTGGGGTCGTCCACGGTGGTGACCTCGACCTTGCCGGGGGCGCTGATCAGTGCGGCCTTCATTTCACGGTTCCCTTCGTTGCACGGCCGCGAGTCATTTCACGGCTCCGAGCGACAGGCCCTGGACGAGTTTGTCCTGGGCGGCGAACCCGGCGACGAGCACCGGGAGCGAGATGACGGTGGCGGCGGCGCACACCTTGGCCAGGAACAGGCCCTGGCTGGTCACGAGTCCGGTCAGGAACACCGGTGCGGTGCCGGCCACGATCCCGGTCAGGACCCGGGCGAACAGCAGCTCGTTCCAGCTGAAGATGAACGAGATCAGCGCGGTCGCGGCGATGCCGGGCAGGGCGACCGGGGCCACGATGCGGGTCAGCGTGGTGGTCAGCCCGGCACCGTCGATCGAGGCCGCCTCCAGCATCTCCACCGGCACCTCGGCGAGGAACGAGCGCATCATCCACACCGCGATCGGCAGGTTCATCGACGTGTAGAGGATGACCAGCAGCCAGACGCTGTCGAGCAGCCCGGTGTTCTGGGCGACGAGGTACACCGGCAGCAGGCCGGCCACCAGCGGCAGCATCTTCGTGGAGAGGAAGAAGAAGAGGACGTCGCTCCACTTCCGTACCGGCTTGATGGCCAGGGCGTACGCGGCCGGGACGGCGAGCGCCAGCACGAGCAGGGTGGAAACCACCGATGCCGTCAGGGAGTTGAGCAGCGGCGGCCAGGGACTGACGCCGCTGTCCGCGCCGAAGAACTCCCGGTAGCCGTGCAGGCTCAGCCCCGCGCCGACGCTCGGCGGGTTGGTCGCGGCGTCCGCCTCGCTGTGGAAGGACGTCAGCACCATCCAGGCGACGGGCAGGAAGAAGGCGATCCCGCACAGCCAGGCCGCCAGGCCCAGCAGGCTCCCGGTCCGCCGTGGGCGCCGGGTCAGGGGTGCGCGGTTCATCGGGTGACCTCCTCGCGCAGCAGGGACGAGACGGTACGCAGCGCGAAGGTCGCCACGAGCAGGGAGCACACGACCACGACGACGCCCTGCGCGGACGCCCGTCCGTAGTCGTGGGCCTGGTAGAAGGTCTGGTAGATGGCGTACGGGAGGTTGGCGGTGCCCAGGCCCCCGGACGTGATGGTGAACACCGCGTCGAAGTTCTGGACGACGTAGACGGTGCCCAGCAGCGCGGCCAGTTCGAGGTAGCGGCGCAGATGCGGCAGGGTGAGGTAGCGGAAGATGTCGAAGGTGGAGGCCCCGTCCATCCGGGCCGCCTCGACCGCGTCGGCCGCCCGGCTCTGCAGCCCGGCCAGCAGGATCAGCATCATGAACGGGGTCCACTGCCAGATCAGCGACACCTCGACCGAGGCCAGCGGCACAGCGGTCATCCAGTCCGGCTGCGGTGCGTGGTCACTGCCGAACAGGCCCCATATCCAGGTGAGCGAGCCGTTGATCAGCCCGTAGGAGGCGTTGTAGAGGGCGTGCTTCCACAGCAGTGCGGAGGCCACCGGAACGACCAGGAACGGGGTGATGAGCAGCGTCCGGACGATGCCGCGGCCGCGGAAGCTGCGGTCCAGCAGCAGCGCCAGGCCCAGCCCGAGCACCAGGCTGACCAGCACCACGGTCACGGTCAGCAGCACCGTCGTGCCCACCGAGGACCGCAGTGCCGGATCGGTGAAGACCGCCCGGTAGTTGGCGAGGGCGGCGAAGCCGCGGTGGTCGGGGGCGAGCGCGTTCCAGCGGGTGAAGGAGATCACCACCGTCGCCACGAACGGGAGCTGGGTGACGGCGATCAGGAAGACCAGGGCGGGCAGGAGCGGGGCGCGCCGGGCCCAGTCCTTGGCCCGCCCGGTGCGGCGGGCGCGGGCGACCGGTCCGCCGGCCGGCGGTGTTGCCGGGCACGCGGCCTCCCGGGCCGGTTCAGTGGTCTGCGTAGGCATCGGACACCTCCTGCGCCAGTCGCTGGCTCGCGGTAAGGGCCTCGGGCACGCTCTGCTTGCCGGCGATGGCCGCGCTGATCTCGTGCGAGACCTTGGTGCCGAGGTCGGAGAATTCGGGGATGCCGACGAACTGGATCCCGGGGGCGGGGCGTTGCTGGACGCCGGGGTCGGCGGGCCGGGCCGAGCCGATGGCCTGTTGTGTGGCCGCGGCGAAGGCGCCGGCGGACCGGGTGTAGTCGGGGTTGCGGTAGAGCGAGGCCCGTTTGCCGCCGGGCACCCTCGACCAGCCCAGTTCGCGGCCCACCAGCCGTTCGTACGCGGCGCCCGAGGCCCAGCGGATGAACTTCCAGGCGGCGTCCTGGTGGGTGCTGGCCTTCTGCACGCCCCAGGCCCAGGTGTAGAGCCAGCCGGAGGTGCGGGTGCGCTCGACCGGGGCGGGGGCGTAGCCGATCCTGCCGGCGACCTTGGATCCGGTGGTTTCCAGGGAGCCGGCGCCGGCGGTGGCGTCGTACCACATGGCGACCTTGCCCTGCTGCATGTCGTTGAGGCACTCGGTGTAGCCGGCCTGCGGGGCGCCCGCCTCGCCGTGCTTGCGGACCAGATGGACGTAGAAGCGGGTGGCCCGGGTGAATTCCGGGCTGTTGACCCGTGCCTTCCAGTCCTTGTCGAACCACGTTCCGCCGAAGGTGTTGACGACGGTGGTCAGCGGGGCGGCCAGCTGGCCCCAGCCGGGCTGGCCGCGCAGGCAGATGCCCTTCATGCCCTTGCGGAACCCGTCCAACTTGGCGGCCAGTGCGGCCACTTGGTGCCAGGTGGGGTGCGCGGGCATGGTCAGGCCGGCGGCCTTGAGCAGGTCCTTGCGGTACATCAGGAAGGACGATTCGCCGTAGAACGGCTCCGCGTAGATCTTGCCGTCGGCGGCGGTGAGGGAGCTGCGGAGCGGCGGGAGGATGTCGTGCTGGTCGAACGCCCGGTCCTTCGCGGCGCGGGTGCCGAGCTCCGCCAGCCAGCCGTTGCGGGCGTAGATGGGGGTCTCGTAATTGCTGACGCTGGCCACGTCGTACTGGCCGGCCTGGCTGGAGAAGTCCTGGCTCATCTTGTCGCGCAGGTCGTCCTCCGGCAGCACGGTGAAGTTGACCTTGATGCCGGTCTCCTTGGTGAAGTGCTCGGCGGTGAGCCGCTGCAGATCCACCATCTGCGGGTTGTTGACCATCAGGACGTTCAGGGTGTTGCGGCCGTCGTTGCCGGCGTCACCGGCGCCGCGGTAGCAGCCGGTGGTGGACAGCGACAGGGTCAGGGCCAGGGCGGTGAGCCCCGCCGCGCGGGGGCCGCGGCGTGGCCCGGGGGATCGTGCTCGCACGGCTCATACCTCTCTTTTTCACTGCATGTCGGCATGTCGGGGATACGGGGATACGGGGATACGGGGATACAAGGTCGTGCCGGGGCACGGTGGGGGAACCGCACGAGGGCCCGCGGTGCGGTGCGGCCTCGGCGGCGGCTGGTGGTGTGCTGCGGACCGGTTTCGTCCGGGCCTTGGGTCAGACCCGGAGCACCTGCGGCCCCAGGAGGGAGTAGCGGTGGGCCTCCGGCGCGGACAGCCCCGCGTCGGTGACGATCGTGTCGAAGTCGCCGACCTCGGCGAACCGGCAGAAGCTGCTGGCGCCGAATTTGCTGTGCACCCCGACCAGCACCCGCCGCCGCGAGGAGCGGACGGCCTGCTCCTTCACCTCCGCGACCGCCGGGTCGGGGGTGGTCAGTCCGTGCTCCCGGGAGATGCCGTTCGCCCCGAGGAACGCCAGGTCGATCACGAACCGGGAGAGCATGTCGCGGGCCCAGGAGCCCACCGTCGCCTGCGTCCCGGAGCGCACCCGGCCGCCGGCGAGCAGCACGGTGGCGGACTCCGCGGCGGAGACCAGGGACGCGGTCCGCAGCGAGGCGGTGATCACGGTCAGCGGTCGGTCGGTGGGCAGCAGCATGGCGACCAGCTCCGGGGTGTAGCCCTCGTCGACGAACACCGTCTCGGCGGAGCCGACCAGCTCCGCGGCGGCCGCGGCGATCCGCCGCTTCTCGGCCACCTGCTGGGTCTCCCGCCGGGCGAGCGTGGTCTCGAAACCGGCGCTCTCGACCGGGTACGCGGCCCCGTGCGTCCGCCGGACCAGCCCGCGGCGCTCCAGTTCGCTCAGGTCGCGCCGGACGGTCTCGCGGGCCACGCCGAACTCGGCCGCGGCATCGGCGACCTCGACCCGGCCGGACTGCCGGGCCAGCGCGAGGATGCGGTGCTGGCGTTCCTCGGCCCTCATGGCTCACTCCTGCCCGGTGTCCGGTGGTTTTCCGGTGGCTTCCGTTCGGTCACGGGCCTGCCCGTTTCCGCCCGCATCAGGTTTATAGCAACCGGGGCCGACCGGAGTCCTGCCCGTAGCGACAGAAAAACTGCCCGTTTTTGCCCGCCCGGGACCGCTTCTGCACCGGACGGGGCCCCGGGCGGCTGCCCGTACCGCTCCTGTGGGGTGCCCGTGGCCCACCGGGACCGCCCGATCGGATCCGGCCGCCCGCAGCGGTGGTGCCGGCGTCGGCGCCGCATAGTCTGGACGGCATGAGCTCGGAGATGCGGTCGTTGGCGGTCACCTCGGTCGTGGAGGCGGAGGAGTGCGCGGTGCTGCGGGTCAGCGGAGAACTCGACCTCCGCACCGAGCAGGCGTTCCTCGCCGAAGCGCGGTCGGTGGTCTCGGCCGGCCACCGCTTCCTCGTGCTGGACCTGACCGCCCTGCGCTTCTGCGACTCCCGGGGACTCAGCTGCCTGCTGGCCCTGGAATGGCTCTGCCGCCGCCTGGAGGGCCGGCTGCTGCTGGCCTCCCTCGGCGTACGGATGCTCCGGCTGCTGGTCGGCACCCAGTCCCTCGGCGTCTTCTCCTGCTACCCGACGGTCGGCCATGCGCTGGCCGCCGTCCCCGACGGCGCCCGCCCGGCCTGGCCGCCCGCCGTCGAGGACCCGTCCGTGTGAAGGGGCGGTTCACCCGGGTGACGGCCCCGGGCAGCGCATCCCCAGCCACGCCCCGTCGAACCGGGCGAAGGTGATCTTCCGGTACGGGCCGGACTCGTAGAGCAGCCCGAACGTGCCGTCCGGCAGCCGGGTCAGCGTCGAGTACCCGGCCGGCCCCGGCACCACGGTCCGGGACACCGGCCAGCTCTCCCCGTCGTCGCACGAGCCCCGCACGGTGAGGTTCTCCCGGGCCCGGGCGCTCGCCGTATTGCTGAACAGCAGCCAGTGCGCCCGCGGCCGGCCGGCCGGCGCCGCCGGGTCGTACCGCAGGATCGAGGCGTTGTTGGCCGGATCGGGCAGCTCGTCGTCGGCCACCGGGGCGCTGTACGACAGCCCGCCGTCCCGCGAGTGCGCGACCAGCCGCCGGGGCGTGCTCGTGGTGCGGCTGTTGAGCAGCACCCGCCCGTCGGCCAGCTCGACGGTCTTGTTCTCGTCCATCCGCGGCCCCACCGGCGTCCCCAGGTGCCAGGTCGCCCCGTGGTCGTCGCTGTACGCGCTCGCCGCCCACATGCCGCCGTCCGCCGTGCGGAACGCGTACTGCTGCAGCAGCCGCCCGCCGGACAGCTGGCTGCCGGACCCGGAGGAGGCGAAGATGCCGCGCCAGGACGGGTCCTTGAGGGACCGGGTGATCCGGCGGTGCCGCCAGCTGCGGCCGCCGTCGTCGGAACAGCTGTAATCGGTGTGCAGCACGCTGGTGCTGTCGTGCGCGTTGCCGGTGCCCGCGGTGCCGAAGCCGACCCCCTTGGGCGCGTACGCGTGGAAGAGGAAGACCCGCCCGGTCGTCCGGTCCACCAGCAGGCTCGGGTCCCCGGCGCCCACCCCGCCGTCGTAGTCCACCGCCGCCTGCGGTGCGCTCCAGGTGCGCCCCTTGTCGACACTGCGCCGCACCATCACGTCCACGTCGCCCGGCAGATCGGCCGCGCTGTGGTTCCGCCGGTCGTACGCCGCGATCAGCGTGCCGTCCGGCAGCGTGGCCAGCGCCGGGATCCGGTACGTGTGCGCGCCCTGCCCGGACACCGCCAGGTCCGTGGTCTCGAACAAACCCCGGCCGGCTCCCGGGACCGGCACGGCGGCGGGGACCCCCGGCGCGGCCGGCAGGACGGCGCCGAGGCCCGCCGCGAGCAGCACGGCCAGGGCGCGGAAGCGGGCGGCTGCGGGCACCGGGACCTCCAGGCGGACACGACGGCGGCCGCTCCAGCGTGCGCGCGGGCGCCCCGGCGGGCGCGCCGACCGGCCCCGTCGGGGTGACCGGACCGCGCGCCCGGAGCAGCCGGCCACCTTGCGCAACCCCGCCCCGCCCAGAACCCTGGGACCGGGAACCCGGCAGTTCCGGAACCCGGGACCCCGCGTCCGCCGCCCGCCCCATGGACGCGCGACGGCACGCCCGTCATCCTCTGCACCACCGGTGCCCGACCGGCACCGGCTCCCGCACCGCGACACGGGAAGGCGGACCGGATGGCTTCCGACGCGGCATCGGCCACGACCCCGGAGCCCCTGCCCGGACGGGCCGACGTGGTGATCGTCGGCGGCGGGGTGATCGGCGCGAGCATCGCCTTCCACCTGGCCGAGGCGGGCGTCGGCCGGGTGCTCCTGCTGGAACGCGACCGGCCCGCTTCCGGCTCCTCGGGCAAGCCGATCGGCGGCGTCCGCGCCCAGTTCTCCGACCCGCTCAACATCCGGCTCGGGCTGCGCAGCCTGGCCGCCTGGCGGGACTTCGCCCGCCGGCCCGGCGCCGACATCGGCCTGACCACCGTCGGCTACCTCTTCCTCCTCGCCGACGACCGCGAACTGGCCCTCTTCACCCAGGGCGTCGAGACCCAGAACCGGCACGGCGTCCCCAGCCGCATCGTCGGCCCGCGCGCCGCCCAGGAGTTGTGCCCCTACGTCGACGCCCGCGGCATCGTCGCCGCCGCCTACTCACCCACCGACGGCCACGCCCTGCCCCGGGCCGCGGTCGCCGGCTATCTGCGCGCCGCCCGCCGGCTCGGCGCGACCGTCCGCACCCGCTGCCCGGTCACCGCCGTCGACACCACGGACGGCGTGATCCGTGCCGTGCACACCCCGCACGGCACGGTCCGCACCTCCACCGTCATCTGCTGCGCGGGCGCCTGGTCCCGGGCCGTCGGCGCGCTGGCCGGGGTCGCCCTCCCGGTCACCCCGCTGCGCCGGCAGATCGCCTTCACCGGCCCGCTGCACCCCGCCCCGCCCCGGATCCCCTTCACCCTCGACTTCGGCTCCACCCTCTACTTCCACAACGACGGCGCCGGCGGACTGCTCATGGGCCTCTCCGACCCCCGCCAACCCCCGGGATTCGGGCGGGGGTTCAGCCGCGAGTGGCTGGCCCCGCTGCGTGCCGCCGCGGCCCGCCGGGCCCCGGACCTCGCCGGCCTCCCGGTCGTCGACGGCTGGGCCGGCCTCTACGAGATGACCCCCGACCGCAACGCGCTGATCGGCGAGGCCGGCCGCCCCGGCCGGTTCCTGTACGCCACCGGCTTCTCCGGCCACGGCTTCCTCCAGGCCCCGGCCGTCGGCGAACTCGTCCGCGACCTCTACCTGGGCCGCGAGCCGTTCCTCGACATCGGCCCGCTCGCCGCGGCCCGCTTCGACGACGGCGCGCCGCCCGCGGCCCGCCCGGAGGCCCACATCATCTGACCCGCCCGGCACCCGTCCCCTCCCCGTCCCCCGGAGCTGCGTATGGTCCCCACCTGGCAACTGCGCGCCGCGTTCGCCCGCCGGCTGTCCGGCATGTACGGCACCGAAGTCCCCGCGTACACCACGCTGCTGGAGGTGACCGGGCAGATCAACGACGAGGTCACGGCCCGGGACCCGGAGGCCGGCCGGCTCGGCGGCCCGGCCCGGGTCGGCGTGGAACGGCACGGCGCCATCCGCGTCGGCACACCGGAGGAACTCCGGCAGGCCGCCCAGGTCTTCGCGGCGCTCGGCATGCACCCGGTGGGCTTCTACGACCTGCGGGACGGCGGCGAGGGCGCGGTGCCGGTCGTCTCCACCGCCTTCCGGCCGACCGCCCCCGAGGAACTGGAACGCAACCCCTTCCGGGTCTTCACCTCCCTCCTGACCACCTCCGACCGCCGCTTCTTCGGCTCGGACCTCGCCGCCCGGCTCGACGCCTTCCTCGCCCGCCGGCAGCTCTTCCCGCCCGAACTCCTCACCCTGGCCGCCCGCGCGGAGGCGGAGGGCGGGCTCCCCGACCCCCAGGCCGAACGTTTCCTCACCCTCGCGGCCGCCGCGTTCGCCCTCTCACCGGAGCCGGTCGACCGCGCCTGGTACGCCGAACTGGAACGGGTCTCGGCCGTCGCCGCCGACATCGGCGGGGTGACGACCACCCACCTCAACCACCTGACCCCGCGCGTCCTCGACATCGACGCCCTCCACCGCCGCATGGGCGAACGCGGCATCACCATGATCGACCGGATCCAGGGGCCCCCGCGCTGGGAGGGCCCGGACGTCCTGCTGCGCCAGACCTCCTTCCGGGCCCTGGCCGAGACCCGGACCTTCCGCGAGCCCGACGGCCGGCTCACCCGCGGCGCACTGCGCGTCCGGTTCGGCGAGGTCGAGGCGCGCGGGATCGCCCTCACCCGCGCCGGCCGGGCCCGCTACGACCACCTCATGGCCGAGACCGACCGCCGGACGGTACTGCGCCCGGGCGCCGACCGGCAGCAGACCGCCCGCTGCCTCTGGCTCCAGGGCTTCCCCGGCTCCGAACACCAACTCGCCGTCTCCCACCTGGCGTTCTTCACCTACCGCCCGGAGCCCGCGCGCCCCCGGGACGGCCGGCGCCCGCCCGCCGACCTGGCCGGCCTGCTCACCCACGGCTGGGTCACCGCCCACCCGATCGTCTACGAGGACTTCCTGCCGCGCTCCGCCGCCGGCATCTTCCGCTCCAACCTGACGGGGGCGGGCCGCCACGACGCGGACCTGGCCGGCGCGCCCTTCGACGCCGACCGGCTGTCCGAGGCGATCGGCCGCCCGGTGGCCGACCCGTTCGCGCTCTACGCCGGGCAGCAGGACCGTTCGCTGCGGCAGGCGCTGTTCACCCTCCGGGCGGGTGCCGCGCTACGCGCCCTGGACCACGGGGAACTGATCGACGCGGAACCCGTCCCCGCCCCCTGAACACCCCTTGGCCCCTTCTCACCCCAGGAGCGCGACATGCCCGCCGCCACCCCCGCCGGCCCCTGGCTCCCCGACACCGCCGCGCTGCGCGCCCGCGCGGCCACCGCCCTCCGCCGCTGCGGCGCCGACCTCGACGCCGTCACCGCCGCCGCCGGCCGGACCCTCCCCGCCCGTACGCCCCTCACCGGCGGCCTCCTCGCCGGCCTCGCCGCCACCACGCCGGAGCAGATCGACGCGGCCGTCGCCGAGGCGCACCGGACGTTCCAGGAGTGGCGCACGGTGCCCGCGCCGCGGCGCGGGGCGCTGGTCAAGCGGCTGGGCGCGCTGCTGACCGCCCATCAGGAGGACCTCGCCGACCTGGTCACCATCGAGGCCGGCAAGATCCGCTCCGAGGCGCTCGGTGAGGTCCAGGAGATGATCGACATCTGCGACTTCGCGGTCGGCCTGTCCCGCCAGCTCTACGGCCGCACCATCGCCGGCGAACGCCCCGGTCACCGGCTCTCCGAGAGCTGGCACCCGCTCGGCGTGGTCGGGGTGCTCTCCGCCTTCAACTTCCCGGTCGCCGTGTGGTCCTGGAACACCGCGATCGCCCTGGTCTGCGGCGACCCGGTGGTCTGGAAGCCGTCCGAGCTCACCCCGCTCACCGCGCTGGCCTGCGACGCGCTGCTCGCCCGGGCCGCCGCCGACACCGGCGCGCCCGCCGGGGTGCACCGGCTGCTGCTCGGCGCCCGGGACTGCGGGGAGCGGCTGGCCGACGACCCGCGGGTGGCCCTGGTCAGCGCGACCGGCTCGGTCCGCATGGGACGCGAGGTCGCGCCCCGGGTGGCCGCCCGGTTCGGCCGCTGCCTGCTCGAACTCGGCGGCAACAACGCCGCCGTGGTCACCCCGTCGGCCGACCTGGACCTGACCGTCCGCGCCGTGGTCTTCTCCGCCGCCGGCACCGCGGGCCAGCGCTGTACGACGCTGCGCCGGCTGATCGTCCACGAGGACGTCGCCGACCGCTTCCTCACGCGCCTCGTCCACGCGTACCGACAGCTGCCGGTGGGCGACCCGTTCGACCCGGCCACGCTGGTCGGCCCGCTGATCGGCCCCGCCGCCCGCACGGCGATGTCAAAGGCGCTGGCCGCCGCGCAGCGGGCCGGCGGGAAGCTGCTGACCGGTGGCGAGCGGTGTCTGGCGGACGAGGCGCCGGAGGCCGCCTACCTGCGCCCGGCGATCGTGCGGATGCCCGAGCAGCACGCGATCGTCCGCACCGAGACCTTCGCGCCGATCCTCTACGTCCTGACCTACCGCACCTTCGACGAGGCGCTCGCGCTGCACAACGACGTGCCGCAGGGGCTGTCCTCCAGCATCTTCACCCGCGACCAGCGCGAGGCCGAACGCTTCCTCGCCGCCGACGGGTCCGACTGCGGGATCGCCAACGTCAACATCGGCACGTCGGGGGCGGAGATCGGCGGCGCCTTCGGCGGGGAGAAGGAGACCGGCGGCGGCCGCGAGTCCGGCTCCGACGCCTGGCGCGCCTATATGCGCCGGGCCACCAACACCGTCAATTACTCGGCGGACCTCCCGCTCGCCCAGGGCGTCAGCTTCCTGTGACCACCTGCCCCGCCGGCCGCCCGGCTACCAGGTCCGGCCGAGGTCCCGGACCAGGGTGGGGGAGGGGCGCGGGATCTCGCCGAAGTCCTCGTCGTCGCTGTCCACGACGAGCTGGTTGATCACGTGCTCCAGGGCGGCCGGCAGGGTCGGGGCGAGCCCGCTGTGCCACTGGACCAGGAGGTTGTGCCGGGCCGCGTCCGGGAGCAGCTGCTTCTCGTCGAACGCGGCCACCGAGGGACGCTCCTCGTCGGGCCCGTGCGCGGCCTGCTCCCGCCAGTACGCGGCGTCGCGGTACTCGCCGTTGCGGCGGTGCGAGAGGTACAGGCAGTAGGCGGCGGTCCGGCTGCCGGCGCCGGCGCCGAAGTGCCACCAGAAGTGCGCCGCGTCGGTGCGGCCCGTGATGTGCAGCAGACAGGCGAAGACCAGTGCGCCCTCGGGATCGATGTGGTGGTCGTCGACCAGCCGCTCCAGGCTGGCCGCGGCCGGCGCGGCGTTCACCACCAGCGCACAGGCCAGCTGGAGTTCATGGGTGGCCTCGTCCCGGGCGCTCGGATAGCCGCTCGGCGCCGCCCGGTCGGCCCGGCCCGGCAGCCCGGCCGGCCCTGCCCCGTCCGCCGCGAGGGCACCCGCCGGTACGGGGACGCCGATCCGGCCGGGGCCACCGGGCGGCGTCAACCCGCCGGGACCGTACAGGCCCGCCGGCCCGCCGGTCCCGGCGACCGCGGCGGCGGCGCTGAGCAGCGTCTCGACGGTTTCCCGCCGCCCGGTGGAATGGGTGTGCGACATGGTCAGTTCCCCCTGGGATTTCCCTGATCGATACCGAGCGCCGCGGCGAGCTTGCGCTTGCCGCGGCTCGCGTAGGAGCGGACGGTGACTTCGTCGACGCCGAGCAGGGCGCCGATCTGGGCGTCGCTGTAGCCGATGACGTGCCGGAGCACGATCACGTCGCACTGCCGCTCCGGCAGTCTGGCGATCGCCGCGTACAGCCCCAACTGGCTTTCCAGCATGGCGAACTGCTGCTGGCACTCGCGCAGCAGGGCATGGGTGACCACGGCGAAGGCGGCGGTCTCGGTGAGGGCGGTGGGCTGCTGGTGGTCGTAGAGCCACTCCACCACCCGCTCCTTGAGGACCGACCAGGCGTACGCCTCCACCGACGCCTGCCGCAGCGCGTGCGGCCACAGCCGGCCGAGCTGCTCGTAGGCGGCCAGCGTGACCTCGCGGGCCGCGGGCTCGCTGCCCGTGTGCAGATAGGCATAGGTCAGCCACTTGCGGGCATGGGTGGCGAGGAACGCCTCGAAGGTTATGGACAATTGGCGGTCGGACCGGGCCGGTGTCACGGGCGGAAGCGGGCACCGGGGGAGCGCGGCTAACTCCGTGATGAGGGTGTGCGCCGGGGCGCACGCCGGTAGAAGTCGGTCCCGGTCTGCGCTCACGAGCAGTCCTCGTTCCGTTTGCCGTGCACCGCTGACCGGGTGTCGGTGTCCCGGGGACAGCGGGAGGACGGTTTGCCCTCACCCTCCAATGAACAGGAAACAGGGCCCGTTTGTGGCACGAGGGGCGCAAAAATCTTCCGCTGCGTATTCATATGACTACCCATGACGATGGCATGTGACGAATCGTGACACCGACCTGGCGGACTGTCACTGCCTGCGCGGGTGTGCGCCCCGCATGATCCGGCCGTCACCGGGCAGAGCTCCCACAGTCCCGCGCACAACGGCCGAAAGGCCGCGCTGGGGGCGCACGCTTCCTTCGCGTGCGCCCCTGGCCCGCCCGACCGGCGGCGCCGGACCCGAGTGTGAGCCGTACCTGGGGAGGCAGCGGACGATGAACGAGCACGAGCCCGTGGTGGACCTACAGCTGGACCGGGCCCACTCGTCCCGGATCTACGACTACTTCCTGGGCGGCAAGACCAACTTCCTCGCCGACCGGATGGCCGCCGGCAGCGTGCTCGGGGTGTTCCCCTCCGCACTGGTCGCGGCCCGCATCAACCGCGAGTTCATGCACCGCGCCACCCGCTTGCTCGCCGAGTCCGGCCTGCGCCAGTTCCTCGACATCGGCACCGGCATCCCCACCCCGCCCAACCTGCACGACATCGCCCAGGGCAGCGCCCCCGACGCCCGGATCGTCTACACCGACAACGACCCGATCGTCCTCGCGCACGCCGCGGCCCTGCTGCTCAGCACCCCCGAGGGCCGCACCGCCTACGTCCAGGCCGACGTCACCGACCCCGTGGGCATCCTCGGCGCGCCGCAACTCCTCGACACCCTCGACCTCTCCCGGCCGGTCGCCCTCAGCCTCAACGCCCTGATGCACTTCGTCCCCGACGACGGCCGGGACCGCGCCCACACCATCGTCGAAACCCTCAAGGCGGCCCTCCCCAGCGGCTCCACGCTCGCCATGAGCCACGCCACCGCGGACTTCGCCCCCGAGACGATGCAGAAGATCATCAAGATCTACGGCGATGCCGGGACCCGCCTGCAGTTCCGCTCCCGCCCCGAGTTCCTCCGCTTCTTCGACGGCTGGGACCTGCTGGAACCGGGCATCACCCTCTCCCACCAGTGGCGGCCGGACGACCCCGCCGACGCCACCCACGTCACCGACGCCGAGGCCGCCTGCTACGCGGCCGTCGCCCGCAAGCCCTGACGCGAGGAGTGCCGGGGGCGAAAGCGGGCCGGAAGCGGCCGAACGGGGCCGCCCCGCCCGCTCATTGCTTCCGGTAGCCGTACGCCTCCCCGGCCGCCGCCGCGACCGCGTCCAGATCCGCCCCGGCCGAGGCGGTGACCACCGCGGCCACCGCACCCTCCACGAAGGGGGCGTCCACCAGCCGCGCGCCCTCGGGGAGCTCGTCCTCCTCGGCGAGCAGCGCCTTGACGGTCAGCACCGCGCTGCCCAGATCGACCAGCAGCGCCACCCCCGCCCCGCGGTCCACCCGCCGGGCCGCCTCCGTGATCAGCTCCGCACTGGTGCCCAGCCCGCCGTCCGGGGTGCCGCCCGCGGCGGCCACCGGCGCCTTGGTGCCGCCCCCGGCCAGCCCGACGGCCAGCGCGGCCACGGACTCCGCGACCGGGCCGCTGTGCGACACCAGCACCACCCCGACCAGCGCCTCCGCACCGCCGGCCGGGCCCTGGCCGCTCACTTCACCCCCGCCGCTCACTTCGCCACCTCGGCGAGTGCCCCGAACAGCAGCGCCGAGGACGTGGCCCCCGGGTCCTGGTGACCGATGCTGCGCTCGCCGAGATAGCTCGCCCGCCCCTTCTTGGCCAGCATCGGCACCGTCGACCGCGCGCCCTCCCCGGCCGCCCCGGCCGCCGCCTCGAAGGACGTGGCCAGCGCCTCGACGGCGGGCACCAGCGCATCCAGCATGGTCTTGTCACCCGGCGCCGACCCGCCGAGCTGCCCCACCGCGTGCACCCCGGCCCCCAGCCCGGCCCGCAGCTCCTCGGCGGACACCTGCGCCGCGTCGCCCAACGCCTTCCCCGTACGCCGCAGCAGCGTGCCGTACAGCGGTCCGGACGCCCCGCCCACGCTGGAGATCAGCTGCCGCCCGGCCGCGGTCAGCACCGCCCCGGGCGTGGCCGGCGGCTCGGCCTCCACCATCTTCACCACGGCCGCGAAACCACGCTGCATGTTCGTGCCGTGGTCGGCGTCACCGATGGCCGAGTCCAGCTCGGTGAGCCGCTCCGCCTCCCGGTCGATGGCGGCGGCCGCCGCCGTCATCCAGCGTACGAAGAACGCGGCATCCAGGGCCGTTCCGGACACGGACCACTCTCCTAAAGATCGAGTTGCTCTCGGTTCACCTGCGGCAACGGGTACCCAGCTACATACACGAGCACCGGGACGGGTAAACGGCCCGGGCCCGCCGGCGGCTCCGCTACCGGCCCCACCGGAGCCCGGCCGTCTGCACCGGCGCGTCCCACAACCGCAGCAGCTCCCCGTCCACCTGACACAGCGTCACCGAGCAGCCCGCCATGTCCAGCGACGTCACGTAGTTGCCGACGAGCGTACGGGCCACCGCCACCTTGCGCTCGTCGAGCACCCGGCGCACCTCCGCGGAGAACCCGTACAGCTCCAGCAGCGGGGTCGCGCCCATGCCGTTGACCAGCACCAGTACCGGCAGCCGCGGTTCGAGGTCCTCCAGGACCGCGTCCAGCGCGAAGTCCGCGATCTCCCGCGAGGTCATCATCGGCCGCCGCTCCCGCCCCGGCTCGCCGTGGATGCCCACGCCCAACTCCAGCTCACCGGCGGGCAGATCGAACGTCGGGCTGCCCTTGGCCGGCGTCGTGCACGCGCTCAGAGCCACCCCGAAGCTGCGCGAGGACCGGACGACCTGCCGGGCCACCGCCTCCACCCGCTCCAGCGGCATGCCCTCCTCGGCCGCCGCTCCGGCGATCTTCTCCACGAACAGCGTCGCGCCCGTGCCGCGCCGCCCGGCCGTGAACGTCGAGTCCGTCACCGCCACGTCGTCGTCCACCAGCACGCTGGCGACCTGGATCCCCTCGTCCTCCGCCAGCTCCGCCGCCATCTGGAAGTTGAGCACGTCCCCGGTGTAGTTCTTCACCACGAACAGCACCCCGCGCCCGCTGTCCACCGCGGCCGCCGCCCGCACCATCTGGTCCGGTACGGGCGAGGTGAACACCTCTCCGGGGCACGCCGCGTCCAGCATCCCGGGCCCGACGAAGCCCGCGTGCAGCGGCTCGTGCCCGCTGCCGCCCCCGGACACCAGCGCCACCTTCTCCGCCACCGGTGCGTCCCGGCGCACCACCACCCGGTTCTCGGCGTCCACCACCAGCTCCGGATGCGCGGCGGCCATCCCCCGCAGCGCATCCCCGACGACGGTCTCCGGCACGTTGATCAGCATCTTCACGGGTACCTCCTGGTGGGCGGGCCGGTCCGGCGGTTCAAGTATCGGCCCGCGGCGGCGCCGACGGCACCGGCACGCGCCGGGTGTCTGCGCGCGCGTGATCGGCCCGGAGGTGGTCTGCTGGAACGGGGGCCGTCCGCACATTCCCGCCGCACGCCCCCGGAGAGCCGTATGAGGAGTTATCGCGCCGCCCAGGTCGCCGCCGCCCAACGCCCGTTCGAGATCGTCGAGCGCGAGGTGCCGGAACCCGGCCCCGGGCAGGTCAGGGTGGCCGTGGACGCCTGCGGGATCTGCCACAGCGATGCCGTCTTCGTGGACGCCCAGGTCCCGGGCGTACGGTTTCCGCTGGTCCCCGGGCACGAGATCGCCGGGCGCATCGAGGCGCTGGGCGCGGACGCGGACGACGGCTGGCACGTGGGCGACCGGGTGGCCGTCGGCTGGTTCGGCGGCAGCTGCCACCACTGCCCGCCGTGCCGGCAGGGCGACTTCGTGGTGTGCCAGAACCTCAAGGTCCCGGGCTGGGCGTACGACGGCGGCTACGCGGACGTGGTGATCGCGCCGACCGACGCCCTGGCCCGCATCCCGGAGGCGCTTCCGGCGGCCGAGGCGGCGCCGATGGCCTGCGCGGGCGTGACCACGTTCAACGGGCTGCGGCGCAGCCCCGCCCGGCCGGGCGACCTGGTCGCCGTCCTCGGGATCGGTGGTCTCGGCCACCTCGGCGTGCAGTACGCGGCCGCGATGGGCTTCGAGACCGTGGCCATCGCCCGTGGCGCCGCCAAGGCCGACTTCGCCAAGCAGCTCGGCGCGCACCACTACGTCGACAGCACGGCGGCCACCCCCGTCGCGGACGCCCTGCAGTCCCTCGGCGGCGCCAAGGTCGTCCTGGCCACCGCGGCCAACTCCGAGGCCATCGCAGCGACCGTGGACGGGCTGTCCCACCGCGGCGAGTTGGTGGTCATCGGGGTGTCCCCCGACCCGCTGGGGATCGGGCCGGTGCAATTGATCATGAGTGGCAAGGCCGTCCGCGGCCATCCGTCCGGCACCGCCCAGGACGTGCAGGACACCATGGCCTTCAGCGCGCTGCGCGGCATCCGCCCGATGATCGAGACCGCGCCGCTGGACCGGACCGACGAGGCCTACCGGAAGATGCTCTCCGGAACGGCCCGCTTCCGGATGGTGCTCATCCCTGGCTGACGCGCACCCCACGTTCCGCCGCGGCGCTCGTGCGAGGTAGTGTTGATAATGGTTTCCATTATCGATAACTTCCGCTGTGAACCGCGGCCGACGAGAGGTAGTCCGTACATGTCCGCCCACTGCCAACTGACCGGCGCCGAACCGGGCTTCGGCAAGACCATCTCCCATTCGCACCGCCGGACGTCCCGCCGGTTCGACCCGAACATCCAGCGCAAGCGCTACTGGCTGGCGAGCGAAGGCCGCCACATCCGGCTCACCCTCAGCGTCAAGGGCATCAGGACGGTCGACGTCATCGGGATCGAGGCCGCGGTGGCCCGCATCCGCGCGCGAGGGGGGAAGGTCTGATGGCCAAGCAGAGCAAGATCGCGAAGAACGAGCGGCGCAAGGTGATCGTCGAGCGGTACGCGACCCGGCGCGCCGAGCTCAAGGAGATCATCCGGCGGCCCTCGTCGACCGAGGACGAACGCGCCGCCGCCCAGGCCGAGTTGCGCCGGCAGCCGCGCGATGCGAGCGCGACCCGGGTACGGAACCGGGACGGTGTGGACGGCCGGCCGCGCGGGCACCTGCGGAAGTTCGGCCTGTCCCGGGTGCGGGTGCGGCAGCAGGCGCACGCCGGGTTCCTCCCCGGGGTCACCAAGTCCTCCTGGTAGGCGGGGGAGGCGGGCCACCGCAGATGAGGCAGCGGCCCGGGCGGCTGCCCGGGCCGCTGGGCCGTGAGGGGGCCGGCCCCCGCCGATGGCTAGCTGTCAGACAAGACTGCCCGCACCGGCCGGGACCCGGCCCAGTTCCTCGGCGCGCAGCCGTGCGTAACCGGGGAGGACGACCTCGTTCAGCAGCGCGGTGCGCTCGTCGAAGGGGAGGAAGGCGGACTTGACCGCGTTGACCGTGAACTCCTCCAGCTCGGCCGCGCCGTAGCCGAAGGTGGTGGCCAGGTGCTGGAACTCCTGCGTCATCGTCGTGCCGCTGACCAGCCGGTTGTCGGTGTTGAGGCACACCCGGAAGCCGAGCCGGCGGAGCAGGTCGATCGGGTGCTCGGGGTAGCTGGCGGCGGCGCCCGTCTGGAGGTTGGAGGTGGGGCACACCTCCAGGGCGATCCGCATGTCGCGGACGTACGAGGCGAGCCGGCCCAGCGTGACCCGGCCGTCGGGGCCGGTCGAGAGGTCGTCGGTGATCCGCACTCCGTGGCCGATGCGGTGGGCGCCGCAGCGCAGTACCGCCTCGTGGATGGAGTCCATGCCGACCGCCTCACCGGCGTGGATGGTCACCCGGGCGCCCTGGGCGCGGAGGTAGTCGAACGCCTCGGCGTGGTTGCTCGCCGGGTTGCCGATCTCGCCCCCGGCGATGTCGAAGCCGGCCACCCCGCGGTCGCGGTGCGCGACCGCGAGCCGGGCGATCTCCAGCGAGCGGTCCGCGTGGCGCATGGCGCACAGCAGGGTGCCGACCCGGATGCGGCGGCCGGCGGCCGCGGCCCGGCGCTCGCCCTCCCGGAAGCCGGCGTTGACCGCGTCCACGACCTCGTCCAGGGACAGCCCGCCGGCCAGGTGCTGCTCGGGGGCGTAGCGCACCTCGGCGTAGACCACGCCGTCGGCCGCGAGGTCCTCGGCGCACTCGGCGGCGATCCGGAAGAGCGCCTCCGGGGTCTGCATGACCGCGCAGGTGTGCGCGAAGGTCTCCAGGTAGCGCTCCAGCGAACCCGAATCGGCGGCGTCGCGGAACCAGCGGCCCAGCGCGGCGGGGTCGGTGGTGGGCAGGTTCCGGTACCCGACGTGCCCGGCCAGCTCGATGACGGTCGCGGGGCGCAGGTCGCCGTCGAGGTGGTCGTGCAGCAGCACCTTGGGAGCGCGCCGGATCTGCCGCTCATCGAGGACGTGGGGAGCCACCAGCGGCAGCTTGTCAGACAAGGTCATGGGGCGGGAGTATGACACGACTTCCCGGGGACGGCGAACGCGTCCCGGGAGGGAGCCGGCCCCGTGAGCGGCCGGTCGTCCCGGCGAGGGCCTGCCGAACGTCCCGCCGGCCGGCTACCGGGCCTGCCAGACGGGCAGGGCGGGCGCGCCCGGCGGCAGCATGTGCTTGGCCGCCAGCAGCGGCGTACGGTCCAGCCGGACGACCTGGGTGACCAGTACCGCGGGGGTGTCCGCAGGGCGGCCCAGCTGCGCCCCGCGCTGCCGGCCGAGGGTGGTGGCCACCACCGTGCTGCCACCGGTCAGCGGCAGTCCGCGCCCGGCCGCGAGCAGCAGCCGGAGCATCGACGAAGAGCCCGCCGCCGGCCCGTCGAACGCCTGCGCCGCCGCCGGCAGCAGCTCGGCCAGCAGCTCGTCCCGCGCCGCCCACTCCTGCGTCAGGCACGAGGGCAGACCGGCCACCTCGACCAGGCTCTCCCAGAAGCGCACCCGACAGGTGCCCGGCAGCAGCAGGTGCTGGGTGGAGAAGTCGGTCGGCTCCTCGTACGTACGGGCCAGGGCGGTGGTGGTGACCTGGCGGCCCTCGCCCAGCAGCTCCTCGACCGGCTTGAGGTACTCGAAGCCGCGCGGCGGCAGATGGTGGCTGACCGTGCGGCCCACCCCGCGCCGCACGTTGATCACGCCGTCCTCCTGGAGCAGGATCAGCGCCTCGCGCAGCGCCGGCCGGCTCACGCCCAGCTCGGTGGCCAGTCGGGGCTCGGTCGGCAGGGTGGAGCCCGGCGGGTAGGTGCCGTCCCGGACCGCCTCGACCATGCGCTCGTAGAGCGCGACGACCGGTCGCCGCTGAGGTTGCCTGCCGGCCATGTCGGTCTCCCTCTCCCACGGCATCCCACCCTGTCCGACAAGTCTGCCCCACCCGCGGCGGATCATGGGCCGGTGGCCGGCCGGCGGTACGGCAGGGTAGATGCGGCGGAGGAGGGCTAACATGAACAAATGGGGCGTTCACAGGGGACCGTGACGCAGCGCTTGATCAGCGACCACCTGGTGTCCGGCCGTATGGAAGCGGGCGAGGAGATCGCCCTGCGGGTGGACCAGACACTCACTCAGGACGCCACCGGCACGCTGGTGATGCAGGAGCTGGAGGCGCTGGCGCTGGAACGGGTCCGGACCGAGGTCAGCGTGCAGTACGTCGACCACAACATCCTGCAGGCCGACGAGCGCAACGCGGAGGACCACCTCTTCCTCCGCTCGGCCGCCCGCCGTTTCGGCCTGTGGTTCTCCAAACCCGGCAACGGCGTCTCCCATCCGACACATATGCAGCACTTCGGAATTCCCGGGAAAACCCTGGCGGGTTCGGATTCCCACACCTGCGCCGCCGGCTCCCTGGGAATGCTGGCGATCGGAACCGGCGGGCTGGAAGTGGCCCTCGCCATGGCCGGACGGCCGCTGCACCTCACCATGCCGGAGATCTGGGGAATCCGGCTGACCGGCGAACTCCCGCCCTGGGTGAGCGCCAAGGACGTCATCCTGGAAATGCTGCGCCGCCACGGCGTACAGGGCGGTGTCCACCGCATCCTGGAATACCACGGCCCCGGACTGGCCTCCCTCACCGCCATGGACCGGCACGTCATCGCCAATATGGGCGCGGAACTCGGCGCCACCACCACCGTTTTCCCCGCCGACGACGCCGTACGGGCATTCCTCGAAGCCGTCGGTCGGGGCGCCGACTTCACCGAAATCGTCGCCGGACCGGACGCCGCCTACGACGTGACGGAGGAGATCGACCTGGCGTCGCTGGAACCGCTGATCGCCCGGCCGACCTCGCCGGGAAATGTCGTGGGCGTACGGGAGGTCGCCGGGGAGCCGGTCGGCCAGGTCGTCATCGGCTCGTCGGCGAACCCCGGATTCCGCGATTTCGCGGTGCCCGCCGCCATGGTGCAGGGGCGGCAGACCGCCCCCGGAGTGAGTTTCGACATCAATCCCACCTCCCGGGAAATCCTCCAGGACCTGACCCGGTGCGGGGCCACCTTCGAACTGGTCGCGGCCGGCGCCAGAATTCACCAGTCGGGCTGCCTCGGCTGCATCGGCATGGGGCAGGCGCCGGCCGCGGGCCGCAATTCGCTGCGCACCTTCCCGCGCAACTTCCCCGGCCGCTCCGGCACCGACGACGACGCGGTCTGGCTGTGCTCGCCGGAAACCGCCACCGCCTCCGCGCTCACCGGCACCATCACCGATCCCCGCGCATGGGCCGCCCGCTTCGCCGTGGACCCCCCGGCACCCGACGCCCCGGACCCGATATCGGTCAACGACGCCATGCTGGAACCCCCGTTGCCACCGGACGAGGCGCTGCGGGTGGAGCTGGAACGCGGCCCCAACATTTCCGCACTGCCCGAACTCGACCCGCTGCCGGACGAGATGGAACTCCCCGTTCTCCTCAAGGCCGGTGACGACGTCTCGACCGACGAAATCTCCCCGGCGGGCGCCAAGGCACTGCCCTACCGTTCCAACATCCCGAAACTCGCGGAATTCACCCTGACCCGGCTCGACCCGGACTATCCGCGGCGCGCGAAAGCGGCCCAGGAGGACGGCGGCCACCTCATCGTCGCCGGGGCGAATTACGGGCAAGGCTCCTCGCGGGAACACGCCGCCATCACTCCGCGCTATCTCGGCCTACGCGCCGTCATCGCGAAGTCGTACGCCCGGATCCACTGGCAGAACCTCGCCAACTTCGGCGTGCTGGCGCTGGAATTCGACGATCCGGACGACTACGGGCGCATCGAGCCCGGGGACCGGCTGCGGCTCACCGGGCTGCACGAGGCGCTCGCGGAGCACGGCGCGCCGGCCCTCCGCGTCCGCAACACCACCCGCGACGAGGAGTATCCGGTCCATCACCGGCTCTCGCCCGGCCGGCGCCAAGCGGTCCTGGCGGGCGGCATCATCCCGGCACTGGCGCGCTGAGACCCGGCGCGCTGAGACCGGGGCTCAGCGCGGGCCCGGACCGGTGGCCGGGCGCCGCTCGCGGCGGATGCGGCGCAGCAGGACGACCAGGTCCAGCGCGGCGAGGAGCACCAGCACCCCGCAGACCACGGCCAGCACGAGCAGCGCGGTCGGGCCGGGGGAGTCCTGCGTGCCGGCCGCCGCCGACCACACCGCGAAACATGCCGTCCCGGCGCCGAAGACCACCACGGCGGCGGCCGACAGGACCAGCCGGAGCTGCAGCGGACTGCGGGCCGTGACCGGTTCGGTGCCGCTGCGCCGGCGGCCCGGCGGCCCGGGCTCGTGCGGACGGTCCTCGGGCACGGTCGCGCCCCCTTCCGATCGGCCGACCCCGTGCCGGGGAATCCCCGGCACGGGGGCCGCTGAGCCGAGCCGTTCGCCACCGGGGGCACCGCGGCGGTTCCCTCACCCACCGCCTGCGGACCCGGGGCGCGGCCCGCCCTCCCTTCCATTCTCCCACCCGGTGCTCCGGCACGGGCGGCGCGGCGGTGCGGCCCCGGTCGTCTCGCGCGCATCCGCCCCTGGCCGCACAGTGGAAACGATGAGCTGGACGAGCCGCGGGCGGGCAGCCCGCGAGCAGGGAGAAAAGGCTGATCGGGAAGGCGGATCGGGAGGCGTGAGGCGCGATGACCAGCGGTGCCGGTTCCGGCCGGTACGCGCACCTGGACCCGGACACCGGGGCGGCCTTCGAGGAACTGGCCACGCTGGCCGACGGTGACCGCAAGGAGAGGCTGCGCGAGGAGATCCTGCGGGCCTGGCTGCCGATGGCCCACCGGCTGGCCCGCCGCTACACCGGCCGCGGTGAGAGCGACGAGGACCTGCGGCAGGTGGCCGCGCTCGGCCTGCTCAAGGCGATCGACGCGTTCGACCCGCGCGCGGACACCCCGTTCGGCGCGTTCGCGGTGCCCACCATCGTCGGCGAGCTCAAGCGGCACTTCCGCGACGCGATGTGGGCGGTGCACGTCCCACGCAGCGTCAAGGACCTGCGGACCAAGGTCTTCCACGCCCGGGAGGAGCTGGCCGCGCACGCCGGTCAGCAGGAGATCACCGTCCGCGACCTGGCCGCCCACACCGGCCTGACCCAGGAAGAGGTCCTGCTCGCCCTCGACGCCGAGAACACCTTCACCGCGCTGTCCCTGGAACGGCCCCTGGGCGGCGACGGCTCCGACACGCTCGGCGAGCTCGTCGGACAGGAGGACCCGGCCCTGGCCCTGGTCGACGACCGGGCGGCGGCCACCGTGGGCCTGCGCATGCTCCCCGAGCGTGAGCGGCGCATCCTCTACCTGCGCTACTTCATGGGCCTCACGCAGAAGGAAATAGGCGACCGGGTCGGCCTCTCCCAGATGCACATCTCCCGCCTCCTGCGCCGCTCCTGCGATTTCGTCCGCGAACAGACCTTCGCCGCGCCGCGGACGTAGCAGATCCGGTGCGCGCGGCACCCCTCGGCCGGGTCGCCGCCCCGCTCCGGGCGGGGCACCCTGGAAGCGTAATCGCGTGCCATGAGCCGAGCTGTGAGGTGCCGGATGAGCACTCTCGAAGAACACATAGACATCAGCGTTCCGCTCGATACGGCATGGCAATGCCTGCATCGGGCGGAGGCCTATCCGCAGTTCCTCGACGGGGTGCGGGCCGCCCGCTCGGAGGGTGGGCGGACCCGTCTCGACGTCGAGGCGGGCGGCCGCACCCGGGAGTTCGAGATCACGATCACCGACCGGGGCGGGGAGAACGTGATGACGTGGCGGACCACGAGCGGACCCAGTCTCGGGGGTGCCTTCTCGCTGTTGTCCCTCGACGACGACCACACCCGCCTGCAGGCCCGCTTCGAGTACGAGCCGGGGACCATCACCGACGCCTTCGGCGGGCCCAAGGGTTTCGCCCAGGCCGCCGCCATCGAGCGGGGCCTGCGCAGCGATCTGCAGCAGTTCAAGGAGCTGGTGGAGCACGGCGGATGAGCCGCGCCGGTTCTTCCTGACGCGGAGGGGGCGGTGTCCTGACGCGAGGGGCGGTTTCCTGACGGGAGACGGCGATGCCGGACGCAGTGGTGATCGGTGCCGGGCCCAACGGGCTGGTCGCGGCGAACCTGCTGGCCGACGCCGGGTGGACGGTCGAGGTGCTGGAGGAGCAGGAGGAGCCGGGCGGCGCGGTCCGCAGTGACCGTGGTGTGCACGCCGACTACGTCAGCGACCTGTGCAGCTCCTTCTACCCGCTGGCCGCCGCCTCGCCGGTCCTGGCGCGCCTGGACCTGTACGAGCAGGGGCTGGTGTGGAGCCATGCGCCCCGGGTGCTGGCCCACCCGCTGACCGACGGTCGCTGCGCGGTGCTGGACCGCTCCCCGGGGGACACCGCGGCCGCACTGGAGGCCTTCGGCGCCGGCGACGGGGTCGCCTGGCAGGGGCTGTGCGGCATCTGGGACCGGATCGGCCCGAACCTGCTCCAGGCCCTGTTCACCCCGTTCCCCCCGGTCCGGGCGACGGCCCGGCTGGCCGCCCGGCTCCGCGCCGCGGGCGGGCTGCGGCTGGCCCGGCGGCTGCTGCTGCCCGTACGGCGCCTGGGCGACGAGGAGTTCCAGGGCGAGGCCGGGCGGCTGCTGCTGGCGGGCAACGCGCTGCACGCCGACCTCGCCCCGGAAGCGGCGGGCAGTGGCGGGTTCGGCTGGCTGATGTCGATGCTGGCGCAGGCCTACGGCTTTCCGGTGCCGGCCGGCGGGGCACAGGAGCTCACCTGGGCCCTGGTCCGGCGGCTGCAGCGGCGCGGCGGGGTGCTGCGCTGCGGGGAGCGGGTGGTCGGGATCGTGGTGCGCGCCGGGCGCGCGGTGGCGGTGCGCACCGCGATCGGCGAGACCGTGCCGGCCCGCCGGGCGGTGCTGGCCGACGTGTCCGTCCCGGCGCTGTACGGCCGGCTGATCGACCCGCACGAGCTGCCCGGCCGGCTGCTGGCGGACCTGCGGCGCTTCCAGTGGGACTTCGCCACGTTCAAGGTGGACTGGGCGCTGGGCGGTCCGGTGCCGTGGGCGGCCGAGGCCGCCGCCACCGCCGGCACCGTGCACCTCGCCGACGGGATGGACGAACTCACGCGGTTCGCCGCCCAGATCGCCATGGGACAGGTGCCGGACCGGCCGTTCGCGCTGTTCGGCCAGATGACCACCGCGGACCCCACCCGCTCGCCGCCGGGCACCGAGTCGGCCTGGGCCTACACCCACGTACCGCACCGGGTCCGCGGGGACGCGGCGGAGCGGGGCGCGATCACCGGCGCCTGGGACCGCGGGGAGCAGGAGGCGATGGCGGACCGGGTGGAGGCGCAGGTCGAGCGGTTCGCCCCCGGTTTCCGGGCGCGGATCAAGGCCCGGCGCATCCTCGCCCCGCCCACCCTGGAGGCGCTGGACGCCAATCTGCACGGCGGTGCGATCAACGGCGGCACCACCGCCCTCCACCAGCAGCTGTTCTTCCGGCCGCTGCCGGGGCTGGGACGCCCCGAAACCCCCGTCGAGGGGCTCTACCTGGCCTCGGCCGGCGCGCATCCGGGCGGCGGGGTGCACGGCGCACCGGGGGCCAACGCGGCCCGGGCTGCGCTGCGCCGCGCGCCGGGCAGCCTGCTCCACCGCACCCAGCGCGCCCTGGGGCGGGGCGCCCCGCTCCGCGCCGGCACCTGGCCGTGACACCCGGCGATGCGCCCTAGGACGCCTGGCGGTCGCCGTCCCGCCCCGGCACGACCAGGACGGGCGCGGCCGCGCGGTGCAGCACCTCGCCGCTCACCGAACCGAGCATCAGCCGGCGCAGGCCCCGGCGGCCGTGGGTGCCGACGACCAGCAGGGCCGCGCCGCGGGACGCCTCGGTCAGCATCGCCGCCGGGCGGAGGCGTTCGACCCGGGCCTGCACCGTGACCTCGGGGAAACGGTCGAGGCGCTTGGCGGCCTCGGTACGGAGGATCTCCAGCGCGGCCGCGTCGAGCGCCTCGAAGTCCGGCGCCACCAGACTGGGGCCGGTCGGCACTTCGCCGGGGTGGAAAGTGGCGTGCAGCAGCTGCAGGCTCGCCCCGCGCGCCGCCGCCTCCTCGTACGCCACGTCCAGCGCCCGCGCGCGGAGGTCGCCGAGGTCCACCCCGACCACCACCCGGTTGTCCGGGTCCGCGGAGGTCTCCCCGGGCCGTACGACGATGACCGGGCAGTCGGCGTGGGTGGCCACCTGCTGGCTCACCGACCCCAGCGACAGCCGCGGGAAGCCACCGCTGCCGCGGTGGCCGAGGACGAGGAAGGCGGCCTCCGCGGAGCGCTCCAGCAGGACCGGCGCGGGCCGGCCGGGCACCGTCTCCGTGGTCACCGTGATGCCGGGGAACTCCACGCGGGCCAGCTCGGCGAGCCGTTCGGTGACGGCGGCCGCCGGCGCCGGCGGCCCGTGCCCCTCCCCGTCTTTGTCCCTCGTGGTACCGGCGGAATCCGGGTGGCCGGTGACGTGGAGCAGATGCAGCGGGGTGTGGTGCAGCCCGGCCTGCCGCGCGGCGTGCCGGACCACCGCCCGTTGGTCGCTTCCTTCGTCAACACCGGCCAGGACCGGGCGGATCGGTGAGGCACCGGACATCGAAGTCACTCCTGTTCGGGTCGGGCACGCCGGGGCCGGGCGACCCCGGGGGAAGGGCGGCTACCCCGCAGCGGAGCGGTCAAGCGGGCCCGTCCGGTCCGATCGTGTCCGGGGCCAGCAGCATGAGCGCCACGTCGTCCTGGCGGTCCGCCCCGGAGTACCGGTTCTCCAGCAGGACGTCCGCGAGGGCGTCGGGCTGCCGGGGCGGTGCCGCGCTCAGCCGGCCGGCCAGCTCGGCGACCGCATGGTCCAGGTCGACCCCCGGCTGCTCCACCAGCCCGTCGGTGTAGAGCGCCAGTACGGAGTCCGGCGGCAGGTCGATCTCGGTGGCCTCGTACCGGGCGTCGGGGTCGATGCCCAGCAGCAGCCCGTGCGGCACGTCCAGCACCCGGGTGCGCCGGTCGGGATGGCGGAGCAGCGGCGGCGGATGGCCGGCACTGGCCAGACAGGCCCGGCCGGAGCGCAGGTTGATGTGGACGTACAGGCAGCTGGTGAACAGGTCGGGGTCCAGGTCGGTCAGCAGCCGGTTCGTGCGGGCCAGCACCTCGCCCGGGGAGGCGCCCGCCGTCGCGTGGGCGTGCACGGCGGTGCGGGCCTGCCCCATCAGGGCGGCCGCCGCCGCGTTGTGGCCCTGTACGTCACCGATGACCGCGGCCACGCTGTCCTCGTCGAGGCGGATCAGGTCGTAGAAGTCGCCGCCGATGTCCATCCCGCGGGTCGACGGCAGGTAGCGGGCGGCGACCGCGAGGCCGGGCACCGACGGCAGACCGTGCGGCAGCAGCCCGGCCTGCAGGTCGTGGGCCAGCTGCTGTTTGGCGTCGTACAGCCGGGCCCGGTCCAGCGCCTGGGCGATCAGTCCGGCCAGCGAGGTGAGGACCTGGTGCTCGTCCGTGCTGAAGGTGCGGGGGTGGTCGTAGGAGAGGATGCAGCAGCCGACCGGGCGGCCGGAGACGATCAGCGGCAGCACGGCCCGGGCCGCCTTGCCGGTCAGCTGCGGCAGCCCCGGGTAGTCGCGTTCCATCTGCTCGGGGGTGGTGTAGAAGCTGGGCTCCCCGGTGGACAGGGCGTGCACGGCCGGGCTCTTCGCGGCGCCCAGCGCGAGCCCCTCGAAGGCGGCGATGGCCTCGGCGGGATAACCACGGTGGCCGATGGTCCGCAGCCGGCCCGCTTCCGCCGCGTACATCAGCATGCCCTGGGCCCCGAACGCCGGCACGATCTGGTCGGCGACGAGGTCGACGACGTCCTGGACGCCCACCGCCTCGGTGAGCGCGGCCGCCAGGTGCAGTACGTGGTAGATCTGGCCGGCCCGGGGCGGCACCGCCTCTGCCGGTGCGGGCACCGGCAGCGGGCCGTACTCCTTGCCGGCCGGGACCTCCGAGGGCGCGATCCACACGCTCAGGCCGCGGCCGTCCGGGAACAGCCGGAAGGTGAGCCACCGGTCGGGCGGGCGGAAGGCGACGAAGGACATCGGCCGACGGCTGATCACCGCGGCGCGGTACCGGTCCTCGAACACCGGGTCGCGCAGCCAGGGCAGTGCCTCCCAGGGGCGCGCCCCGAGCAGCCGGTCCGGCTCCGCGCCCAGCAGTTCCGCGGCGCCGGTCGTGACCAGGGTGAGGGAGCCGTCCAGGTCGAGCGCGCAGGCGCCGCCCGGCAGGCGTTCGGCGAAATCGACCGCGGCCAGCGCCTCCTCGGGGCCGACGGTCCGGGTCGGCGGCGGGGTCAGCACCCGCGGCTCGACCGTCCGCGGCGGGTCTTTGTCGAACCGCGGGGGGTGCTCCGCCAGCACCGCCGCGAGCTGCCGGCAGCCGTTCTCGACGCGTTCCCGCTCGTCCGCCGACAGGTGCGGCGGATGGTCCGCCGGCCACAGCAGCAGCAGCGCGCCCCGGCCCCCGTTCGTGTCCCGGTCGCCGATCGGCGCCGCGGCCAGCGCGAAGTCGTACGGCACGGCCACCGCCGTACGGGGGAAGTCACGGACCAGCTGCTGGTGGCTGCCCGCCCACACCAGGTGCCGCCGGCGCACGGCGACCGCGACCGGGATGGGGGCGGCCAGCGCCACCCGGCTCCACGGCTCCAGGACCGGCGCGGGCACCCCGCTCATGACCGTCAGCTGCAGCACCGGCTCGTCGTCCGCCAGCACGTACACCCCGCCGGCCGACGCCCCGGCGTCCAGCATCGTCCGGAGCAGTGCCCGGTCCAGCGGGTCGGTCCCGGTCCCGCCGCTCATCTCGCACCTTCGCACCGCTGTCGTCGTGACATCTGCGACCCACTCCGGCCCGCCGTCGGTCCGGAACAGTGCCGACGTTACGCCGACGGCCGGACCACGGCATGCGAGCGGCCGCCGGCGCCCGGGTGCCGGCGGGCGCGCAGGGGGCCGGTCGGCTGCGGGCCGTCTGGCTCGCGATATAGGACAAACCGCCGTATATCATGTAATGGCGCCTCTTGAACCTGGCGCGGGCAGCATGTCACCTCCGAATCCTGAGAGGAAACATGGCCGCAGACGAAGAGGACGACGAAGCACCGGAGCAGCGCCCGAGCCGCGGAAAGACGGCCGGGAAAGGCAGCGACGCACCTTCCGGCAGCCGGGAAACGGATGAGAGTGGAACGGAGCGCGCCGCCCGCCGCGTTTCCGCGCCGCGGGCGATGCGCTACGCGGCCGAGCAGCTCCAGGAGCTCCTGGGCCGGGCCCCCGAGTCCGTCTCCGCGGTCCAACCGACGGAGGACGGCTGGATGGCCGACGTGGAAGTCCTGGAACTCGAACGCGTCCCCACGACGAGCAGCGTGATGGCGAGCTACCGGGTGACGCTCGACGAAGAGGGCGAGCTGATGTCCTACGAGCGCACCCGCCGCTACACCAAAGGCCAGATCGGCCAGAGCTAGGCCGGGTGGCGCCCGACATCACCGTTCGCCAAATGAACGACACGGCC
This sequence comes from Streptomyces sp. NPDC048197, assembly GCF_043202395.1. Taxonomy (NCBI): domain Bacteria; kingdom Bacillati; phylum Actinomycetota; class Actinomycetes; order Kitasatosporales; family Streptomycetaceae; genus Streptomyces; species Streptomyces sp. NPDC048197. The sequence continues at coordinate 270,609 of NZ_JBIDAJ010000006.1, forward strand.
ACTTCGGTGGAATCCGCAGTGCGCCGGTGAAAGGGAGGCACCGTGAGTGTAGTGCCGCAAGGAGGAGGAGCCGTTGCGACGGGTGGCGGACAGGCCACCGGCAACCTCTACGACGTCGTGGAACTGCTCCTGGACCGTGGTCTGGTCATCGACGTCTTCGCCCGCGTCTCGCTGGTGGGCCTGGAGATCCTCAAGGTCGACGCCCGCATCGTCGTGGCCAGCGTGGACACCTACCTGCGCTTCGCCGAGGCCTGCAACCGCCTCGACCTGGAGTCCGGCCGCAAGGCCCCCTCCAAGCTGACGGACGTCGTCGGCGAGGTCACCGAGGGCGGCGCGCGCGGCAAGACCAAGGGGGCCCTGAGCGGTGTCGCGGAGTCCGTGGCGGACGCCCTCAAGGCCGGCGTCCAGGAGTCCGAGGAACGGCACAAGGAGCCCGCGGCCAAGCGCGAGCGACCGGTGAGGCACCGAAAGGACTGAGCCATGCCCGTCTACGTCTACGCGATCGTCTCCCGCAAGCATCCGCAGAAGCTGGACGGATTGCACGGAGTGGGCGACCCGCCGTCAGAATTGCGCACGGTGGCCGGCGAGGAGCTGACCGCGGTGGTCAGTGATGCCCCCGAAGAGCTACGGCCCAAGCGCCGCGACCTCGCCGCCCATCAGGCCGTGCAGGAACGGCTGATGGCCGACGGCACGGCCCTGCCGCTGCAGTTCGGCTTCACGGCCGACGACGAGGACGCGGTGCGGACCGTGCTGGAGGAACGCGCGGAGGAGTACGCCGAGCGGCTGCAGGCGCTGGAGGGCTGTGTCGAGTACCACCTCAAGGCCGCCCAGACCGAGGAGGCGATGCTGCGCCAGATCCTCACCGAATCGGACCAGGCGCGCCGGATGAACGAGGAGGTCAGAAGCGGCCGGGCCGGCCCGGACCTGCCGGTCGCGCTCGGTGAACTGGTCTCGAAAGAGGTCGATGCACGCAAGGAACGGCTGGCCGCCGTGGTCTCCGAGGCGCTGAGCGGGTTCGCCCGGGAGGAAAGCACCTACAAGGCGGCCGGGGACGATTTCCTCAGCGTGTCCTTCCTCGTCGACCGGGACCAGGAGGAACGCCTGCGCACCGCGGTGCAGAAGATCGCCGACGAACTGGGCGAGGACTTCGACCTGCGGCTGCGCGGTCCGCTCCCGGTCTACAGTTTCGTCTGATCCGTCCGGCCCGGCCGGTCGTCCGCTTCTTCCGGACGCCCGGTCCGCGGCCCCGTCCAGGGAGTTCCCATGGGTCTGCTGGGACAGATCGCCACCCTTCCCGTCGCTCCGGTGCGCGGCATCGTCTGGGTCATGGAGAAGGTGGTCGAGGCCGCCGAGAACGAGTACTACGACCCCGCTCCGGTGGAGCAACAACTCGCGGCCCTGGAACGGCAGTTGCTGGCCGGGGAGATCGACGAGGAGACGTTCGACCGGCGGGAGGACGAACTGCTGGACCGGCTGGAGGAGATCCGGGCCCATATCAGGGGCGCCGGCGGCTGAGCCGGGGCGCCGGGCCGCCGGAACGGCGGGGAATCGAGGTGCAGGTCCGTGAGTGAACCCCTGTCCAGGAGGCTGGGTGACCATCCGTCCAGGGCCGCCCCGTCCGGCGGCCAGGGCACCTCGGCCAACCTCGCCGACATCCTGGAACGCGTCCTGGAAAAGGGCCTCGTCATCGCCGGTGACATCCAGATCAACCTGCTCGACATCGAGCTGCTCACCATCAAGCTGCGGCTGCTGATCGCGTCGGTGGACAAGGCGAAGGAGATGGGCATCGACTGGTGGGAGCACGACCCCGCACTGTCCTCCCGGGCCTCCGACGGCTACCGCTCACTCGCCGAGGAGAACCGGCGGCTGCGGGCCGAACTCGCCGCGGCGCGCGGCCGGCCCGCGGGCGACGAACTGCCGCCGGGCGACACGGCGGAGCAGCGGCAGCCCGGCGAAGCCGGGGCGGGCGAGGAAGCCGAGAACGTCCGGGCGAACGAGCGGGCCGCGGTGACCAGACAGGCCGGGCAGGCCGGGCAGGCCAGGCGGGTCAAGGCGGCCGAGCCGACGCCGACCGAGCCGGCCGAGCAGGCCGAGCAGGCTGAGCCGGCCGAGCCGGCCCGGCCCAAGGACCGTCCGGCCAACCGCGGACGGCGCAGCGTGAGCGGCAACCCGGGCACCTCAGGCACGTCAGGCACCTCAGGTACCTCGGGCCGGGCCCGCACCTCCGGCACCGCACGCAAGCGGGCCGAGCCGCGTCCCCGGGGCAAGAAGCGGGACGAGCCATGACCGAGCTCATCAGTTATGCCTACGCGGTCGCGCGGGACGCCGACGGATCCCTGGAAGCGGAGCTGTCCGGGCTCCCGGGGGTGGCCGACGCCCCGGTGCGCCTGGTGCGTACCGGCGACGACGGCGATGTGGTCGTCGCCGTCAGCGCGGTGCCCGCGGCGGACTTCGACGAGCGCGCACTCCGTTCCCACCTCGAGGACCTGGACTGGCTGGAGGTGGTCGCCCGCGCCCACCACCGGGTGATCGAGGCGCTGGCCGCCCGCAGCACCGTGCTGCCACTGCGGCTGGCCACCGTCTACGTCGACGACGAGAGCGTCCGGCTGATGCTGGCGGACCGCCGGCAGGCGTTCGCCGACCGGCTCACCGAGCTGGCCGCACAGACCGAGTGGGGGGTCAAGATCTACGTCGAGGCCGCCGAGGCCCCCGAGGAGCCGTCCGCCGACCAGGACGTGAGCCCGGGGCGGGCCTACCTCAGCCGGCGCAGGGCCCAGCGCCACGCCCGCCAGGACGCCTACCGGCACGCCGAAGAGGCGGCCCGGCGGGTCGAGGAGACCGCCCGCACCTACGCCGTCGACCAGGTCCGGCACCGGGCACAACAGGGCGAACTGGCCCAGGGCCCGGGCGAGAACGTCGTCAACGACGCCTACCTCGTGCCGCAGCAGGACGCCGAGGACTTCCGCGCCGACGTCCTCCGGGCCGGTGACGGCTTCCCCGGTGTCCGCGTGGAGGTCACCGGACCCTGGGCGCCCTACTCCTTCGCGGTCCCCGCCGAGGCCGAACCCGTGCGGAGAGCCGCGCCGTGAGGCCCGTGGGCGGGGCGCCGGCCAGGTCGGACGAGCCGCTGCCGAACCAGCAGGTCGCGCTGATCGACCTGCTGGACCGGCTGCTCAGCGGCGGGGTGGTGCTCACCGGCGACGTGGTGCTCTCCATCGCCGACATCGACCTCGTCCGCATCACGCTGCGCGCGCTGGTCGTCTCCATCAGCGCCGCGAACCCCTCCCCGTGGCCCTCGCGCGAGGAGCTGGCACAGCGGGGCGAGTTGCCGTACCAGGAGCAGCCGACGCTCCCGGAGGGCGGACCATGACCCAGGACGCCCAGTGGCCGGCCGGCGACCGCTTCGACGAGGTCGCGGACGCGGCGGCGCGCGCCTTCCGCCTGCTGCCCGCGGCACCGGAGGACGACGTGCTGCGCACGCCGGGCGGTCCGTCGCACCGGCCCGCCCACCGGATCGCCACCGATCCCGACACGGTGGAACGCGACCTCATGAAGCTCGTCCTCACCCTCGTCGAGCTGCTGCGGCAACTCATGGAGCGCCAGGCCCTGCACCGGGTCGACGCCGGGGACCTGACCGAGGAGCAGGAGGAACGGCTGGGCGAGACGCTGATGATCCTGCACAGCCGGATGGTGGACCTCTGTGCCCGGTACGACCTGTCGCTGGAAGACCTCAATCTGGACCTCGGCCCCCTCGGGACCTTGCTGCCACCGGCACCGTCCTGACCGGAGCCGTCACGCACCACACCCCGACCCCACCGCCAGGAGCACGACAAAAAGGCCCACGACAACAAGGCGTACGACAACAAGGAGCACGACAGGAGCGAGATATGGACATCAGGAAGAAGACCCGGGAGCTCAGCGGAACCGCCGCGGGCAAGGCCAGGGAAGCGATCGGCAGGACCAAGGAAACGGCCGGCCGGGCCCGCGGCGACGCGGGGCTCGAACACCGGGGCAGGGCGGAGAAGGCCATGGGCAAGGTCAAGCAGGCCGTGGAGAAGGGCCGGCACACGCTGAAGCACTGAGCCTGCCGCCCGGCCGGAACGGTCGCCGAAGCGGTCGCTACGAAACCGGTCCCCGCCGCCCGTGTCTCCGTGCGGGCGGCGGGGACCGGTGGCGTATGCGCGCGGCCCGGGCCGGTTCAGCCGCCGGCGTCGGGCAGCCGTACCCGCACGGTGCCGTCGGACTCCACGCTCACCTGGAACGCGGGCTGCGGCGCGGTGGCCGGCCCCCGTACGTTGGCGCCGTCCGACAGCCGGAAGACGCTGCCGTGCCAGGGGCACTCCACACAGCCGTCCGCGACCTTCCCCTCCGACAGCGGCCCGGCCAGGTGGCTGCACCGGTCGGCGAGGACGTGGATGTGGCCGCCCGGCTGCCGCACCACCACGAGGGGCACCTCACCCAGCTCCCGGCGCACCGCCTCGCCGACCGGGAAGTCCGCGACCCGGCCCACGGTGTGCCAGCCCGGCGCCACGAGGTGCGGCACCGGCTGGGCCTTGTTGCCGCCCGCGGCCTGCCGGTAGGCGAGGTGCCCGCCCAGCAGCCCGCCGGTACCGGCCGCGCACAGCCCCGCGAGCCCGAGCGCCTTGCCCAGCGCGGTACGGCCGCGGCCGCGCTGCACCCAGGAGTTCGCGTACAGGCCGATGGCCGTGGCGATCGACGCGGCGTGCACCAGCCCGGTGCGCATCTGGTCCTCGTGCTGCTCGGCCCAGTCCACCCAGCCGGCCAGCGCGGCCGGTACCGCGGAGACCACGCCCACGCCCACCAGCACCCGGGCCCCGCGCCGGGCGCCGGGCACCAGGTCGAGCACCGCGGCGGACAGCCAGGAGCCCAGCGGGAGCTGTACCAGCGCCGGGTGCAGTGGATGGCCGAGCGGCAGCCCGTGCAGCACATCGCGCCAGCGCCCCAGCGGCAGCCCACGGACCGCCCGCTGGAGCGGGCCGATCACCGGGTCCAGCTTCTCCAGGCGGCCCAGTTCGTCGAGGGCGCGCAGGAACGTGGCCTCGGTGCGGGCCGCGGCGTCTTTCAGCGTGCCGGTGTCGCCGCCGGCACCGGTGGCCGTCTGCAGGACGCCACCCGGGCCCGGGGAGAGGACGGCGAATTTCGTGTACCGCGCGGAGAGCCGCATCAGCCTCACTCCTCTTCGGTCTCTTCCTCGTCCTCTTCGGCGGGCGCTTCCTCTTCTTCCTCGTCCGCTTCCGCTTCCTCTTCCGCGGACTCCTCGCCTTCCTCGCCTTCCTCCCCCTCTTCGCCCTCCTCTTCCGGTTCCTCTTCCTCTTCCTCCTCGGCCGCTTCGCTCTCCTCTTCCTCGACGGCCTCTTCATGGGTCCGGACGACCTCGCCGTCGCGGATCTCGCCGCGCCAGCCCTCCGGTTCCTCGTCGGTGAGGGTCACGTAACGCTGGAAGTGCTTGAAGTCCAGCCGCAGCCGTCGTCCCTGCACCCGCCAGATGTTTCCGGTCTTCTCGAAGAAGCCCGAGGCGTAGTACTCGACGACCAGCACGATGCGGGTCAGATTCGGCGCCAGCTCGTGGAAACTCACCGCGCCCCGGGTCGACCCCTTGGCCCCCTCCGAGGTCCAGACGATCCGGTCGTCCGGTATCTGTTCCTGGACGGTCGCCTTCCAGCCCCGGGTCGACGGTCCGACCTTGGCCTTCCAGTCGCTGGACGTCTCGTCGTGCGGCGAGACATTGCGCACGCCTTTGGTGAAGCGGCTGAATTTCTCGTACTGCGTCCAGTGGTCATAGGCGGTACGCACCGGCACACCGACATCGAGGACCTCGATGATGTTGGTGACCTTCTTGTCGCCCGAGCTGCGTTTCTTTCCGCCGCCGAAAACCTCCTTGGCCTTCCCGACCAGGCTGTCCTTGACGCTCTTCGCCGTTCCGGAGAGCACCGCCTTGGCGGGGGACTTGCCGCCCAGCAGGCCCATGCCGATCTCCTTGCCCAGGGAGCCGCCGTGCTCGGCGACATCCGTGAGCCGGTCCGTCATGTCCGTCAGCTTGTCGCCGGCGCGTTCGGCGAGGCTCCCCACCCACGCCGTCACGAGGTTGCCGAACTCCTCCCGCACCCGGTCCATCCCCGAGTCCAGGCCCGTTCCCGTTCGTGCCATGACCGGTCACCTCCCGCCTCTGCCGCGCGACGTGGTCTTCTTTGCGGCGCTCTTCTTCGCCGGAGCCTTCTTGGCCGCCTTGGCCGTCTTCTTCGCCGCCGGGGCCTTCTTGGCGGCGGTCTTTCGTGCCGGGGCCTTCTTGGCGGCCTTCTTGGCCGGGGCCTGCCGGCCGGCGGTCTTCTTCTCCGGGGCCCGCTCCCCGCGGGCTCCGCCGCCGCGGCGAGGCGGCTCCTCTTCCTCCTCTTCCTCCTCCGGCTCCTCCTCGTCCTCGCGGTCGTACTCGCCTTCTTCTTCCTCTTCCTCCTCCTCGGGCTCTTCCTCCTCCTCCCGCGGCTCCTCCTCGTACTCCTCCTCCTCGTCCTCGTACTCCTCCGGGCCTAGTTGGAGGCGACGGGTACGGTCCTGGAGGGTCTCGGCGAGCGAGGCCAGCTGGCGGGTGGCGGCGGACGTCAGGGCCTTGCGGCCGGCGTCCATCACCTCACCGCGGAGCTGGTCGCCCAGCTCCGCGACCTGCGGGATGTCCCCGAGCTTGCGGACGCTGTCGGACACCAGCTGACGGGGGTCGAGGCCGGATTGGCGCCCGGCGAGATAGGACGCCGCCGTGAGCGCGAGCCGGCCCTTCTTGGTACGGCCCAGCACATAGCCGCCGGCCATGGCGGCGGCGAGCATGATCTTCGTTCTCTCGTTCATGGACGTGTCACCTTTTCCTGGGCAGCCTGCCGATCGGCGCCATATCTCCAGAGTGATCCCTGTGGTGACCTGCGCATCTCGGGCGCCTCTCGCGAGTGCGGGGCGCGGCCGCGCCCCGTGGGCAGGCCGGTACAGCGGGTTCGCCCGCCGTTACGGGCAGCCCGCTCTACGGGTTACCGGCGGTCCGGAAGAAAAACACGCGAGTCCGTCAAAGTGGCTTCGATGCGGTCAAAAAGCGGTCAAAAAACCGCAGGATGTCCGCCCTGCCGCCGGGCCGTAGGTGTGCGGACGGAAGACGACGGTCCTACGCTCGGAATATGCCGGGATCACGCCGTGCCCCGCCTCGTACGGGGGCAGATCGTGTGGGAGCCGGGGGAGCGCGGCGTGCCCGCCGGTGTGCGACCGCGGCCCGGCTGCCGGCCGTGGCGGCGGTGGCGGCGGTGGTGGCGCTGCTCGGCGTGCCGGCCGGCGCCCCCGCCGCCCCGGCGGGAACTCCCGTGCCCACGGCCGCCGGTGAACCGTCCCCCGGCCCCGGGCCGGCCCGCTTCTACCAGCAGCGGCTCTCCTGGGAACGGTGCGGACCGGACGTACGACAGAGCGCCCGCAGCCAGGGCGACACCGCGCCGCCGGGCTTCTACGACCGGCTGGAATGCGCCCGGCTGACCGTCCCACGGGACTACGGCCACCCCGACCGGACCGCGCTGCAGGTCCAGCTGGTCCGGCTGCCGGCCACCGGGCCCGGCAAGCGGCTCGGCTCCCTCGTGCTCAACCCCGGAGGCCCGGGCGCTTCCGGCGTCGACTACCTGATCGGCAGCGGCAGCGCCTTCGCGCGCCCCAACCAGCGCTACGACCTCGTCAGCTTCGATCCGCGCGGCACCGGGCGCACCGAACCCGTCTCCTGCGGCAGCCGGCTCGCCCCGCCGCCCGGCAACTCCGCCGACGACACCCTCGCGGCGAAGGAGAAGCGCATCAACGAGGCGTGCGGGCGGTACTCCGGCGGACTGCTTCCCTGGGTCGGCACCGCGGACGTCGCCCGGGACATGGACGTGCTGCGCGCCGCGGTCCACGACGACAAGCTCAACTACCTGGGATTCTCCTACGGCACCAAGCTCGGCGCGGTCTACGCCCATGAATTCCCGGACAAGGTCGGCCGGATGGTGCTGGACGGCGTCGAGGACCCCACCAAGAACACCTGGCAGACCGCGCTCGCCCAGGCCCGGGGCTTCCAGCGGGCGCTGGACGACTTCACCGCCGACTGCGTCCGTGCCGCCGACTGCCCGCTCGGCACGGACGACGGCCGGGCGCAGGACCAACTGCTCCGCTGGTACCGGCAGTTGACCGATACACCGCTGACGGTGCAGGGGCGTACGGTGGACGAGACCACCTATGTCTACGCGCTGCGCGAGGCCCTCTACAGCCGGAGCGACTGGCCGGCCCTGCGGCAGGCCCTGGCGCAGCTGCGGCGCGGTGACGGCGCGGGCATCCTCCGGCTCAGCGACATCGGCGGCAGCCTGGCCCCCACGCGCAGCACGGCCCGCGGCGGCACGGCTGTTGCCGTACCGCCGCGGGCCGGAATCCCGCCGCGGCGGACCGGGCAGGACGACCAACTGCCGCCGCAGGACCAGCTGGCCCTGCGCGCGATCTCCTGCCGGGACACCTCGGAGCGCTACGGCGCCGCGGACTATCCCCGGGCCGAGCGCGAACTCACCCTGGCTTCACCGCTGTTCGGCCCGGACATCGCCCCGACCCTGCTGGACTGCTACGCCTGGCCGGTCGCGGGCGACGACTCCTCCCGCGACGTCGCGGCGCCGGACGCGCCGCCGATGCTGCTGGTCGCCACCACCAACGATCCGGCGACCCCGTACGACGGCGCCGTCAACATGGCCCGGGCGCTGGACAACTCCAGTGTCGTGCTGACCTTCCGCGGGGAAGGGCACGCCGCCTACACCACCGGCGACACCTGTGTCCAGAATCATGTCGACCGGTTCCTGATGGACGGCGTGCTGCCCGAACGGGGCACCAGCTGCGGCTGAACGGCCCGGTGGCCGGCAGCCCGGTGGACTACCCCCGGTAGTAACGGTTGTCCTCGACGTCGACCACCGGAGCGCCGGGGGCGGGCGGCTGGGTGCGCCGCCGTTTGAGGATGCTCACGTACGTCGCGAGCCCGATGATGCCGACGATCATCATGATGATGCCGACCAGGTCGAGGTTGATCCCGGCCATGTGCCAGTCCGTCGCGAACGTGAGGATCGCCCCCACCGCCAGCAGACCGATGCACCCGCCGATACCCATGGTGTTTGCCTCCATAACTGGTGTGACGGTCAGGTCTGTTGACAGTGCGGTTACCCCGCGGCGGGGGCCTTATGTCCGTGCCGCGGCGGGACGTCCGGCGCGGACGGGAGGGGCGGGGCCCGGAGCCGGGCCCGGGCGGGCGGCTCAGCCGGCGCGCCGGCCGCCGCGGCCCGCGGTCTTCTTCGCCGCGGCCGGTTTCTTCGCGGCGGTCTTCTTCGTGCCTGCCGTCTTCTCCGCCGTCTTCTCCGCGGTCCTCTTGGCGCCCGTCGTCCTGGCGGCCGTCTTCTTCTCCGCGGCCCTGCGCCCTGGGGCCTTCTTCCCGGCCGCGGCCGGGCCGGACTCCTCGTCCTCGCCGCGCGACCGTTTCGCCGCCCGGACGCTGTCCTGCAGCGCCGCCATCAGGTCCATCACCTGGCCGGCCGGGGGCTCCTCGCCGGTCTCGAACTCCGGCTCGCGGTCGGCCAGCTTCGCCGCCACCAGCTCTTCGAGCGCCTCGCGGTAGTGGTCGTGCACGTCCTCCTCGGACAGTCCGCCGAAGGAGTCCATCAGCGCCTCGGCGGCCGCCACCTCATTGGCGTGCACCGGCGCCTCGCGCTCGGGCAGTACCCCCTGCAACGGGCGGATCTGGTGCGGCCAGAGCAACTGCTGCATCACGAGGACGTCGCCCATCGGCCGGATCATGGCCAGCGTCTCCCGGCCGTGCAGGGCGATCTTCCCCAGGCCGACCCGCTGGTGCCGTTCCATCGCATCGCGCAGCAGGACGTACGGTTTGGCCGCGGCCGGGCCGTCGATGCCCAGGTAGTAGCCCTTGCCCAGCTGCAGCGGGTCGATGTCACCGCCGGCCACGAAGGCGAGGATGGTCAGCGTCTTTGCGGTCGGCAGCGGGAGGGCCTCCAGGTCCTCGTCGCTGAGCGGGACGACGGTGTCGCCGTCGCCGGGCCGGTAGCCGCGGCCGATCTCGTCGGGGGAGACCTCGGTGTCCTCCAGGGAGCACACCGGCTGGTTGCGCACCCGCCCGCCGTCCTTGGTGTGGATGCGGACGAAGCTGACCGACGCGGAGGTCTCCGTGGCGTTGTACGCGGCGACCGGGATCGTGACCAGGCCGAAGCTGATGGCGAACTTCGCCGTGGGACGCATGGGGGCCGCCTTCATCGGTGCGTTCGGCTCCATGCTAAGCGGGCCGGGCAAACCGTACATCCCGTGTCATATCGGGCATGGCCCGATCGGGTCGGGCGGCGGCCGACGGGGGCCCCGGATCACCGGGCGGCCCCCGGGCAGGGTCAGGTCACGCCACGGCGTGCCGGTGGTCTCCCGCGCAGAGCGCCCAGATGATGAAGATGTCGATGGCGACCAGCGTCAGCGCCCAGAACGGGTAGTACGGGATCCACAGGAAGTTCGCCAGCGCGCTGAGACCGACGAGGACGACACCGAGGATGCGCGCCCATGTCGCCCCGCTGGCGATCAGGGCGACGCCCGCCGCCAGGATCACGATGCCGAGGATCAGGTGGATCCATCCCCAGCCCGCGAGGCTGAACGAGAACACGTAGTTCCGTGTCGTGAGAATGACGGTGTCCTTCGCGATGGCGGAGATGCCCTCCAGCAGGGTCATCGCCCCACCGAAGATCATCAGTACGCCCGCGAAGGCCGTCCATCCCCCGACGATGGTGGGTTTCTGCGTGGCCATGGCTCACTCCTCACCTGAGAAACCTGGCCGGCCGCCGGCACGATCCCGGCGGTGGTCAAGTGGTCATGCACTGTTTCCACGTTTCCACAGGGACCGGCCGGCCGCATGTCAGGGGTGAGGGGCCCGCATTGAGGGGGGATCAGCGCCGGCCGGCCCCGGGGCGCGGCGCTGCGGCCGCGTCCGAGGTGCCCGGTGCGGGCAGCGGATCGGGCGCGGGGCCCGGTTCGGGCCCCGGCGTGGGCGGCGCCGGATGCGGCGGGATCGGATCCGGCTCGGGGGCCGGTACCGGCGGCGGAACCGGATCCGGTCCGGGGGCGGGCACCGGGCCGGGGCGCGGGCCCGGCGTGGGTCCGGGCGGCCCGGGCCCCGGGCCCGGCGTCGGTGGTACGGGATCGCGGGCTCCGCGCCCCCACTGACGGCACGTCGCGTCCGGTACGAGATGCGCTACGGGATCCGGCACAAGACCCTCCTTCGCTACGGCCCCACGGGCGGTACGCGCCCCATGAGGCCCCTTCGGGACACCACCCTTGTTGCCGTTTTCGGGCCCGGCATGCGGCGTGGCGGGCGGCCGCCACCCGGACGCCGGAGCGTACGGCGGCCCGCAGCGGGTACCCCCGCCCGCATGGACGACACGGACAGGGACCGGGAAACCGGCAGGAAAGAGACCGGCAAGGACGGCACCACCGGGAAGTCCGGCAACTCCGGCAAGGGCGGCAAGGGCGGTACGAAGACCGTGCGGGCGGGCGGCCGGACGGTGGAGGTGCACCGCCCGGACAAGGTGCTGTTCCCGGACGACGGGCTGACCAAGGCCGATGTCGTCGACTACTACCGCCAGGTGGCCGCGGTCGCGGTCCCGCACCTGCGGGACCGCCCGCTGATGCTGGAACGGCTCCCGGAAGGGCTGGACGGGCCGCACTTCATGCAGAAGGAGACTCCGGACCACTACCCCGACTGGATCCGCCGCGAAGAGGTCGCCAAGGAGGGCGGCACCGTCACCCATCCCGTCTGCGACGACAAGGCCACCCTGCTCTACCTCGCCGACCAGGCCTGTCTCACGCTGCACCGCTGGCTGTCCCGGGCCGGCCGGCCCGACCACCCGGACCGGCTGGTGTTCGACCTCGACCCGCCCGGCTCCGGCTTCGAGCCGGTACGGGACGCCGCGCGGCAACTCGTCGGGCTGCTGGACGAACTCGGGCTGCCGACGATGCTGATGACCACCGGCTCGCGCGGGCTGCACGTCATCGTCCCGCTGGACGGCCACGGCGACTTCGACACCGTACGCGGCTTCGCCCAGGACGTGGCGGAGGTGCTGGCCGGGCGCCACCCGGACCGGCTCACCACGGCCGTGCGCAAGAAGGCCCGCGGCGACCGGCTCTACCTGGACGTCCAGCGCAACGCCTACGCACAGACGGCCGTCGCCCCCTGGTCGCTACGGGCCAGGCCGGGCGCGCCGGTCGCCGTGCCGATCCGCCACGAGCAGCTCGACGACCCCGAACTGACCGCGCAGAGCTGGTCGTTGACGGACCTGGCGGGCGTCCTGGAGCAGGCACGGGCCCGGCCCTGGTCGGCGGTGCCGGCCCGCGGGCGGTCGCTGCGCACGGCCCGCAAGCGGCTCGACGCACTGCGCTGAGGGGCCGTCGGCCCGGTCAGTCCGCCGGCGGTCCGGTGTCCGGCGCGTGCGGACCGGCGGGCCGTCGTCCGTCGTCCGGTCCCGGTGCGTGCCGTTCGCGGTCGGCGAGCACCGCCTCGTCGAGCAGTGCGCGCTCCCGGCGGGCCCGTTCCCGGTCCTCGGCCGAGGCCTCCGTGACGTCCAGGAAGATCTGGTCGGCGACCGGCCACCGGCGCCGGATCTCCTTCTTCACCCGGACCAGCACCTCCTCTACCTCCTCGCTGTCCAGACCGCCGACGAGGTCGATCCGGGCCGCGACCAGCGTCGACCGGGTGCCCAGCCGCATGGTCAGCAGGGTCGTCACCGCGTCGATCTCCGGCTGCCGGTCCAGGAAGCGCGCGAGCGCCTGGCGCAGCGCCGGATCGGCGGCCTCACCGATGATCCGGCCGCGGGACTCCTTGGCGAGCTGGTAGGCGACGTACATCAGCAGCGCCCCGATGACCACCGACGCCCAGCCCTCCCACGCCACCTCGCCGGTGAGCAGGTGCAGCCCCACCCCGGCCATCGCGACCAGCACGCCGAAGCAGGCGGTGGCGTCCTCGGCCAGCACCGTCCGCAACGCCGGGTCGTCGCCCGCGCGGATCGCGGCCGGCATGCTCCGGCCGGTCTCCCGCGCCTGACCGCGGACCTGCGCCAGCGCACGCAGCAGCGACGAGCCCTCGGCGAGCAGCGCGACCACCAGGACGACCAGCCCGACCGTGTAGCCCGTGCGGCTCTCCGAACCGCCCGAGCGCAGCGCCTCGACGCCCTGGAAGAACGAGAAGCAGCCGCCCATCACGAAGATCCCGACGGCGGCGAGCAGCGACCAGAAGTACCGTTCCTTGCCGTAGCCGAACGGGTGCCGGGAGTCCGGGGCGCGGGTGCTGCGCTTGACGGAGGCGAGCAGGAAGAGCTCGTTGAGGCTGTCGGCGACCGAGTGCGCGGCCTCGGAGAGCAGCGCGGGCGAGCCGGCGATCAGCCCGCCGGCCACCTTGGCCAGGGCGATCACCAGGTTGGCGCCGAGCGCCACGAACACGGTGACCGCGGTCCTGGCGTCCGCCCCGTCCTGCGCCGGACCGTCCTGCGACGGCCCGTGGTGCGTCTCGTCCTGAGTCCCGTTCGACACCATGTGCCTCCGGTGGTCGCGTCGGCCGGCCGACGCGAAGGGTAGCCGCCCGCGGCGCGGCGCGCACCCGGGCCGACCGGTTGGTTCCGACCCGGGGGAGGGGGCAGCCTGGAAGCGGAGGAGACCCGCACCCCGACGACGTCAGGAGCCGGCCATGGGCGGTACATCCGACCGGGCCCTTGCCCGTACGCTGCTGGAACGGCACGGCACGACCTATGCCCAGGAGAGCGGCATCCGGCTGCGCAACACCCCGCAGCCGCTCTACCAGGTGCTGGTGCTGGCCCATCTGCTCAGCGCCCGGATCCGGGCCTCCGTGGCGGTGGCCTCGGCGCGTGCGCTGTTCGAGGCCGGTCTGCGCACGCCGCGGCGGATGGCCGACGCGACCTGGCAGCAGCGGGTCGACGCGCTGGGGGAGGGCGGCTACCGGCGCTACGACGAGCGGACCGCCACCCAGCTCGGGGACGCGGCGGAGGTGCTGCTGGACGAGTACGGCGGGGATCTGCGGCGGATGCGGGACGCGGCGGACGGCGACGTGACCGAGTTGCGCGGCGCGCTGCGCAAGGTGCCCGGCCTCGGGCCCGCGGGCTGTGACATCTTCCTGCGCGAGGTGCAGGGCGTCTGGCCCGAACTCGCCCCCCGCGTGGACGGCAAGGCCCTGCAGGGCGCCGGGCGGCTGGGCCTCCCGGAGGACGGCCGCAGGCTGGCCCGGCTGGTGGGCGAGGACGAACTGGCGGCGTTCGCCTCGGCGCTGGTGCGGGCCGCGCTGGACAGGTCCGTGGTGGACGACGTGCGCGGGGCGGCGGACGGCTGAGGCGGCGGACGGCCGAGGCGGCCGGGAGCCTCCGGCGGCCGGTGACCGCCGGCAGCCGTCAGGCGATCAGGGCGCCCAGCAGGGTGACGCCCGCGAGGAACCAGGCGATGTAGTCGCCGACATGACCGGAGTGCACCCGGCGCAGCAAAACGGTCCAGCGGGCCGGCTCGTCGCCCACCGGCCGCCGCACGGTCCACAGCGCGAGGCCCGCGGCCAGCGCGGTGGCCACCAGACCCCACAGCACCCCGGAGGCGGTCCAGTGCGGCGGGGGAGTGGGCACCGGCTCCGCCGCCCGGCCGTGCAGCACCGCCGCGAGGTAGCCGGTGTGGTCGGTGAAGGCGTCCGCGGCCTGCCCGATGCCGGTCCGCAGGCCGGGGACCAGCCCCACCGCCAGGGCCGCGGCCAGCAGCACCGCCGGCACGGTGAGCATGGTGTCCGGGATCCGGGAGAGCAGACCGCCCCGGGTCTCCGGCTCCTCCTCACCGGTCGTCTCGTCGGCCGGGTGCTCACCGGCGTCGGCCGGCCGGGTGCCCAGACCGAGGAACACCCGGGCCCCGGCCCGCAGCACCGCGCCCCCGGTGACCGCCGACACCAGGACGAACAGCGCGGTCGCCCAGCCGCCCACGGCCTCCTCGGTGACCGCCTTGCCCAGCGCGGTGCCGAACGGCGGCAGCCCGGCCAGCGCCAGACCGCCGGCTCCGAACAGCGCGCCCACCCACGGCAGTTCGCGACCCCGGCCGTGCAGCTGGCGCTCGTCGACGCTGGCGAACCGGTCCAGCAGGATGCCCACGCACGCGAACAGCGCCGCCTTCACCCCGGCGTGCCCCAGGACGTACACCGCGACGCCGCCGACCCCCTCCGGGCTGAGCACCGCGAGACCCACCAGGAACAGTCCGGCGTGCGCCACCGTGGAGTAGGCGAGCAGCCGCTTGAGGTGGCGCTGCTGCCAGCACATCAGCGCGCCCAGGACGGCGGTCAGCACGCCCAGGGCCAGCAGCGCCCGGTGGACGTCCGGCGCCGGCAGCCCGCCCGGACCGGCGAACACCGTCCAGTAGACCCGGGCCGTGCCGTACAGCCCCAGCTCGACCATCACCCCCGACATCAGCATGCACACCGGTGTCGGGGCCACCGCATGGGCGTCGGCCAGCCAGAAGTGGAACGGCACTGCCGCCGCCTTGACCAGCAGTCCGGTCACGACCAGGGTGAAGGCGGCGATCAGCAGCGCGTCCGGGGCGCCGCCGGGCGACCCGGCCAGGGCGTTGCCGATCTGTGCGAAGCCCAGCTCGCCGGTGTGCGCGTAGAGCAGGCCGATGCCCAGCAACGTGGCGTATCCGCCGAGGGAGTTGACCACGCCGAAGACCAGGGCGCCCTGGACGGCCCGGGCCTCCTCCACCCGGTAGCCGGTCAGCGCGTACGCGACCACGCCCATCAGCTCGAAGAACACGAAGGCGTTGAAGAGGTCGCCGGTGAGCGTGAAGCCGCACATGCCGGCCTGGAAGAGCAGCACCAGCGCCGGGAACGAACCGGCGTGCCGGCGCGGCGGCTCGTCGAAGTACCGCCAGGCGTACGCGAGCGCCGCCAGCACCAGCAGCGAGACCAGGGTGGCCAGCCCGAGGCCGGTCCGGTCGCCGACCAGCACGATGCCCACGCTCACCCCGCCGTGCGGCCGCCAGCCGCCCACCCACTCGGCGGGCTGCCCGGCCGACGACCCGGTGGCCGCCAGCGCGAGCAGGGCGAGCACCGCGGCACCGGCCGCGAACAGGCAGCCCAGCGTCTCGGCGGCGTATCGGGGCAGCCGGCGGCCCGCCCCCACCAGCAGCGCCGCACCGAACATCGGGGTGACCACGATCAGCGGCAGGGTCTGTGCGACGCTCACCCCCGCAGCTCCGACAGCTCGTCCGGGTCCACCGTGCGGTGGCGCTTGGCGACCTGGATGACCAGGGAGAGCAGCAGCGCGGTCACGGTCGCGCCGATGACGATGTCGGTCAGCGTGAGCGCCTGCACGACCGGATCGACGACCGGGCGCGAGCCCGGGGCGATGTCGGAGAACACCGGCGCGGTGGCGCCGGAGCGGTAGCCGACGGCCAGCAGCAGGACATAGGTCGACGACTGGCAGACCGCCAGACAGCCCACCGCGTGGATGAGGTTGCGGCTGGTCGCGATCCCGTAACACCCCATCAGGAACAGCCAGCCCGCGACCACGTACGGTGCTGCGCTCATGCCCGGTCCTCCGCCTCCTCGTCCGTACTCGCGATCTCCACCGCCTGGTCCAGGAACCGGGCCAGCAGCACCACCACCCCGGCGGCGACCTCCACGCCGATGGCGGCGTTGAGCAGCGGGACGGTGCCTCCCGAGGAGAGGGTGTTGAAGGTGCCGTAGGGCAGGAAGTTGCCGAGGAACGCCCAGCCCGCCAGCAGCGCCGCCGCGCCCACCAGGACGTACGCCGCCTCGCCCGCGGCGTCCGCGACCTCGTACAGCCCGAGCGGCCGGATCCGTTCCAGCGCCCGGTAGTCCACCGCGATGTAGAGCAGGTGCAGCGAGGTCGCCACCACCACCCCGCCCTGGAAACCGCCGCCGGGGCTGAGCTGGCCGTGCGCGACGATGTACAGCCCGATCAGCAGGGTGACCGGCAGCGCGAACAGCGCGTAGCGGCGCACCGACGGTGCGACCCGGGCCGGCTCCGGCTGCTGCCGGTCCTCGTCCCGGGTCTGCCGCAGCAGCACGACGGTGCCCAGCACCGAACCGAAGAGGATGGACTCCTCGCCGAGGGTGTCCAGGGCCCGCTGGTCGAAGTTGACCGAGGAGATGGTGTTGGCGGTGTGCCGGGCGAGCGCGGCCCGCACCGCCCGGTCGCCGTACGGGTGCCGGTCACCGCCGAACGACGGCAGATCGAGGCAGGCCAGGACGTACAGCACCGCCGCGCCCAGTCCGCCCAGGGCCAGCACCCACATCCGCAGCCGCATGGTCATTCCCGCTCCTCCCGGCGCTCGCTGCGGGCCTTGCGGCGCACCTTGCGCACGGACAGCAGCACCATCAGCGGCGTCAGCGCGGAGCCGACCGCGAGCTGGGAGAGCGCGACGTCGGGCGCCTGCAGCAGCAGGAAGAGGGTGGCCAGCGACAGCCCGAGCAGGGACAGCAGGAAGGACTGGCGGACGGGATCGCGCACCAGGACCGCCCCGGTCCCGGCGGCGGCGACCAGGAGCAGGCCCAGCAGCACCGGCAGTTCACCGGTCATCGGACATCCCCTCCGCGGGCGCGCCCCGCCCGTGCCCCATGGCCGCCGCGGCCTGCACGGCCCGGGTCGCCACCCGGCAGCCCAGCGCCAGCAGCACCCCGATGACCAGCAGCTTCACCATCGCCCGGCCGGGCCCGGTGGCGACGCAGAGCGGCAGGACCACGGCGGCCACCGCGACGTAGTTCACCGCCGTCAGCCCGCGCAGCCACCGCTGCCCGGGCGGATGGTCCGCCAACTGGTCGGCGAGCAGCCGCACGAAGAGCAGCGTCCCGGCCGGGCCCAGCACCGAGAGCATCAGCGCGGTGTCGACGTAGGCCGGCCGGGCGAAGCCCTGCGACAGCAGCAGGAAGACCAGGCTGAGGAACGTGGTCGCCACGTTCTGCGCGGGCACCCGCCGCCGGGCCCGCCCGGTGGCCACACCGCAGGCGGCCGGGGCGAAGCCGCACAGCAGCAGCGCGGTGCCCGCGGCGGTCCAGCCGTTCACCGGTCGCCGACCGCACGCCGGGCCCCGCGGGCCGCCGCGGCGGCGACCAGTCCGGCGCCCGCACCGACCACCCATTCCAGGGTGTCGACGGGACCGATCAGCATGATCCACAACAGGGTCAACGCCGCCCACCAGCCCAGGAGTTCACCCCCGGCCGCCAGCGCTCGCACCATCCGCCACACACCTCCCTGCCGACCGGGTACCCGGGCCTCAGGCTCACATGCGGCGCCCCGGCCGCCCCGTCACCGCGCCGCGCATTACTCCGTCGGGGCGCGGGGCGCGGGGCGCGGGGCGCGCGGCGCGGGTACGGGCGTGAGGCGCGGGCGCCGGGCGGCCCGTCGGCCGGCCGGCCGGTCAGCCGGTCACCCGGACCAGGTCCAGTCGGCGACCTCGGGCAGATCGGTGCCGTGCTCCCGGATCCAGGTGTGGTGACGGGTGCGGACGTCCGCCATCGCCTGGCGCAGCGCGACGGCGCGTACGCCGAGGCCGGGCACCCGGTCGATGACGTCCATCACCAGCCGGTAGCGGTCGAGGTCGTTGCGGACGACCATGTCGAAGGGCGTGGTGGTGGTGCCCTCCTCCTTGTAGCCGCGGACGTGCAGGTTCGGGTGGCCGGCCCGCCGGTAGCAGAGGCGGTGGATCAGCCACGGGTAGCCGTGGTACGCGAAGATGACCGGCTTGTCGCGGGTGAACAGCGCGTCGTACTCGGCGTCCGCCATGCCGTGCGGGTGTTCCCCCGCCGGCAGCAGCCGGGCCATGTCGACGACGTTGACCACCCGCACGGCCAGCTCCGGCAGATGACGGCGCAGCAGGTCGGCGGCGGCCAGCGTCTCCTGGGTGGGGACGTCGCCCGCGCAGCCCAGCACCACGTCGGGCTCGCGGCTGCCGTCCTCGGTGCCGGCCCACTCCCAGGCGCCGGCGCCGCGGGCGCAGTGCGCGCGGGCCTCGTCCAGGGACAGCCAGTCGAAGCTGGGCTGTTTGCCGGCCACGATCACATTGACGTAGTCCCGGCTGCGCAGCGCGTGGTCGGCCACCGACAGCAGGGTGTTGGCGTCCGGCGGCAGGTAGACCCGGACCACCTCGGGGCTCTTGTTGAGGATGTGGTCGACGAATCCGGGGTCCTGGTGCGAGAAGCCGTTGTGGTCCTGGCGCCAGACGTGCGAGGTCAGCAGGTAGTTCAGCGAGGCGATCGGGCGCCGCCAGGGCAGCCGGCGGGCCGTGCGCAGCCACTTGATGTGCTGGTTGACCATCGAGTCGACGATGTGCGCGAACGCCTCGTAGCTGGAGAACAGGCCGTGCCGCCCGGTGAGCAGATAGCCCTCCAGCCAGCCCTGGCACAGGTGCTCGGAGAGCACCTCCATGACCCGGCCGTCGTGCGCGAGGTGCTCGTCGGTGTCCAGCACCTCGGCCTGCCACGCCTTGCCGGTGACGTCGTAGAGCGCCTCCAGCCGGTTGGAGGCGGTCTCGTCCGGGCCCACCACCCGGAAGTCCCGGCGTTCGGCGGTGGCCGCCATGATCCCGGACAGCAGACCGCCCAGCACCCGGGTCGGCTCGTGCAGCACGGTGCCGCGCTTGTCGACCTCGACGGCGTACCGCTCCAGCGGCGGCACCGGCAGGTCCCGCAGCAGCAGCCCGCCGTTGGCGTGCGGGGTGGCGCCCAGCCGGCGCGGCCCCTCGGGGACGCAGGCCAGCACCTCCGCGGTGGGCCGGCCCTGCTCGTCGAAGAGCTCCTCGGGCCGGTACGAGCGCAGCCACTCCTCCAGCTGCCGCAGGTGCCCGGGGTGGTCGCGGACGCCGGCCAGCGGGACCTGGTGGGAGCGCCAGGTGTTCTCGACGGGCTTCCCGTCGACCTCGTGCGGGCCGGTCCAGCCCTTGGGCGTGCGCAGCACGATCATCGGCCAGCGCGGTCGGTCGGTGCGGCCGTCGCTGCGGGCCCGGCGCTGGATGTCAAAGATCCGGTCCAGGCAGCGGTCCATGGCGGCGGCCAGCGCCTGGTGCACCGCCGTCGGGTCGTCACCGGTGACGTGCACCGGCTCGTGTCCGTAGCCGCGCAGCAGCGAGTCCAGCTCCTCCTCGGGGAGCCGGGCGAGCACCGCGGGGTTGGCGATCTTGTAGCCGTTGAGGTGCAGGATCGGCAGGACGGCGCCGTCGTGCACCGGGTCGAGGAACTTGGTGGCGTGCCAGGACGCGGCGAGCGGGCCGGTCTCCGCCTCGCCGTCGCCGACGACGCAGGCGACCAGCAGACCGGGATTGTCGAAGGCCGCGCCGTAGGCATGGGTGAGGGAGTAGCCCAGCTCACCGCCTTCGTGGACGGACCCCGGTGTCTCCGGGGCGACATGGCTGGGGATCCCGCCGGGGAACGAGAACTGCCGGAACAGCCGGGCCATGCCCTCGCCGTCCCGGGTGACGTCCGGATACGTCTCCGCGTACGTACCGTCCAGCCAGGAGTTGGCCACCACGGCGGGGCCGCCGTGCCCCGGCCCCCAGATGCACAGCGCGTCCAGCTCACGGGCCTTGACGACCCGGTTCAGATGGGTGTGCACCAGGTTCAGTCCGGGGGAGGTGCCCCAGTGGCCCAGCAGCCGGGGCTTGATGTGCTCGGGGCGCAGCGGCGCTTCCAGCAGGGGGTTCGCCATCAGGTAGATCTGCCCGACGGAGAGGTAGTTGGCGGCCCGCCAGTGCGCGTCCAGGGTGCGCAGCTCGGCGGCGTCCAGCGGCCCCGGCGCCGCCGACTCCCCCCTTCCGGGCGCTGCCGGGGCGTGCGCGTCGGACATGCTCAGCTCCTCACGACGGTGGTGTGCAACGGACGCTCCCGGTCACAGGTTCCGCAGCGCGGGCAGCAGCTTGGTCTCCGCCCAGTCCAGGAACGGCTCCTGGTGGCCGCCGCCGATCTGCACCAGCGCGACCTCGGTGAAGCCCGCGTCCACGTACGGGCGCACCGCCTCGACGAACCGGCCCACGTCGTCGCCGCACGGAATGGCCTCGGCGACGTCCTCGGGCCTGATGTACTCGGTGGCCCCGGCGAAGCCGTGCGGCCCCGGCAGTTCGGAGTTGACCTGCCAGCCGCCGAGCATCCAGCGGAACTGGTCGTGCGCCCGGGCGACGGCCGCGTCGCGGTCGGCGTCGTAGCAGACCGGCAGCTGGCCGACCCGGGGTTTGCCGGTGCCGCCGTGCCGGTCGAAGGACGTCAGCAGTTCGGCCTTGGGCTCGGTGGCGATGACCAGGTCCCCCAGCTTCCCGGCGATCTCGCAGGACCGCTCGCCCGACACGGCCACGCCGATCGGCGGCGGCTCGTCGGGCAGGTCCCACAGCCGGGCGTGCACCACGTCGAAGTGGGTGCCGTGGTGGGTGACCTCACCGCCGCCGAAGAGCTTGCGGATGATCTCGATCGCCTCGGCCAGCTTGTCCAGCCGTACGGGTGACGCCGGCCAGCCCGCGCCCACCACGTGCTCGTTGAGGTTCTCGCCGGAGCCCAGCCCCAGCCGGAAGCGGCCGCCGGAGAGCAGCTGCATGGTCGCGGCCTTCTGGGCGACGACCGCGGGGTGGTAGCGGGTCGTCGGGCAGGTCACGTAGGTCATCAGCGGGATGCGGGTGGTGGCCTGCGCCGCGGCGCCCAGCACGCTCCAGGCGTACGGGGCGTGGCCCTGCGAGTCCAGCCACGGGAAGTAGTGGTCGGAGGTCACCGAGAAGTCGAAGCCGGCGCGTTCGGCACCGACGACATGACCGACCAGGGCCCGCGGGCCCGCCTGTTCGGTCATCATTGTGTATCCGATTTGCACCATTCAACACACCTTGCTGTCGCGAGACGGGGCCTGCAACCGGGGGCGTGACCAGGGCGGTGTCAGTCGGGCGGTTCGGGCGCGGGATGCTCTCCCGGCTCGGCGCCGGGCGGCTCGGCGGGGGCGGTGCCCGGCTCCTCCGGTTCCGGTTCCGGTTCGGCCGGCACCGGGTCCCGCGGCAGCGGTTCCGGCTCGCTCGGTACGGGCCCCGGCCCCTTGGGTGCGGGTTCAGTGCTCACATGGGTCATAGCGCTCTCCTTCCTCTCCATCCTGCGTCCCATGCGGGTACTCGGCCCGTTCGGGGCGGAAACCTCGTCCACGGAGGGAAGGCGGAGGAAAGGCAGTGGAAAGACAGCGGGAAGGCGGAGGAAGGGCAGCGGGAACCGTCAGTACACGTCCCGCACGTACCGCTTCTCGGCCGCGAGCTGTTTGACGTACCCGGTGGCGGCGTCCTCCGTCAGGCCGCCGTGGGCCACCGCGATCTCGCGGAGCGCGCGGTCGACGTCCTTGGCCATCCGCGAGGCGTCGCCGCACACATAGAAGTGCGCACCGTCCTGCAGCCAGGACCACAGCTGGGCGCCGTGTTCCCGCATCCGGTCCTGGACGTAGACCTTGGCGCGCTGATCGCGGGAGAAGGCGGTGTCCAGCCGGGTGAGCAGCCCGTCGTGGTGCAGCCGGCCGAGCTCCTCCTCGTAGTAGAAGTCCGTGGCGCGGCGCTGCTCGCCGAAGAACAGCCAGTTGGGGGCGCGGTGGCCGCGGGCCCGCCGCTCGTCGAGGAAGCCGAGGAAGGGCGCGACGCCGGTGCCGGGCCCGACCATCACCATCGGCGTGGCCGGGTCGGCCGGTGGCCGGAAGTGTGCGCTGCGCCGCACGAAGATCTCCACCGGGCTGCCGGGCTCGGCATCCGCCAGGAACGCGGAGGCCACGCCCTTGCGCGGGCGGCCCTGCCGGTTCTCGTAGCGGACCACGGAGACCGTCAGCCGGAGCAGCGCGGGGTCGGTCAGCGGGCTCGACGAGATGGAGTACAGCCGCGGCCGCAGCCGGGGCAGGAGCGCGGCCCAGTCCCGCGCGTCCGCCCGCACCCGGTGCTCGGCCACCACGTCGACGGCCTGCCGGCTCCAGGTCCACCGGTCCAGCTCGCCCTTGTTGCCGGGCCGCAGCAGTTTCCGCAGCGTCCGGTCCCCGGTCTGTTCCGCGGCCAGCCGGAGCAGCGCGGGGGTGATCCGGGTGATGTCGAGATGGCGGTGCAGCGCCTCGCCGAACGGCACCGTGCCCACCCCGTCGAGGGCGACCGGGGCCGCCGGGTCCAGACCGGTCAGATCCAGCCACTCCGCCACCAGCTCCGGGCAGTTCAGCGGCTGCACTCCGAGTGCGTCACCGGCCTCGTACGCCAGCGGCACCCCCTCGGCGTCCCGGGTGTCGAAGGTGAACCGGCGCACCTCCTTGGTGGCGCCGGACCGGCTGAGCAGATCGTTGCCGACGAGCCGGGCGGTGACGGTGGGGTCCTTGGCGGGGGCCGCGGGGGCGGCCGGGGCCGGTGGCGTCCCGGTGTGCCCGTCGGTCGCCGGTTCCGCCTGCCCGTCCTCCAGTGCGCGCAGCACCTGGTCGAGCCACTGCCCGGCCGGCTGTGCGTAGTCCGGCTCGCAGTCCGTGCGCGGCGCCAGCCGGATCGCGCCCAGCTCCGCCAGCCGGGCGTCCAGCCGCCGCCCGTGGCCGCAGAAGTCGTCGTACGAGGAGTCGCCCAGCGCCAGCACCGAGTAGCGCAGGCCCTCCAGCCGCGGGGTGTCCGGCGCGTTGAGCGTGTCCCAGAAGCCGGAGCCGTTGTCGGGGGCCTCGCCGTCGCCGAAGGTACTGGTCACGATGAGCAGGTCCGCGGTGCGCGGCAGGGTGGCCGGGGTGCTGTCGGCCATGCTCACCAGCGTCGCCTCCCGTCCGCTGCCCTTCAGCCGGCGGGCGGCGTCCGCGGCGACCTCCTCCGCGTTGCCGGTCTGCGAGGCCCACAGCACGATCACCGTACGGGCAGCGGAATCTGACGACTCGTCATCCGAATCCGAGGGGTCGTGCCGTGCCGCCTCCCCGGTCCGTTCGTCCGCGGTCCGCGAGAACATCCCGGCCAGCACGCCGTTCA
The DNA here is from genome assembly GCF_043202395.1 of Streptomyces sp. NPDC048197. Lineage (NCBI taxonomy): Bacteria > Bacillati > Actinomycetota > Actinomycetes > Kitasatosporales > Streptomycetaceae > Streptomyces > Streptomyces sp. NPDC048197. The sequence continues at coordinate 294,654 of NZ_JBIDAJ010000006.1, forward strand.
CCCACAGCGCGGTGTCCGCGCCGAACGGCGCCTGGGCGGGCAGCACCGGCGTACCGCCGGACGGACGGGACGCCAGCCCGGTGAGGAAGCCGGAAAGATAGCGGCGCTCGTGCTCGGCCAGGGCCGGCGGGGCGGGGTCGGTCAGCCGGAACAGATCGGTCAGGACCGCCACCGCGCCCCCTGCGGGCCCCCCTCCTGGGCCGCCCGCCGGACCGCCCCCCGCGCGGTCCGCCGGGCCGCCGGCTTCCGCGTCCGGGCCCGCCGCCGCGCCCGGGAGCGCCGCGCTCTCGCCGTGGCCGGCGCCTCCCGGCACCCTGGTCAGCGCGACCGCACACGCCTTGAACTCGGGCTGGAAGGAGACCGGATCGACCGCGTCATGGGTCACCGCGTTGACGCTCAGGTACTCACCGAAGAGGTCGTTCCAGTGGAACGGCGCGAAGCAGTTCCCGGGCCGTACCCGGTCGGTCACCACGGCCGGCAGCACCGCCCGCCCGCGCCGCGAGGCGACCTCCAGCGCATCGCCCTCCACCACGCCCAGCCGCTCGGCGTCCTCGGGATGGAGCTCCACGAACGGCCCCGGGTTCAGCCTGCCCAGCTTGGCGACCTTGCCGGTCTTGGTCAGGGTGTGCCACTGGTGCGGCAGCCGGCCGGTGTTGAGCAGGTACGGGAAGTCGTCGTCGGGCAGCTCGGCCGCCGGCAGGTGCGGACGGGCGAAGAACGCGGCCCGCCCGCTGGCGGTGGGGAAGACCAGCCGGGGGCGGCTGCCGTCCGGCCGTACGACCGGCTCCCGGCCGGCCCCGTCGTTCAGATAGCGCACCGGATTGCGGTCCGGTCCGTCGGCGGCCGCGCTCGGCCACTGCACGGGCGTCTCGCGCAGCCGCGGATAGCTCACTCCGCGCAGGTCGTACCCGGTCCGCGGGTTGCCCGCGCGCTTGAGCTCCTCGAATATCTCCTCCGCGCTGTCGTAGGAGAAGGCGTGCGCATAGCCCATCTCGCAGGCGATCCGCGCGATGATCCGCCAGTCCGGCCAGGCCTCGCCGGGCGGATCGGCGGCCCGGCCCACCAACGTGAGGTTGCGCTCCGAATTGACCATCACGCCCTCGGACTCGGACCACATGGCGGCCGGCAGCACCACATCGGCGTACGCGGTGGTCTCGGTCTCCGCGAACACGTCCTGCGCCACGACGAACTCCGCGGCCTCCAGGCCCTCGATGACGGTGCGGCGGTTGGCGACCGAGGCGACCGGGTTGGTGCAGATGATCCAGCAGGCCTTGATGTCCCCGTCCGCCATCCGCCGGAACATCTCGACGGTGCCCGCTCCGCCGTCGTCCGCCCGCAGCGTCCCCGGGGCCAGGCCCCACAACTCCTCGGTGAACGCGCGGTCCTCGGCGACCAGCGCGGACCGCTGGCCGGGCAGGCCCGGGCCCATGTAGCCCATCTCCCGGCCGCCCATCGCGTTGGGCTGGCCGGTCAGCGAGAACGGGCCGCTGCCCGGGCGGCCGATCGCGCCGGTCGCCAGGTGCAGGTTGATCAGCGCGTTGGTGTTCCAGGTGCCGTGGGTGCTCTGGTTCAGCCCCATCGTCCAGCAGCTCGTCCAGTCGCCCGCGGCACCGATCCACTCGGCCGCCCGGCGCAGCTCCGCCTCCGGTATTCCGGTGATCCCGGCGACCTTCGCGGGCGGGTAGTCCGCCAGGAACGCGGGCATCTCCGCCCACCCCTCGGTGTGCCCGTCGATGAACTCCTCGTCGATGTCGCCGTTCTCCACCAGCAGGTGCAGCAGCCCGTTCAGCAGCGCCAGATCCGTACCGGGCGCGATCTGCAGGAAGAGGTCCGCCTTGGCCGCGGTGGCGGTGCGCCGGGGATCGACCACGATCAGCTTGGCGCCGGCCTTGACCCGCTCCAGCAGCCGCAGGAAGAGCACCGGATGGCAGTCGGCCATGTTGGAGCCGATGACGAGGAACACGTCGGCGTGGTCGAGGTCCTCGTAGGAGCCGGGCGGGCCGTCCGCGCCCAGCGACAGCTTGTAGCCGCTGCCCGCACTCGCCATGCACAGCCGGGAGTTGGACTCGATGTGGGTGGTGCGCAGGAACCCCTTGGCGAGCTTGTTCGCCAGGTACTGCGCCTCCAGCGTCATCTGTCCCGAGACGTAGAGCGCGACGGCGTCCGGGCCGTGCGCATCGACGATCTCGCGCAGCCGGGCGGCGGTCTGCTTGACGGCGGTGTCCATCGCGGTGGGTACCGGTTCGTCGCCCCGGTCGCCGCGGACCAGGGCGCCGGTCAGCCGGCCGGGCGCGCTGAGCAGTTCGGCGCTGGTCGCGCCCTTGGTGCAGAGCCGGCCGTGGTTCGCCGGATGGGCCTTGTCCCCACTGGCCCGGCGCACGGTCCGCCGGCCGTCCCCGTCCGTCGCGACCTCCAGCACGATCCCGCAGCCGACACCGCAGTACTGGCACGCCGTGCGCACCTGCGTGAGGCGCTCTGCCGGTGTTTCCGCTGCGGTCACGGACGGTCCCCTTCGTGGTCGGAAGCTGGGCTCCGACCCTACGAAGGGCCCGTTAACCGCGTGTCACACGAGGCGATCATCCGTCGTTACGGCGACCACACACCCGGGACCGGGGCCGCGTGAGGCCCGTCCGGGAGACCCGCGCCGAAGGTGCAGCAACACGAAAAGTACAGTCGTTGTACTTTCGCATCCGATGTGCTTTTCTGTGGTCCATGCCTCCCACCACCCCTCCCCGCATCGCGATCATCGGAGCCGGCCCCGGCGGGCTGACCTGCGCCCGGGTCCTCCAGCGGCACGGCCTGCCGGTCACCGTCCTCGACCGGGACGCCTCCGCCGGGGCCCGGCCGCAGGGCGGCACCCTGGACCTGCACGCGGCCACCGGCCAGGCGGCGTTGCGCACGGCCGGTCTGTACGAGGAGTTCGCCGCCCTGGCCCGCCCCGAAGGGCAGGAGATGCGGCTCTACGACCGCGACGCCACCCTGCTCTTCCGGCACGCCCCGGCCGCGGACGTGACCGAGCGCCCCGAGATCGACCGGGGGGAGCTGCGCCGGCTGCTGCTGGACTCCCTCACGCCCGGCACCGTCCGCTGGGGCCACTACCTGCGCGCGCTGCACCCGCTGGGCGACGGCCGGCACAAGGCGGAATTCGACGACGGCCACACCGAGGAGTTCGACCTGGTCATCGGCGCCGACGGCGCCTGGTCGCGGGTCCGCCCGCTGCTCTCCGACGCCACCCCGCACTACTCCGGCGTCACCTTCGTCGAGTTCTCCTTCGACGACGCCGACACCCGCCACCCCGCAATCGCCCGCCTGGTCGGCGGCGGCAGCATGATGGCGTCCGCCGCCGACCGGGCGCTGATCGTCCAGCGCAACAGCCGCGGCCACCTCCGCGGTTACGCCGCCTTCCGGGGCTCGGAGGACTGGGCCCTGGAGGCCGGGGTGACGATGACGGACACCGGGGCGGTACGGGCCGCGCTGCTCGGCCGGTTCGCCGGCTGGGACGACCGGCTGCTGGCGCTGCTGACGGACAACGACGGCGGATTCGCCAACCGGCCGCTGTTCGCCCTGCCGGTGCCGCACACCTGGGCGCACACCCCGGGCGTGACACTGCTCGGCGACGCGGCCCACCTGATGACGCCGTTCTCCGGCATGGGCGCCAACCTCGCCATGCTCGACGGCAGCGACCTCGCCCTGGCCCTCGTCCGGCACCCCGACCGGGACGCGGCCCTGCGCGCCTACGAGGCCGTGCTGCTGCCCCGCTCCGCCGACGCCGCCGAGGCGGCCGCCCGCGGCCTGGCCAACGCCCTCGCCCCGGACGCCCCGGAGGGCTCGCTGCGTCACCTGCGGACGACGGCCGGCAACGCCTAGCGGCCCGACGCCCGCCGGTGCGCGGAGCTCCGGTTGCGGCCCCCGCCCGCCCGTCGGACGATCGGCAGCGTACGGACAGCGACCGGCACCGCACGGAGACGGAACCCACCGTGAAGATCACCGAGCCCACCCCCGGCGCGCCCTGCTGGGTGGAGCTGGGCACCTCGGACGTCGACGCCGCCAAGGTCTACTACCGCGAGGTCTTCGGCTGGCGCGCCGAAACGGACCTGCGCCCGGAGGCCGGCGGGTACACCGTCTTCCTGCTGGGCGCCGCCCCGGTCGCCGCGGTCACCCCGCTCTACGCCCCCGGTCAGCCGACCGCCTGGACCGTCTCGTTCGCGACCCGGGACGCCGATGCGCTGTCCGCGGCGGTCACCGGGGCCGGCGGGCGGCAGGTGATGGCGCCGATGGACGTCTTCCAGCAGGGCCGCTTCGCGGTGCTGGCGGACCCGGAGGGCGCGCTGTTCTCGGTCTGGCAGGCCCGGGACTTCCCCGGCGCGGCACTGCTCAACGCGCCAGGTTCGCTGGGCTGGGTGGAACTCGCCACCCGCGACGAGGAGGCCGCCAAGCACTTCTACACCCAGGTCTTCGGCTGGACCGTGGGCACCCACGAGGACTATCCGCAGTGGGGCATCGACGGCGCCGACTTCGGCGGGCTGAGCGCGCTGGACGAGTTCTACCCCGACGACGTCCGGGCGCACTGGCTGCCGTACTTCGCCGTCTCCGACGTCGACGGGACCGCGGCCCGGGCCGCGGAGTCCGGCGGGATGCTGCTGGTGCCTCCCACGGACGTGCCCGAGGGCCCGCGGATCGCGGTGGTCCGGGACCCGCAGGGGGCCTCCTTCGGCATCCACCGCGCGGGCACCGAAGGCTGACTGTCACACGATCGGCGGCCTGTTCGTCGTTTCACCACATTCTTGGGGTGGTTTGCGCGTAATGTCCACTTCGCACCAATGGGTGGCATCGCGCGTCAAGAACAGGAGACCCCCATGTCCACGACCGAATTCCTCGCGGTCCGCGGCAGGAAGCTCGCCGCCGGCGCGGGCGCACTGACCACGGCGCTCGCCCTCGGGGCGACGCTGTCCGCCATGGCCCCGGCCCAGGCGGCGCCCGGCCCGACCGCCAAACCGTACGGCGTCATCACCGCCAAGATGGGCCTGAGCGAGCGTCAGTACCCCAGCACCGACGCCTCGGTGAAGGGCTACCTCCGGCACCGCGCCCAGGTCAACCTGGTGTGCAAGGTCCGCACCCAGCCCGTCGGCGGCAACAGTGTCTGGTACCTGACCGGCGAGGGGCGCGCGACCTGGGTCGCGGCGAAGTACGTGACCAACACCGGCTCCGTCAAGTACTGCAAGGAAGTGCAGCGTGGCCGGATCGCGCCCCACAACAACGCGGCCAAGCACGCCGTGGGCTGATGGCGCCCGGCACCCAGGCCCGGTCCGGTACCCGCAGGTGCCGCACCGGGCCTTCGTGTGCCCGCCCGTCCGCGCCCTTCCGAATTTCTGCAACAAGTTCTACTGTGCCCCCGATCCGTGAACCGACGGCCCGTCAGTAACGGGCGGCCCGCCGGCCGGACGACCGGAATACCGGACGATCTGGAGGGGCCGTGCACCTCGAATACACCCCCGAGCAGCAGCAGTTGCGCGCCGAACTGCGCACCTACTTCGCCGAACTGGTGCCGAACGACGCCTCCGCCCGCTACGTGGATCCGGCCGGGCAGAAGCGGTTCTACCGCGAGACCGTCCGCCGGCTCGGCGCGGACGGCTGGCTCGGCGTGGGGTGGCCGAAGGAGTACGGCGGACGCGGCATGACGGCGATGGAACAGTTCATCTTCTTCGACGAGGCCGCCCAGGCCGGCGTCCCGCTGCCGCTGATGGCGCTCAACACCGTCGGACCGACGCTGATGCAGTTCGGCACCGAGGAGCAGAAGGCGTACTTCCTGCCGCGCATCCTCTCCGGCGAGATCGACTTCGCCATCGGCTACAGCGAGCCCGAAGCGGGCACGGACCTGGCCGCGCTGAAGACCAGGGCCGTACGCGACGGCGACACCTACGTCGTCAACGGCCAGAAGATCTGGACCACCAACGGCGACACCGCCGACTGGGTGTGGCTGGCCGTCCGTACCGATCCCGACGCGCCCGCGCACAAGGGCATCACCATGCTCCTCGTGCCGACCTCTGACCCCGGCTACTCCTGCACCCTGATCAACACGCTCGCCTCGCACGACACCACGGCGAGCTACTACGAGAACATCCGCGTCCCCCTCTCGCGCCGCGTCGGCGACGAGAACAAGGGCTGGCGGCTGATCACCAACCAGCTCAACCACGAACGTGTCACCCTCGCCGCCCACGGCACCATGGCCATCCGCGCCCTGCACGACGTACAGCGCTGGGCGACCGGGACCAAGCTCGCCGACGGCCGGCGCGTCGTGGACCTGCCCTGGGTCCGCCGCCGCCTCGCGCAGACCCACACCAAGCTGGACGCCATGAAACTCCTCAACTGGCGCATGGTGAACGCCCTCCAGGAAGGCACCCTCACCCCGCAGGACGCCTCCGCGGTCAAGGTCTACGGCTCCGAGGCGCGGCGGGACGCCTACGCCTGGCTCATGGAGGTCGTCGCCGCCGCGGGCGCCCTGAAGGAGGGCTCGGCGGGCGCCGTCCTCCACGGCGAACTGGAACGCGGCTACCGCTCCGCGGTGATCTTCACCTTCGGCGGCGGCAACAACGAGATCCAGCGCGAGATCATCGCCTGGATCGGCCTGGGGATGCCGCGGGTGCGCCGCTAGGGCAGCGTCCAGATCTGGGTCGTCACGAAGTAGAAGACGACGGCCCAGCAGGCCATCACCGCGGCGACGATGCCGAGGCCGACGAGGTTGGTTCTCGCCCGTGGTGCGTCCGGCGGCGGCCGCAGCCACCGCTTGAGCAGCCGGTTCACGTAGTGGGGCATCGTCAGGAAGCTCATGATGAAGCTCGACAGCAGGTTGCCCACCAGCAGCCCGAGCCAGAGCGGCATGCCCAGCGGCGCCAGGGCGAGCGTCAGCAGCACCACGGTCGGGTACAGGCCGACCCAGACCGCGACGGCGGACTTCGTTTCGGAGGGTGGTGGCGCTTGTCTGCCGTTCTCGTCGAAGGCGAACCAGCTGCCGAACGAGTTGTCGATCGTGCGCAGCCTGAAGTCGTTGAACCTGCTGCCCTCGGCGAGCACCTCCTGCCGCTCGGCCGACGTCAGCCAGGCATCGAGGTGCTCGGCGTTGTCGAAGCGGTACAGCGTGGTCCATTCGTCCTGGAGCCCCTCGACCGGACGGAAGAGCTCGGTTCCGCGGAAGCCTTCGAATGCGCTCTCCTCCTGGTCCATGCGGCGCTGCCAGTCGAGGAAGTCGTCCACCTGGCCCGGGTGGACGCGGTGGGTCACCACGACGGTCACCAGGGGGTCCGCCGGCCGGCTGCCGCCGCTGACGACCTGCTGGGTCGCGGGGCCGTCGAAGAACGTGCGGCCGGTGTCGAGGAAGCGCTGCCGGGTGGCGCTGTTGATCCAGGCCTGCAGATGGGCTATCGAATCGAAGCGGTAGACGACGGTCCAGTCCGGCTGTCGGGGCGTCGGCCGGGAGATCTCGGCGCCGAGGAAACCGGCGTAGTGGGCGGCAGCGGCGTTGACGTCCTCCTGCCACGCCTCGTACTCCCGCTCCCGTCCGGGCAGCACCTTCTGGCCGACGATCGCTGTCGCGGCTTCGTCGTCGAGCTTTTGCGTGGTCATCCGCTCAGCCCGTCCAGGTGCTCACGGTGCTCACGGTGCTCACGCCGCCGGTACCGACCGGCTCTCGCCGATCCGGCGGTAGATGCGTTCCGGAGTCAGCGGCAGCGCACGGAAACGGACGCCCGTGGCGTCGTGCAGCGCGTTCGCCAGGGCAGGGGCCACCGGGTTGATACAGCATTCCGCCATCCCCTTCGACCGCAGGGGCCCCACGGAATCCGACGACTCCACCAGCAGCACCTCGGTGCGGGGGACATCGGCGTAGGTGGGGATGCGGTAGTTGCGGAAATTCGGATTGACCATGACGCCGTGTGCGTCGACGTGGTGATTCTCGGTCAGCGCGAAGCCGATTCCCTGGGCGACGCCGCCCTCCACCTGCCCGCGGACCTGTGCGGGATTGATGACCACGGCGGCGTCGGTCGCCTGGACGCTGTGCAGGATCCGGATCTCGCCCGTCACCCGATGGACGGCGATGCGGAACCCCTGCGTATTGGAGGTGACGCTCCGGGGCGATCCGTAGGCCTTGCGGGCGGCGGTGAAGCGGATGCCGCGCGCCCGGGCCAGCGCGACGAGTTCGGCCAGCGACAGGCGCCGTTCGCCGCAGACGACCCCCTCGTCGTGCAACGAGCACAGCACGAGGTGGACGCCCGTGTGGGCGGCGGCGAACTCCAGGATGCGGTCGCGCACGGCATTGGCCGCCCGCAGGACCGCGTTGCCCGCCACGAAGAGCCCCGCACTCGCGAAGGCGCCGGTGTCGAATCCGGTGCGGTCGGTGTCGGATTGGACCAGGCGGATCCGTGACGGTGTCGTGCCCAGCTGGTTGGCCGCGATCTGGACGTGCGCGGTCGACGTGCCCTCGCCGAATTCGACGGTGCCGACGGCGAGTTCGTACACGAGGTCGTCGCCCAGCGTGACCCACGCCTCGGAGACGTGCTCCGTCGGCGGCGCGGTCTCGTGCAGGGAACTCGCGACGCCGGTCCCGACCAGCCACCCGGGGCCGGGGGAGGGCTCGTCGGCCGTCCGGGCCAGGGCGTCGCCCACCAGGTCGAGGCACTTCGCGAGGCCGTCTTCGCTGAACGACACGTCGTCCGGGCCCTCACTCATCGCGATGAGCGGATCACCGGGGCGCACGATGTTGCGGCGCCGCAGTGCGAGCGGATCGATGTGCACGGCGCGAGCCAGCTCGTCCATCGCCGACTCCACCGCGTACGCCGGCTGCGTCATCCCGTAACCCCGCAGTGCCCCGCTCGGGACGGTGTTGGTGTAGACGGAGTAGGCGTCGTACTTCTTGTTGGGGCAGCGGTAGATCATGACGGCGGCGCCGCCCGCATAGAGCGTTTCGCCGCCGTGGTTGCCGTAGGCACCCGTGTTGGACACATTGCGGACCTGGATCGCCGTGAGCGTTCCGTCCGCCTTCGCGCCGAGTTTGACCGTCAACGACATCGGATGCCGCGGGGACGCCGTGGTGAACTCCTCCTCGCGGGTGAATTCGAAGCAGACCGGGCGCCCGGTGTCCAGGGTGGCGAGCGCGGCCAGATCCTCCGAGATCACTTCCTGTTTGCCGCCGAAGCCGCCGCCCACGCGTGCGCAGAACACCCGGAGCTGGTCCGGGCGCAGCGCGAACAGATACCCCAGTTTGGCCTTCGCGATCGACGGCGACTGCGAACTGGTGCGGACGTTCAGCCGGCCGCCGGCCATCCAGGCGATCGAGCCGTGGGTCTCCAGATGCGCGTGCTGCACGCGCGGAGAGAAGTACGTGCCTTCGTGAATCACGTCGGCCGCGGCGAACCCGGCGTCGACATCGCCGACGTGCCCGTGCAGCTCCAAAAGGATGTTGTGGACGGGGTCGCGGACGAAGGGGTCGTGCGAGCCGTGCAGCTGGGGCGCCCCCTCCGCCATGGCCTCTTCCGGGTCGAACACCGCCGGCAGTGGCTCGTATTCGACGACGACCTTCCGGCAGCCCTCTTCGGCCGCCGCGACCGTGTCGGCCAGCACCGCGACGACGCGCTGGCCGACGAAGCGGACCGTGTCGTCGAGGATCCGGGTGTCGTCGGGATCGACGAGATGGTCGGTGTGGATCGCCGTGGTGAAGCGCCGGTTCGGCACGTCCTCCCAGGTGTAGACCCGGTGCACACCGGGGACGGCGAGTGCGGCGGTTTTGTCGATCGACACGATCCGGGCGTGCGCGTGGGGCGAGTGCACCACCTTGAGGTGCAGCATGCCGTCGAGGTGGGTGTCCATCGTGAACTCGGCGCGCCCGGCAACCACTTCGTTGCCCGCCGGCGCTCCGACGCTCGTCCCGACGGCCTTTCCCGGCGCGGCCGTCTCCAGACCGGTGACGCCCTTCACGGCGTCCTCGATCCCCCGGTACCCGGTGCAGCGGCAGAGGTTGCCCTTCAACGCCCTCGGCAGGTCCGCCTTCTGGGCCTCGGTGAAGGTCGCCGACGTCATGATCATCCCCGCGGTGCAGAAACCGCACTGGAAGCCGGGGGCATCGCGGAACTGCCGCTGCACCGGATGCAGATTGCCGGGTGATCCGAGCCCCTCGATCGTCGTCACCTCATGACCGTCCGCGCGGAAGGCCGGGGTGATGCAGCTGTGGACCGGAGCGCCGTCCAGCCACACCGTGCACGCACCGCAATCGCCCGCGTCGCAGCCCTTTTTGACGCCGTGGTGGCCGAGCGAGCGGAGGAACGTGCGCAGGCACTGGCCGGGAACCGGTTCCTCGGCGAAGCGCCGGCCGTTCACGGTGTACGTCATGCCGGGCCCCCAGCCATGAGTTCGCGACGAATCTCCTCGGCGAAGTGCCGTGTCAGATGGCGGCGGTGGTCGGGGGTCCCGTTCGGATCGGCGAACCAGACGTCGGCGGGAATGACGTCGATGCTCTGCTGCAGCGTCCGGGCATCGGGCACCGTGTCGAAGGCGAGGCGCACCGGACGGGTGGTGCCGGCCGTGACGGTGAGCAGCAGGTCGCTCGTTCCCGGCGTCTGCGTACCGATCAGGAACACCGTCGAACGGCCGAGACGGGTCAGCGTGAAGCGGCGGTGTGCGCAGCGTTTTTGCAGGGCGTGCGCCGGGACGGTGATCCGCCGCAGGATTTCGCCGGGAGCGAGGACGTTGCGATGGTCGCCGGTGACGAAGTCGAGGGCGTCGACGGCCCGCGCGGACCCGTCCGGAGCCCACAGTTCGTACCGCGCCTCCAGGGCGACCGTCAGCGTGATCATCGGGCCGGCGGGCAGCGACATGCAGATGTTGCCGCCGACCGTCGCCGCGTTCCAGACCTTGAACGAGGACAGAAACGCCTCGCAGCTCGTCCCGAGGAGGCTGCCCGCCGCCCAATCACCCGGCGGCGCAAAGGCGTACAGGTCGCGGATGGTGCACGTGGCACCGATGTCGAGGCCCGCTTCGCCCGCGACGAGGGGCTCCCAGCGCAACGCCGTCAGATCGATCAGGCGACGCAGGTCCGGCTGCTCCACGGAGAACAGCCACGTTCCGCCGGCGAGCCAGGCGTCGCCCTCGCGCCAGTCCGCGCCCGGCCGGCCGGACGGCCGCCGGACGACTTCGGTGATGGTGTTGAGGTCCATGCAACCGACCTCCGTCGAAGGTCGACGGGTCACCCGCGCGCCAGGGGCACCACACCCGCGAGCGGCACAGCCAAGAGGGTCCGCCGCGGCCGAACCGCGCAGGTGGACCGGCGGGCACACATTCCCTTCAAGGACTTTCAAGGATATGCAGAACGGTTCGGCCTCGCCACGCCAGGGCTTTCCGGGGCGGGGCCGGGGCGCTGGTGGCCGGAGGGCGCCCGGCCGCGCCCGCCGGTCTTCTCCCGGCGGGTGCGGTGTGAGCAAATGGAGGGGTGCGGCCGACGGCCCGGCCGGGTGACGGGCACCTCGGGGGCCGCGCCTGGCGTGGGAGGTGTGGTGGGCGCAGCTGACCCCGGACTCTTCGGCCCCTCGTCGGTGACCTGGCAGATGCACGGTGACCCGTTGATGTGGATCGCCGGGATCCGCGCGCTCTACCTGCAGGCGCTGTACCCCCGCGCGGTGCGGGGCGTCCTGCAGAACTCGGACTTCCGGCACGACGCCTGGGGCCGGCTCATGCGTACCGCGGGCTTCGTCGGCACGACGACGTACGGCACCACCGACGCCGCCGAACGGGCCGGTGCCGCGGTCCGCGGACTGCACCGGAGGCTGACCGCCACCGACCCGGCCACCGGCGAGCGGTACCGCATCGACGAGCCGGAGCTGCTGCTGTGGGTGCACTGCGCCGAGGTCGACTCCTACCTCCAGGTGCTGCGCCGCTCCGGCTGTCCGCTCACCGACGCCCAGGCCGACACCTACCTGCGCGAACAGCGGGAGAGCGGCCGGCTGGTCGGGCTGGACCCGGCCCGGGTCCCCGGCGACCGCGCCGCGCTCGCCGCGTACTTCGCACGGGTCCGGCCCCGGCTCGCGGCGACCCCCGAGGCCCGGGAGGTGGACGCGTTCCTCCGTCGTCCGCCGGTGCCCGCCGGGTTCGTCCCGGCCCGTGCGCTGCTCTGGCCGTGGGTCGCCCGGCTCGCCTACGGCTCCCTCCCGGCGTACGCCCACCGGCTCTACGGGCGCCCGGCGCCGCCGCCCGCCACCGTCACCCGCCGTCTGCGCGCCACCGGCCGCCTGCTTCGCGCCATTCCGCCCACCGTCCGCTGGCAGCTGCCGCCCCGGCACATCCTGCGTGCCGTCGCCCGACTCGGGCCCGACACCCGCCCGTCGGCCTACAAGCTGCGCCGCGCCGCCGCCATACTGGACGGGCAGGGGGAGCGACGCGGCTGGTCGTGAGGGCGGGGACGGGGGCGGCGACAGACGATGGCGGAGAACCGGCTGATCCAGGGGCGGTACCGGCTGCTCGGCACCATCGGGCGCGGCGGCATGGGCGAGGTCTGGCGGGCCCGCGACGAAGCACTGGGCCGGCAGATCGCCGTCAAGTGCCTCAAGCCGCTGGGGCCCCGGCACGAGCGGGAGTTCCTCGACGTGCTGCGCGAGCGCTTCCGCCGCGAGGCCCGGGTCGCGGCCGCCCTCCAGCACCGCGGCATCACCGTCGTCCACGACTTCGGCGAGGACCAGGGCACCCTCTTCCTCGTCATGGAGCTGCTCACCGGCCGCAACCTCAGCCAGCTGCTCGACGACAACCGGCGCCAGCCGCTGCCCGTCCCGGACGTCATCGACATCGCCGAACAGGTCACCGCCGCCCTCGCCTACACCCACGGGCAGGCCGTGGTGCACCGCGACCTGAAGCCGGCGAACATCGTGCGCACCGCCGACGGCACGGTCAAGATCTGTGACTTCGGCATCGCCCGGCTGGGCCACGACATCGGTTTCACCGCCCGGCTCACCGGCACCGGCGTCGCGATGGGCAGCCCGCACTACATGTCGCCCGAGCAGATCGGCGCGCATCCCGTCGACCACCGCAGCGATCTGTACTCCCTCGGCTGTGTGCTGTACGAACTCGCCACCGGCGTCCCGCCGTTCGACCTCGGTGATGCCTGGGCGGTGCTCGTCGGACACCGGGACACCGCGCCGACCCCGCCGCGCTCCCTGCGCCCCGACCTGCCCGCCGCCTACGAGCGGATCATGCTCCAGCTGCTCGCCAAGGACCCCGACGAGCGGCCCCGCGACGCCGACGACCTGGCCAAACGCCTCGCCGACGCCCGTCAGGACCACGGCGGCACGGCCCCCGCCCTGCCGGCCTGGACGGAGGGCATCACCCCCGGTTCACCGGCCGGCCCCGCCCACCGCCCGCCCCGCTCGGTACCGAGCCGCGCCGGCACGGTCCTCACCGACGCCTGGACCGGCGGCGACGACCCCCGGTCCGGCGACGCCGCGGTGGCCGCCGGGATCGCCAGCCCCGCGCCCCCGGACGACCGCCGCACCGCCCTCGCCGCCCGTCTCGCGGCCGGCCGGGCCCTGGGCGAGGACGGCCGGTACTTCGAGGCCCACCAGATCTACGCCGAGGTGCTGGCCGCTCAGGAACGCACCCTGGGACCCGACCACCCCGACACCCTCGACTGCCGTCACCACCTCGCCCGCAACCTCGGCCGGCTGGGCCGGCTGGAGGACTGCCGGGCCATGACGTGGGACGTGGCCGCGGCCCGTGCCCGGGTCCTCGGTGCCCACCACCCCGACACCCTCACCACCTGCCACGAACTCGGCCATGTCCTCGGCCGGCTGGGCAAGTGGGCCGAGGCGCTGCGCACCTACCAGGAGGTGACGGCGGCCCGTACGGCCACGCTCGGCCCCGACCACCCCGACACCCTCGACGCCCGATCCGAGGTCGGCATCGGCCTCGGCCGGCTCGGCCGCAGCGCCGAGGCGCTGATGCTCTACCACGACCTGGTCGCCGCCCGCACCCGCACCCAGGGCGACGACGACCCGGACACCCTGCGCGCCCGGCACGGCCTCGGCGTCAACCTCGGGCGGCTGGGCCGCTGGCCGGAGGCGCTCGCCGAGGCCAAGGAGGTGGCCGCGGCCCGCGAGCGGGTGCTCGGCCCCGACCACCCCGACACGCTGGTCAGCCTCCGGGAGACCGCCGTGGCCCTCGGCTGGCTGGGCCGCTGGGACGATGCGCTGGACCGCTACCGCCGGGTCGCCGACGCCCGCACCCGGGCGCTGGGCGCCGCCCACCCCGACACCCTGGCCAGCCAGAGCGACCTCGCCCAGTGCCTGGAACAACTCGGCCGCCAGGACGAGGCGGCCGCCCTGCACCGCCGGATCGCCGCCCTCCGCCGGGAGCGCGCGGCGCACCGCCCGTAGTGGTCCGCTCAGTCGGCCGGCGTCACCCGGTACAGCACCGTGCCGTGCGCCGGCACGTCGCGCGCCACGATGTCCCCGTCGCTGTGCCTGCGGTGACCGGTGACCAGATCGTGCAGGCGGTACGAGGACGCCTCCGGCAGCCCGGCCGCGCCCGCGGTGACCGACAGCGTGCGCGGCGTGTCACCGGAGTTGAACAGCGCCACCGCCCGGTCGCCGTTCTGCAGCGGCTTGGCCAGGACGGCCGAGTGGTCGTCCTGCGCGACGATGCGCCCCTGGACCCCCAGCGGATCCTGGTCGACGGCGATGACGTGCGCGTTCCCCAGTACCGCAAGGGCCTCGGGCGAGAGCTTGCCGAGGTCCGTGCTGGAGATCAGCGGCGCCGCCATCATCGCCCACAGCGACATCTGGCTCTGCATCTCGTCCCGGCTGAGCCCCGAGTCCCCGGCCAGCAGGAAGTCCGGGTCGTTCCACCGTCCGGGGCGCTGCAGATCGGCGAGGTTCGCGTTGTAGTGGAAGTTGTAGACGATGGAGGACCACTTGGCGGCCGGGGTGCTCTGCTGCAGCGCCACGTCCCTGCCGCCCCGCCACAGGTTCCCCAGTTCGGACGACCAGCCGATGACCCGGTGCCAGACGCCGTCGCCGTCGAACTGGAAGTAGGCCGGCGCGGACACGGAGAAGGTGATCGGCCGGCCGCCGGCGCGCAGCGCGCGGCTCATCTGGCCGTACAGGTTCCGGTAGGTCTCCTCCTTGCTGTGTCCCGGCGTGGTGGGCACGTTGCAGCCGTCCGCCTTGACGTAGTCCACCTGCCAGCTCGCGAACAGCTTCGCGTCCTCGGTGAAGTGGCCGAGACTGCCCGGGTACTTCTCACAGGTGAGCGTGCCGACGTCCTCGTAGACCCCGAACTTCAGCCCCATGGCGTGCAGTTGCTGCCCCAGGTGAGCCATGCCGTGCGGGAACTTCACCGGGTCCGGCAGCAGCTCGCCCTTGGGGCCGCGCTGCTTGGCCATCCAGCAGTCGTCCACCGTGACGGTCCGGTAGCCCTTGTGCGCCAGCCCCGAACGGACCAGTGCCCGCGCGTTGTCGAGCACCACCTTCTCGTCGACGTGGCAGGTGTAGTACGACCAGTTGTTCCAGCCCATCGGGGGAGTGGGCGCCAGGTTCGGGTACGGCCCGGCGGCGGGTGCCGGGTCGGACGCGCGGCCCGGTTCGGGGGCGGCGGAGGCGGGCGCCGGGGAGGCCAGCAGCCCGGCCGAGCAGGCGGCGACGGCGGTGAGTCCGGCGACGGTGCGGCCGATGCGGGGTACCGAAGGACGGGACACGGGTCACCTCACGGGTGTGCGGGACGGCCTGACGGGGGGACAGCCGGGGCGGTGCCGAGGTGGAGCACGGCCGGACGCTAGGAGCAGCCCCGGACCCGGTCAAGAAGCCGCACCGCCCGGAGTGGAGGTTTCAGCCGCGTGCACCTGGCCTCCGCGATCACCGCGTGCTACCAAGGGGCATGCCGGAACGGACTTCGTACGACGCGGTCATCGTCGGTGGCGGGCACAACGGACTGGTGGCCGCCGCCTATCTCGCACGCGCCGGTCTGAGCGTGCTGGTGCTGGAGCGGCTGGACCACACCGGTGGTGCCGCCGTGTCGACCCGGGCCTTCACCGGTGTCGACGCCCGGCTGTCCCGCTACTCCTACCTCGTCAGCCTGCTGCCGCCGAAGATCGTGCGGGACCTCGGGCTGCGCTTCGCGGTCCGCAAACGCACCATCTCCTCCTACACCCCGACCGTGCGCCACGGCCGCCCCACCGGCCTCCTGGTCGGCGGCGGCGAGGCCCGCACCCGCCGCTCGTTCGCCGAACTCACCGGTTCGGACCGGGAGTTCGCCGCCTGGGAGCGCTTCTACGGCACCACGCGCCGGCTCGCCGAGCGGGTCTTCCCCACCCTCACCGAACCGCTGCCCACCCGCGCCGCGCTGCGTGCCCGGGTCGACGACGACGCCACCTGGCAGGCCGTCTTCGAGCGGCCCCTGGGTGAGCTGGTCGAGGAGACCTTCACCGACGACCTGATCCGCGGGGTGGTCCTCACCGACGCCCTCATCGGCACCTTCGCCACCGCCCACGACCCGTCACTGCGCCAGAACCGCTGCTTCCTCTACCACGTCATCGGCGGCGGCACCGGCGACTGGGACGTCCCCCTGGGCGGTATGGGCGCCCTCACCGACGCCCTGGCCGACGCCGCCCGCCGGGCCGGTGCGGAGATCGTCACCGGCTGCCCGGTGACCGCGCTCGCCACCGACGGCCGCACCGCCGAGGTCACCTGCGAGCGGGGCACGATCGGCGCCCGCCGGGTCCTGGTGGGCGCCTCGCCGCGGGAACTCGCCCGCCTCCTCGGCGAGGCGCCACCACCGCCCGCCGAGGGTGCCCAGCTCAAGGTGAACATGCTGCTCACCCGGCTGCCCCGGCTCCGCGACACCGGGGTGGACCCGCGGGAGGCCTTCTCCGGCACGTTCCACATCGCCGAGGGCTACGACCAGTTGGAACGGGCCTACCAACAGGCCGCCGCCGGCAGCCTGCCCGCCGCCCCGCCCTCCGAGATCTACTGCCACTCGCTGACCGACCCCTCCATCCTCGGCGCCGACCTGGTCCGCCGCGGCTACCAGACGCTCACCCTCTTCGGGCTGCACACCCCCGCGCGGCTGTTCGCCGAGGACACCGCCGACCACGCCGCCACCCGCGACCGCCTCCTCGCGGCCACCCTCGCCGAACTGGAGAAACACCTCGCCGAGCCCCTCGCCGACTGCCTCGCCCGGGACGCCGACGGCCGCCCCTGCGTCGAGGCCAGGTCCCCGCTCGACCTGGACCGCGAACTCGGCCTGCCGGGCGGCAACATCTTCCACCGCGAGCTGGCGTTCCCGTACGCGGATCCGGAGGCGGAGGCTCCGGTCGGCGCGGCGGCGCGCTGGGGGGTGGCCACCGGCCACGACAACGTCCTCCTGTGCGGCGCGGGCGCGGTGCGGGGCGGCGGGGTGAGCGGCATCCCCGGGCACAACGCCGCGATGGCGGTGCTGGAGGAACGGTGCTCAAGCGGGGCGTGACGGCCCGGAAAGGCGCGGCGAGCCCGGACCGGCCGGGCCCGTGACAGTTTTCTGACGCTGCATCAGAAAATCTCTTCCCTCGAACGGCGCCCTGCGGCATCCTGCGCGCATGCAGACGGAGCTGAGCAACAGGCTGGGCGCGGAGCACGCCGTCTTCGGGTTCACCCCCTTCCCCGCGGTCGCCGCGGCGATCACCCGGGCCGGCGGGTTCGGGGTGCTCGGCGCGGTCCGCTACACCGCGCCGGACGCCCTCGCCCGCGACCTCGACTGGATGCAGGAGCACACCGACGGGCTCCCGTACGGGCTCGACGTGGTGATGCCCGCCAAGAAGGTGGCGGGCATCAGCGAGGCCGACGTCGAAGCGATGATCCCGGACGGGCACCGCCGGTTCGTCGACGGACTCCTCGACACATACGGCGTACCGCCGCTCGCCGAGGGCGAGGCGTCCGGCTGGCGGATCACCGGCTGGATGGAACAGGTCGCCCGCACCCAGCTCGACGTGGCCTTCGACTACCCGATCACCCTGCTCGCCAACGCCCTCGGCCCCCCGCCCCCCGACGTCGTCCAACGCGCCCACGACCAGGGCATCCTGGTCGCCGCACTCGCCGGCAGCCCACGGCACGCCCGGCACCACAAGGCCGCCGGCATCGACATCGTCGTCGCCCAGGGCTACGAGGCCGGCGGACACACCGGCGAGATCGCCACCATGGTCCTCACCCCCGAGGTGGTGGCCGCCGTCGACCCGCTGCCGGTGCTGGCGGCCGGCGGGATCGGCAGCGGCGAGCAGATCGCCGCCGGACTCGCCCTGGGCGCCCAGGGCGTCTGGCTCGGCTCGATCTGGCTGACCACCCGCGAGGCCGAACTGCACTCCCGGCGGCTGACCGCCAAACTGCTCGCCGCCGGCCCCGGCGACACCGTCCGCTCCCGCGCCCTGACCGGCAAACCCGCCCGCCAGCTGCGCACCGAGTGGACCGACGCCTGGGACGACCCGGCCGGACCCGGCCCACTGCCGATGCCGCTGCAAGGACTGCTGGTCGCCGAGGCCAACTCCCGCATCCAGCGGCACGAGGTCGAGCCGCTGCTGGGCACCCCGGTCGGCCAGATCGTCGGCCGGATGACCAGCGAACGCAGCGTCCGGGCCGTCTTCGACGACCTGACCCGCGGCTTCGAGCGGGCCATCGATCGCATCAACCGCATCGCCGGACGCGCATGAACCCGAGGAGGACAGCGGAATGACCAACTCGCCACCGCCCAACGGCTTCTGGGCACAGGCCGCCGCCGACCCGGACCGCACGGTGCTGATCGCCCCGGACGGCGAGGAGTGGACCGCGGGCCGGCTGCACGCCGCGAGCAACCGGCTGGTCCACGGGCTGCGCGCGGCCGGCCTGGAACGCGGCGACGCCTTCGCCGTGGTCCTCCCCAACGGCGTGGAGTTCTTCACCGCCTACCTCGCCGCGTCCCAGGCCGGCTTCTACCTCGTCCCGGTCAACCACCACCTGGTCGGCCCGGAGATCGCCTGGATCGTCGCCGACTCCGGGGCGAAGGTGCTGATCGCGCACGAGCGGTTCGCCGACGCGGCCCGCCAGGCGGCCGACGAGGCCGAGCTGCCGGCCACCCGGCGCTATCTGGTCGGCACCGCGGACGGCTTCCGGCCGTACCGCGAACTCCTCGACGGACAGCCTGGGTCGGCGCCCGAAGGCCGGACGCTGGGCTGGGTGATGAACTACACCTCCGGCACCACCGGACGGCCGCGCGGCATCCGCCGCCCGCTGCCCGGCACCCCGCCCGAGCAGGCCCATCTCGGCGGATTCCTCGGCATCTTCGGCATCAGGCCGTTCGACGGCAACGTCCACCTGGTCTGCTCACCGCTCTACCACACGGCCGTCCTGCAGTTCGCCGGTGCCTCGCTGCACCTCGGCCACCGCGTCGTCCTGATGGACAAGTGGACCCCGGAACACATGCTGGCCCTGATCGACCGGCACCGCTGCACCCACACCCACATGGTGCCCACCCAGTTCCACCGCCTGCTCGCGCTCCCCGAGGCGACCCGCGCCGCCTACGACGTCAGCTCGCTGCGGCACGCCCTCCACGGCGCCGCGCCCTGCCCCGACCACGTCAAACGCGCGATGATCGACTGGTGGGGCGGCTGCGTCGAGGAGTACTACGCGGCGAGCGAGGGCGGCGGCGCCTTCGCCACCGCCGAGGACTGGCTGAAGAAACCCGGAACGGTCGGCCGGGCCTGGCCGATCAGCGAACTGGCCGTCTTCGACGACGACGGCAACCGCCTGCCGCCCGGCGAACTCGGCACCGTCTACATGAAGATGACCACCGGCGGCTTCCGCTACCACAAGGACGAGGGCAAGACCCGGAAGAACCGGATCGGGGACTTCTTCACCGTCGGCGACCTCGGGTACCTCGACGAGGACGGCTACCTCTTCCTCCGCGACCGCAAGATCGACATGATCATCTCGGGCGGGGTGAACATCTACCCCGCCGAGATCGAATCCGCCCTGCTCGGCCACCCCGCCGTCGCCGACGCCGCGGCCTTCGGCATCCCGCACGACGACTGGGGCGAGGAGGTCAAGGCCGTCGTCGAGCCCGCCGAGGGCCATGAACCCGGGCCCGGCCTGGCCGCCGACATCCTGGCGCACTGCGAGCGCCAACTCGCCGGCTACAAACGGCCCAGGTCGGTCGAGTTCATCGCCGTCATGCCGCGCGACCCCAACGGCAAGCTGTACAAGCGCAGGCTCCGCGACCCCTACTGGGAGGGCCGGGAGCGCGCCGTGTAGCGGTACTTGACCTCGCACCGGGCCGCCCGCAGGATCCCGCCATGACTGATGTGCGCAGCAGCACGGTGGACGGGATCCTGCGGCGGAGCGCCCGGCGGGTGCCGCACCGCACCGCGGTCCGGTACGGCGACCGGGAGTGGACCTACCGGGAGCTCGACGAGGCTGTGTCGGCCGCGGCCGCGGTGCTCCGCGGGTCCGGCCTGCGCCCCGGCGACCGGGTCGGCTCCTACGGCCACAACTCCGACGCCTACCTCATCGGCTTCCTCGGCTGCGCCCGCGCCGGGCTGATCCACGTCCCCATGAACCACCACCTCACCGGCGACGAACTGCGCTACCTCGTCGAGCAGTCCGGCAGCTCCCTCGTCCTTGCCGATCCGCAGCTCGCCGGACGGCTGCCGGACTCCGCGCGGGTCCTGCCGCTGCGCGACACCGACGACTCGCTGCTGGCCCGGCTGCGCACCGCGCCCGCGGACCCGGAGCCCGCGGCGCCGGACGAAGGCGACCTGGTCCAGCTGCTGTACACCTCCGGAACCACCGCACTGCCCAAGGGCGCGATGATGACCCACCGCGCCCTGGTGCACGAGTACGTCAGCGCGATCACCGCCCTGGACCTCGCGGAGACCGACCGCCCGGTCCACTCCCTGCCGCTGTACCACTCCGCGCAGATGCACGTCTTCCTGCTGCCGTATCTGGCGGTCGGCGCGGAGAACACGATCCTCGACGCGCCCGACCCGGAGCGGATCCTCGACCTGGTCGCGGCGGGCCGGGCGGACAGCCTGTTCGCACCGCCCACGGTGTGGATCGGCCTGTCGCAGCACCCCGGCTTCGCCGACCGCGACCTGAGCGCGCTGCGCAAGGCGTACTACGGCGCCTCGATCATGCCGGTGCCGGTCCTCGAACGGCTCCGCGCCCGGCTGCCCCAGCTGGCCTTCTACAACTGCTTCGGGCAGAGCGAGATCGGCCCGCTGGCCACCGTACTGGGCCCGGACGAGCACGAGGGGCGGATGGAGTCCTGCGGGCGCCCGGTGCTCTTCGTCGAGGCGCGGGTGGTCGACGAGACGGGCCGGGAGGTGCCCGACGGCACCCCGGGCGAGGTCGTCTACCGCTCCCCGCAGCTGTGCACCGGCTACTGGGACAAGCCCGAGGAGACCGCCGAGGCGTTCCGCGACGGCTGGTTCCACTCGGGGGACCTGGCCGTCCGGGACGCGGAGGGCTACTTCACCGTGGTGGACCGGGTCAAGGACGTCATCAACTCAGGTGGCGTGCTGGTCGCCTCGCGCCAGGTGGAGGACGCGCTCTACGCCCACCCCCAGGTGGCCGAGGTCGCGGTCATCGGGCTGCCGGACGAGCGGTGGATCGAGGCGGTGACCGCCGTGGTGGTGCGGCGCCCGGACGGGGGAGCGGTCGGGGAGCAGGAGCTGATCGAGGCGGCCCGGGCCCGGCTCGCGCCGTTCAAGGCCCCCAAACGGGTGGTGTTCGTGGACGCGTTGCCGCGCAACGCCAGCGGCAAGGTCCTCAAGCGGGAGCTTCGGGAGCGGTTCGCGGCGTCCTGAGCCGTGCGGCGCGGTGCGCACCGCGCGGCGCGCGGGACGTGTGCGGAGGGCGACTGTCAGTGCCCCCTGCCATGCTGAAAACGTGGCCGGGGAACAGCCGGCCGACGGCCCTGCACGTCTCGTTCCGTACGACGGAGGACACCATGCTGACCACCCGTTACGTCCCCGGCACCCCCAACTGGCTCGACCTGGGGACGCCCGATGTCGACGCCGCCGTCGCCTTCTACTCCGCCGTGTTCGGCTGGAGCTTCGCGTCCGCCGGCCCGGAGGCCGGCGGCTACGGCTTCTTCCAGCTCGACGGGAAGACCGTCGGCGCCGTCGGCCCGCTCACCGAGGAGGGCGCGAGCCCCGCGTGGACGGCGTACTTCCACACCCCCGACGCGGACGCCACGACCAAGGCGGTGGAGCAGGCCGGCGGCGCGGTGCGGGTCCCGCCGATGGACGTCTTCACGGCCGGCCGGCTGGCCGGCTACACCGACCCCACCGGCGCCGACTTCGCGGTCTGGCAGCCCGGTGACGTGCAGGGCCTGGAGCGGGTCATGGAGCCGAACACCCTGTGCTGGACGGAGCTGTACACCACCGACGTGGCCATGGCGAAGGGCTTCTACCGCTCGGTGTTCTCCTGGAGCTTCCAGGACATGCCGATGGGCGGCGACCGGTTCTACTCGATCGTCTCCTCGCCGGGCGGCGGCGAGGGCGAGGACACCGGCCAGGGCGGCGTGCTGCAGCTGGCCGAGGAGAATCTGGCGGCCGGCTCGGCCTCCGAGTGGCACCCGTACTTCGGCGTGACCGACTGCGACGCGACCTACGCCACCGCCCTCGACCACGGCGCCACGGTCCTCATTCCGCCGACCACCGCCCCCGGCGTCGGCCGGCTGGCGATGGTCACGGACCCGGCCGGTGCCCCGTTCGCCCTGATCAAGGGGGACCCGGAGATGACCTGAGCGGTCAGGCGGGGTCCCGCGGCCGGGCGTCCACGATCCGCTTGATCTTGCCGACCGAGCGCTCCAGCGTCTCCGGATCGACGATCTCCACGGCGACCGAGACCCCGATGCCCTCCTTCACCCCGCGTGCGATCAGCCCCACGGCCGCCGTACGCGCCTCGGGGCCGGCATCGGGGCGGGCCTCGGCGCGTACGGTCAGCCGGTCCATCCGGCCCTCGCGGGTGAGCCTCAGCTGGAAGTGCGGGGCGACACCGGGCGTGCGCAGCACGATCTCCTCGATCTGCGCCGGGAAGAGATTGACCCCGCGCAGAATGATCATGTCGTCGCAGCGTCCGGTGATCTTCTCCATCCGGCGGAAGGCCGGCCGGGCGGTGCCCGGCAGCAGCCGGGTCAGATCGCGGGTGCGGTAGCGGACGACCGGCATCGCCTCCTTGGTGAGCGAGGTGAAGACCAGCTCGCCGTGTGCACCGTCCGGCAGCACCTCACCGGTGACCGGGTCGACCACCTCCGGGTAGAAGTGGTCCTCCCAGACGTGCAGCCCGTCCTTGGTCTCCACGCACTCCTGGGCGACCCCGGGGCCCATCACCTCCGACAGCCCGTAGATGTCCACGGCGTCGATCGCGAACCGCTCCTCGATCTCGTGGCGCATCTGGTCGGTCCAGGGCTCGGCACCGAAGATGCCGACCTTCAGCGAGGTCGACCGCGGGTCGATGCCCCGCCGCTCGAACTCGTCCAGCAGGGTGAGCATGTAGGACGGCGTGACCATGATGATCTCGGGCCGGAAGTCCTGGATGATCTGCACCTGCCGGCCGGTCATCCCGCCGGACGCCGGGACGACCGTGCAGCCCAGCCGCTCCGCGCCGTAGTGCGCGCCCAGCCCGCCGGTGAACAGCCCGTAGCCGTAGGCGATGTGGATCGTGTGGCCGGGACGGCCGCCGGCCGCGCGGATCGAGCGGGCGACCACGTCCGACCAGTGGGCGAGGTCGCGTTCGGTGTAGCCGACGACGGTCGGGCGGCCGGTGGTGCCGCTGGAGGCGTGCAGGCGCCGCACCTCCTCCTTGGGGACCGCGAACATCCCGAAGGGGTACTGCGCACGCAGATCGTCCTTGACCGTGAACGGGAAGCGGGCCAGGTCGCCGAGCGTCCGGCAGTCCTCGGGGCGGACCCCGGCCCGGTCGAACGCCGCGCGGTAGAAGGGCACGTGGTCATAGGCATGGCGCAACGAGGCGCGCAGCCGGGTCAGCTGGAGGTCCCGCAGGGCGTCCGGCGAGAGCCGTTCCGCGTCGTCGAACGCCGTACTGTCCGTCGCCCTGCCCGTGGCCGCTTCCGGCATGGGGTGTCACCGCCTCGTCTCCCTACCGATCATTCGGTAGCTGCATGCTGATCCAAGTAATCAGCGCGCGGCGAACACGTCAAGGGGCGTGCCGCAGCCGGCCCCCGGGTAGCGTCCAGCGCATGAGTGACGTCCGGAAAGTGCAGGTGGGTGACGTTCGGCTGGCGTACCGGGTGTGGGGAGAGGAGGACGCGCCCCCGGTCGTGCTGCTGCATTGCCTCGGCGAGGACGGCGAGGACTGGCGCGGTGTGGTCGGCCGGCTCGCCGGCACCCACCGGGTCTTCGCCCTCGACCAGCGCGGCCACGGGCACAGCGACTGGCCGGGGGAGTACGGCTTCGCCCGCTGGCGGGACGATGCGATCGGCTTCCTCCAGGCGCTCGGGCTGAAGCGGGTGACGCTCGTCGGCCACTCGGCCGGCGCGCTGACCGCGCTGCTGGTGGCCGCCGACCGGCCCGAGCTGGTGGACCGGCTGGTCCTGGAGGAGGCCGCCCCGCCGCTCCCCGCCGACCCACCGCAGGAGGCACCGGAGCAGCCGGCCGGCCCGCCCGCCTTCGACTGGCGCGCCAAGACGGCGGTGGTGGCCGAACGCAACGCCCCCGACCCGCAGTGGTGGGAGTGCCTGCCGCGGATCACCGCCCCCACCCTCGTCATCGCCGGCGGCCCCACCAGCCACATCCCGCAGGACCACCTCGCGCAGATGGCCTCGCTGATCCCCGACGCCCGCCTGGTGACCGTCGAGGGCGCCGGCCATCTCGTCCACGAGGACCGCCCGGGCGAATTCCTCGCCGCGGTCACCTCGTTCCTGCCGCCCCCGCGGTAGCCGGCCGCGCGGACCCGGGGCCGGCGGCCGCGCACGTCCCTTAGGCTCGCGGCCGTACGCCTCCCCGCGTACGGCCCGCCGGGGGAACTCTCCCCGGCAGCCTGGATGTTCGAGAAAGGCCGACCGTGCAGCTGACCCTCTCGACGCGTCGTGCGCTGATCGCCGGCGCCGCCGCGACCCTGCTGCTCACCGGGGCCGGTGGCGCGGTCGCCGCGCCCGCAGCCCCCTCACCCGCCGCCGCGGCCGCCGCCCGGGGGCACTCCCCGTACGCCGCGCTCCGGCCGCTCGCCGCGCTGTCCGCGGAGCGGCTGGCCACCGGCGATCTGGTGGCCGCGGCGAAGTGGGGCACCGGCAGCCCGATCGACGATCCGGCCCGCGAGCAGCAGGTGCTGGACGCGGTGGCCGAGCAGGCCCGGCAGCTGGGCGCCGACCCGGCCGCGACGGTGCGGATCTTCCGGGACCAGATCGAGGCCAACAAGATCGTGCAGCGCGGCCTGCACCGCCGCTGGGACGCCGATCCGTCCCAGGCCCCGGCCGAGCGCCCCGACCTGGGCGAGGTCCGCAAGGAGATCAACCGCATCAACACGGAACTGGTCCGCGCCATCGCCGCCTCCGCGCCGGCCCGCTCGGCACCGTCCTGCCACCCGCTGCTGACCGTGGCCGGCGCCGGGGTACGCCACGCCCGCCACCTGGACCCGCTGCACACCGTGGCCCTGGCCCGCTCGCTTGCGTCGGTGTGCGGGGCGGCCGGCTGAACGGCGGACTCCCCGGCCGACGACCGGGGCGGTCCGGGCGGTCGCACCGCCGCGGGCCCTCACGCCCGCCGTTCGCCCGCCGCCACCGCCTTCGCCCAGCGGTAGTCGGCCTTGCCGCTCGGAGAGCGCTGGATGCGGTCGGTGAAGACCACCGCGCGCGGGACCTTGTAGCCGGCCAGTCGAGTACGGCAGTGGGCCTGGAGGGCGGCCAGGTCCAAGGGCCCGCTCCCGGCGCGGAGTTGTACCACCGCGGAGACCCGGTTGCCCCACCGTTCGTCCGGGACGCCCGCCACCAGCGCGTCGTAGACGTCCGGATGGGCCTTCAGCGCCTGCTCGACCTCCTCCGGATAGACCTTCTCACCGCCGGAGTTGATGCACTGCGAGCCCCGTCCGAGGACGGTGACGATGCCCTCCTCGTCGACGGTGGCCATGTCGCCCAGCAGCACCCACCGGTCCCCCCGCGCCTCGAAGAAGGTCTCGGCGGTCTTCGCCGGGTCGTTGTAGTAGCCCAGCGGGACGTGACCGCACTGCGCCAGCCGCCCCACCTCGCCGGCCGGCACCGGCTCGTGCGTCGCCGGATCGACCACGGCCGTACGGGAGTTGACCCGCAGCCGGAACCCCTTCGCGGGACCCGAGTCGTCGGTGGCGGTGCCGTTGAAACCGGACTCCGAGGAGCCGAAGTTGTTGAGCAGCACCGCGTTCGGCACCAGCGCGGTGAACTGGGCGCGTACGGTCTCGGAGAGGATCGCGCCGGAGCTGCTGACGCTGAACAGCGAGGAGCAGTCGGTGCCCTTGAGCGGCCCGGCGAGCGAGTCGACGAGCGGGCGCAGCATCGCGTCGCCCACCAGCGACACACTGGTGACCCGCTCCCGCTCGACGGTCCGCAGCACCTCCTCGGGCACGTACTTGCGGTGCAGGACGACCTTCTGGCCGAAGTGGAAGGCGATGAACGCGGTCAGGGTCGAGGTGCCGTGCATCAGCGGGGGAGTGGGGAAGAAGACGATCCCCTCGCCGCCCGCCGCGACCCGTTCGGCCAGTTCCTGCGGCCGGCCGACCGGGTCGCCGGTCGGGGCCCCGCCGCCCATGCCGGAGAAGAAGAGGTCCTCGTGCCGCCACATCACGCCCTTGGGCATCCCGGTGGTGCCGCCGGTGTAGATGACGATCTGGTCGTCGGCGGAGCGCGGCCCGAAGCCGCGGTCCGGTGAGCCGGCCGCCTCGGCGTCCGCGAGCGCGACCGGCGCCAGGGCCGGTTCGGGGGCGCCGTCCGGCGGGGTGCCGACCCGGACCAGGTGCCGCAGCCGCGGCGCCCGCGGCAGGGCGGCGGCCACCCGGCCGGTGAACTCCGCGTCGAAGACCAGCCCCACCAGGTCGGCGTCCCGGTAGAGGTACACCAACTCCTCTTCGACATAGCGGTAGTTGACGTTCACCGGCACGGCGCGGATCTTCAGGCAGGCGTACACCGCCTGGAGGTAGGGGACGCCGTTGTAGAGGTGCAGCCCGACGTGGTCCCCGGGGCCGATGCCCCGGCCGGCGAGGTGGTGGGCCAGCCGGTTGGCGGCGCGGTCCAGCTCCGCGTAGGTCAGCCGCCGCTCCGCACCGGTCCCCGGGTGGTCGAGGTACACCAGGGCCTCGCGGTCGGGCACGGTGTCCACGATCGACTCGAAGAGGTCGGCAAGGTTGTACTCCACGTCTCCTCCAGACCGGGCGGCGTCGGCGCAGGGGAGGCCCGTGGCTCCGGACCCCGGCGGTCATTAGAGCGCCGCGGGCAGGAGCAGGGAAGGGGCTCGGCACAAGTAATCTGACTACCTGTCAGAAAAGCCTTGAACTCACCGTGCGGCTACTGCAACCTGTTCTCGTTCCTGCAGACGGGAGACCGCAATGGGTGGGACGGAACACCTCACCGTGCAGCGCGAAGGCGCCACACTGGTGCTCACGCTCAACAGGCCCGACGCCAAGAACGCACTCTCGCTCCCCATGCTCGTCGGCCTCTACGACGGCTGGGTGGCGGCCGACGAGGACGACGCGATCCGCTCGATCGTGCTCACCGGCGCCGGCGGATCGTTCTGCGCCGGGATGGACCTCAAGGCCCTGGCCGGCAAGGGCATGGCGGGGCAGCAGTACCGCGACCGGCTCACCGCCGACCCCGACCTGCACTGGAAGGCGATGCTGCGGCACCACCGCCCCCGCAAGCCGGTGATCGCCGCCGTCGAGGGCCACTGCGTTGCGGGCGGCACGGAGATCCTCCAGGGCACCGACCTGCGCGTCGCAGGCGAATCCGCCACCTTCGGGCTCTTCGAGGTCAGGCGCGGACTGTTCCCCATCGGCGGCTCGACGGTCCGCCTGCAACGCCAGATCCCGCGCACCCACGCCCTGGAGATGCTGCTCACCGGCCGCCCGTACACCGCCCGCGAGGCCGCCGGCATCGGCTTGATCGGCCAGGTCGTCCCCGACGGCACGGCCCTCGCCAAGGCCCTGGAGCTCGCCGAGCAGATCAACGCCTGCGGGCCGTTGGCGGTGGAGGCCGTCAAGGCGTCGGTGTACGAGACCGCCGAGATGACCGAGTCCGACGGGCTCGCCGCCGAACTCAGGCGCGGCTGGCCGGTCTTCGACACCGCCGACGCCAAGGAGGGCGCCCGCGCCTTCGCGGAGAAGCGACCGCCCGTGTACAAGCGCGCCTGACCGAGGAGCCAGTGATGCCCGCAGTCCTCAAAGCCCCGCTCGTCGTCGAATTCCCCTTCACCCGCTCCCTCGGGCCCGTCCAGAGCGCCTTCCTCACCGGACTGCGCGAACGCGTCGTCCTCGGCGTGCGGACCCGCGACGGCCGCACCCTGGTCCCGCCCGTCGAGTACGACCCCGTCACCGCCGAGGAGATCGGCGACCTGGTCGAAGTGGCCCCCACCGGTACGGTCACCACCTGGGCCTGGAACCCCGAGCCCCGCCGCGGCCAGCCCCTCGGCACCCCGTTCGCCTGGGTCCTGGTCCGTTTCGACGGCGCCGACACCGCCCTGCTGCACGCCCTCGACGCCCCCGGCCCCGAGGCCGTACACACCGGCATGCGGGTCCGCGTCCGCTGGGCGGCGGAACGCACCGGCGCCATCACCGACCTCGCCTGCTTCGAACCGTACGACGGCGACCCGGCCGAACCCACCCGCCCCACCGGCGAGTTCGCGGACCCGGTCACCGGCATCGTCGCCCCCGCCCGCCTCGACTACGTCTACTCGCCCGGCCGCGCCCAGACCGCCTACATCCACGCCCTCTCCGAGCGGCGGACGGTCGGCGAACGCTGTCCGTCCTGCCGCAAGGTGTACGTCCCGCCCAGGGGCGCCTGCCCCACCTGCGGCGTCGCCACCTCCGAACAGGTCGAGGTGGGCCCGCGCGGCACCGTCACCACCTACTGCATCGTCAACATCAAGGCGAAGAACCTGGACATCGAGGTCCCCTACGTCTACGCCCACATCGCCCTCGACGGCGCCGGCCTCGCGCTGCACGGCCGGATCGCCGGCATCCCCTACGACCAGGTGCGGATGGGCCTGCGCGTCGAGCCGGTGTGGACCGAAGGCGGCCGCTACCCCGACCACTACCGGCCGACCGGCGAGCCCGACGCGGAGTACGACACCTACAAGGAGCTGCTGTGACCCGTGACATCGCGGTCGTCGCCTTCGCCCAGACCGACCACCGGCGCACCAGCGACGAGCTCTCCGAGGTGGAGATGCTCCTCCCGGTGCTGCACGAGGTCCTCGACCGGACCGGCCTGCGGACCAGCGACATCGGCTTCACCTGCTCCGGCTCCTCCGACTACCTCGCCGGTCGCGCCTTCTCCTTCACCATGGCCCTCGACGGCGTGGGCGCCTGGCCGCCGATCTCCGAGTCGCACGTCGAGATGGACGGCGCCTGGGCCCTGTACGAGGCGTGGACCAAGCTGCTCACCGGCGACGCCGACACCGCCCTCGTCTACGCGTACGGCAAGTCCTCACCCGGCTCCGTGCGCGACGTCCTGACCCGCCAGCTCGACCCGTACTACGTCGCGCCCCTGTGGCCGGACTCCGTGGCGCTCGCCGCGCTCCAGGCACAGGCGCTCATCGACGCGGGCGAGACGGACGAGCCCGCCCTCGCCGCGATCGGGGCCCGCAGCCGCGCGGACGCCGCCGCCAACCCCCATGCGCAGCTGCGTGGTCCGGTGCCGCACGGCGACTACGTCGTACGGCCGCTGCGCACCGGCGACTGCCCGCCCATCGGCGACGGCGCCGCCGCGGTGATCCTCGCCGCGGGGGACCGGGCCAGGGAGCTGTGCGCCCGGCCCGCCTGGATCCGCGGCATCGACCACCGCATCGAGGCACACGGCCTCGGCGTCCGCGAGCTGACCGACTCGCCGTCCACCCGGCTGGCCGCCGAGAAGGCCGGCGCCTTCCAACGGCCCGTCGACACCGCCGAGTTGCACGCACCCTTCACCGCGCAGGAGGTCGTCCTGCGCAAGGCGCTGCGGCTCGGCGACGAGGTGTGCGTCAACCCGTCCGGCGGGGCGTCGGCCGCCAACCCGGTCATGGCCGCCGGCCTCCTCCGCATCGGCGAGGCCGCCGCCCGCATCCACCGCGGCGCGTCCGACCGCGCCCTCGCCCACGCCACGTCCGGCCCCTGTCTGCAACAGAACCTGGTCGCCGTCCTCGAAGGGGATCCCCGATGAGCAAGGAGCCCGTGGCCGTCGTAGGCATCGGCCAGACCAAGCACGTGGCCGCGCGGCGGGACGTGTCGATCGCCGGACTCGTCCGCGAGGCGGCTCAACGCGCCCTGGACGACGCCGAGTTGGCGTGGGCCGACATCGACGCCGTCGTCATCGGCAAGGCGCCCGACTTCTTCGAGGGCGTCATGATGCCCGAGCTCTACCTCGCCGACGCGCTCGGCGCCGTCGGCAAGCCGATGCTGCGGGTGCACACCGCCGGCTCGGTCGGCGGCTCCACCGCGCTCGTCGCCGCCAACCTCGTCGCGGCCCGCGTCCACGGCACGGTCCTCACCCTCGCCTTCGAGAAGCAGTCGGAGTCCAACGCGATGTGGGGCCTCTCGCTCCCCGTCCCCTTCCAGCAGCCGCTCCTCGCCGGCGCCGGCGGCTTCTTCGCCCCGCACGTCCGCGCCTATCTGCGCCGCACCGGCGCCCCGGACCACGTCGGCTCCCTCGTCGCCTACAAGGACCGCCGCAACGCCCTCAAGAACCCCTGGGCCCACCTCCACGAACACGACATCACCCTGGAGAAGGTCCAGGCCTCGCCCATGCTGTGGGACCCGATCCGCTACTCCGAGACCTGCCCCTCCTCCGACGGCGCCTGCGCGATGGTCCTCACCGACCGGGCCGGCGCCGCGCGCGCCCCGCACCCGCCGGCCTGGATGCACGGCGGGGCGATGCGCAGCGAGCCCACCCTCTTCGCCGGCAAGGACTTCGTCTCCCCGCAGGCCGGCAAGGACTGCGCCGCCGACGTCTACCGCCAGGCCGGCATCACCGACCCGCGCCGGCAGATCGACGCGGTGGAGATGTACGTCCCCTTCAGCTGGTACGAACCCATGTGGCTGGAGAACCTCGGCTTCGCCGACGAGGGCGAGGGCTGGAAGCTCACCGAGTCCGGCGTCACCGAGCTCGACGGTGACCTCCCGGTCAACCCCTCCGGCGGCGTCCTGTCCACCAACCCCATCGGCGCCTCCGGCCTGATCCGCTTCGCCGAGGCGGCGCTGCAGGTACGCGGCCGGGCCGGCGAACGCCAGGTCGACGGTGCGCGCAGGGCACTCGGACACGCCTACGGCGGCGGCTCGCAGTTCTTCTCCATGTGGCTGGTCGGCGCCGCACCGCCCGCCACCTGACGGTTGTGCCGGCCCGCCCCGCCACGTCCTCTGTCCGTCCCCGGGCACAGTGGCTAGGCTGACCGCGGACGACGAACCGGGAGGAGCGGCGACGTGGCCGACAGCATCACCGAGCAGCGGCTCGCGGGCGGGCCCAGGCCCGATCTCGACCTGACCCAGGCCGAGTGGCAGTCCAGCAGCCAGGGCGTGGGCGACGTCCAGATCGCCTTCGTCGAGGGCTACATCGCGATGCGCAACCGCCGCAGCCCGGAGATCCCGGCGCTGATCTTCAGCCCCGCCGAGTGGCGCGCCTTCGTCCTCGACGCCCGCGACGGGGAGTTCGACCTCACCTAGGGCGGCGGCCGCCGTCAGGTGAGCACCACGCACCCGTTCGCGCGCAGCGCCCGGACCGGCTCCGCACCGTCGTCCACGGCGTTCCAGCGCAGATCCAGTCTCTCCAGCGACACGAGCCCAGTGATCCACCGCGGCAGCTCCGCGATCCGGTTGCCGCGCAGATCGAGCCGGGCCAGCCGGGGGAGCGCACGCAGCGCCCCCGGCACCCCGGGCAGGGCGTTGTCGCGCAGCTCCAGCACCCGCAGCTCGTGCAGCGCGGAAACGCCCGCCGGCAGCCCGGTCAGCGCATTGCCGCCCAGCCACACTTCACGCAGCCGCCCGAGCCGCCCCACCGCCGGCGGGAGTTCGGTCAACCCGGCCCGCTGGGCCCGGAGTTCGACCAGCGAGGCCATCCGGCCCAGCGCGTCCGGCAGCCGGCCGAGCGGGTTGTCGCCGACGTTGAGGTAGCCCAGCCGGTCCAGCCGGCCGAGCGCCTCCGGCAGGGCGGTGAGGCGGTTGTCGTGCAGATAGAGGTAGCGGGTCAGCCCGGTCAGCTCGCCGATCTCCTCGGGGACCGCGGTCAGCGCGTTGTGGCCGAGGTCCAGGGTGTGCAGCGCCCGCAGCCCGCCCAGCGCCGCCGGGACCGAGGTCAGGGCGTTGTCGGCGAGGATCAGCACCTCCCAGTCGGCGCGCCGCCACACCTCGGGCGGGACCGAACTCAGCCCGGCCTTCCAGAAGTTGAGCGTGCGGGGCCCGGTGATCACGAGGGGGTCCCTTCAGGGGGGTGAGGGCGGTGCGGTCGGCTGCCGACCGGGCGGGCACGTCGCTACGGCCAGTCGAGCAGCTCCGGCAGTGCGGCGGGGCGGCCCGACCGGCGGCAGTCCAGCGGCCGGTGCGGAGCGCGGCCGGCCAGCCAGGCCGCCAGGTCGGTGAGGTGGCCGCGGACGGTCACCTCGGGCGCGCCGGCGGCACCGTACTCCCGCCGGAACGCCTCGTCGGTGGCCTCCAGCACGAGAGGCACGTCCTTCGGGGCGCGCGGCGCCAGATGACTCAGCAGGTGGTGGCACAGCCCCTGCGGCCAGTCCTGCGGGCCGTGGCCGAGCCGGGCGTCCGCCGTGTGGATCTCCAGCTCCCGCCACCAGGCCCACAGCACCGTGCGCAGATCCCCGTCCCGGTAGCGCACCGGGCGCGACCAGTCGGCCGGGCCCACCGCCGCCCAGGCCGCCGAGGACTCGTCCAGCGCGGCCCCCACCGCGTCCCGCAGCTGTGCCGCGTCCCGCACCGCACCGGCCTCGATCCCGGCCGCCCGCTCCGGGCGCCCGCCGTCGTACAGCTCGACCAGCTCACCGCGCAGCGCGTAACGGGCCTGCCGGGCGGTGGCCCGTGCGATGCCCTCGATGTGCGCCAGGACATGGGCGCGGGACCAGCCGGGCAGCGCGCTCGGCTCGCGTACCGCGGGGTCCGTCAGTCCGGGCAGCAGCGCCCGCAACCGCTCCTGGCCCGCCCCGATCGCCTCGCGGACCGCCTCGGCCGACAGGGTGGGTTCCTTCGTCACGGCCACAGCAGCTCCTTCCTCCGGTTCTCGCCGGTCCGGCGGTGGGCCGGCCGGGTGTGCCTGCGTTCCACCGGGTCGCCGGGCGGGTCCACCGGATCAGAGATCGGCAGTGCACCCGCGAACACCGGGCGCGCGCACGGTAGTTGACGGAGACCGGGCATGTTCCCCCTGGGCTCCCCCGACGAACTTAATGGTTGGCGGCGACGTTACCATTAGCTCCATGACCGCAACACGGCTCGCACTGGATCTCGCCGTCACCATCCGCCACGACGGCCACGGCGGTGTCACCGACGACCTGACCGACCCGGCCGGACTCACCGCCTGGATCGCCGACCGGACCGCCCTGCTCGACTGCGCCGCCGACCCCGTCACCGCCGACCCGGCACTCCACACCGCCGTACGCGAACTGCGCGCCGCGGTCCGCACGCTCTTCGCCCGCGCCGTCCGCCCCGGACCGCCCAGCTCCGCCGACGCCCACCGGCTCCTCCCCGAAGACACCGCACTGCACCGGCTGAACACCGCCGCCGCCCTCGTCCCCACCTCCCCCCGCCTCAGCTGGGAGCCCGACGCCCCGCCCGCGCTGCGGCTGCACCCGCACGGCACCCCGCCCGCCGCCGACCGGATCGTGGCCGCACTGGCCCGCGCCGCCCTCACCTTCCTCGCCGGCCCCGACCGCGCCCGGCTGCGTGCCTGCCCCGCCCCCCGCTGCGTCCGCTACTTCGTCAAGGACCACGCCCGCCAGGAATGGTGCAGCCCCTCCTGCGGCAACCGCGCCCGGGTCGCCCGCCACCACGAGCGGCACAAGGAAGGACGGCACCACCCCTCGTAAGGTGGGCGGCATGACCGGTGAACGCGATCTTGTGACCCTGCTGAGCGGGATGCGCCCCGAACTGAACGAGGGCCGGTACGTCTTCACGACCGTGCGCGGCGCGATCCCCGCCGGACTCGCCCCGGTCGTCACCGTCGCCGAACCCGAGGGACTGACCCTCGTCCTGCGCCAGGAGGAAGCCGACCGCACCGGCCTGCCGTACGACTACGTCGCCGGCTGGATCACCCTGCGGGTGCACTCCGCACTGGACGCGGTCGGGCTCACCGCCGCCGTCGCCACCGCCCTCGCCGACGCCGGCCTCAGCTGCAACGTCGTCGCCGGCTTCCACCACGACCACCTCTTCGTGCCCCACGAGGCGGCCGACGAGGCACTGCGCCGCCTCGGTGAACTGGCCGGCCGGGCCTGAACCCCGGCACCCCGGGCACCGCCCGCCCGACCTGCCCGTACGCCGCCCACGACCCCGACGTCCGGCGCGGCGGGCCCGGCCGGGCCACGTACGATGGCGGCATGTCCTTCCTCCGCCGCCGCAGCGCAGCCACGCCCGCCGGTCCCGACTTCGACGTTCTCGCCATGGACCCGGGGGACTGGCCGGGCAATCTGGGCGCCGGCCTGCTGCCCGCACCCGACGGGAGCTGCCAGGGAGTCTTCCTCCGCTACGACCTCTTCGGCGGCCGCGGCCCCGCGATGATCATCGGCAACCTCCCGGAGGGCTCCCCGGCCCGCGAGCTGGAGGACGACCAGGTGCCCTTCGAGGTCGCCCAGCTGCTCGCCGCGCTCGGCAACGACGACCCGGTCACGGTCGTCGAGAGCGAGGACACCCCCGTGATGCACGACGACAACCTGCTGATCGTCAAGCGCATCAAGTGCTCCGAGAGCCGCATCTCCTGCGCCCAGTTCGACCGCAGCGACGGCGTCCTGGTCACCATCGCCAGCTGGGACCGGCCGATCACCGACGACCTCTACGCGCTGCTCAAGCCGCTGCCGGCGGAGCTCTTCCAGCAGGGCTGACACCCCGGGCGGGGCAGCACTGCGCACCCGGTGGACGGCATCCCGTCCACCGGGCGCGCGCAGCTCACCCGCTCACCCGGGCGCCCGGGTCACGACGCCGACCGCCGCACGTCCACGTCGGCCGCCCGCACATAGCCCACCCGGTGCCCCAGCTGGATCTCGTAGTAGACGTCCTCACCCCGCACGATCGTGTGCTTCGAGACGTCGAACGTCGGCGCGTAGAAATACTCGCCGGTCACCCGGCCGCCGACCGCGTACCGCTGCCCCGCGCCGATCGTGTACGGCAGCGGGGAAACCGACTGGTACGGCACCCCGGCCGGATAGGCGGCCTTCTCCGGGTACGCCCGGCCGTAGACCGGGATCTCCTCCCGGCCAAACTTCGGCGTGGCGATCAGCCCCTTGGCGTTCACCGCCGTCGGCGCACCGTGCGGATTGCGGAACCACGCCACCTGCCCGAGGTACCAGATCGCGGTCCAGTCACCGTCCCGGCCCGCCAGCGCGAACCGCTGCCCCGTCGTGGCCCGGGCCCCGGTGTCGTTCACACCGTCCGTCGAGTCGCTGCCGTCCTGGTGCAGCCCGACGTCCTTGACCAGCGGAGCGCTCGCACTCGGCGCGGTGTGCAGCCGGACCGCCGCGGAACCGTGCGGCGCGCAGGCGTCCCCCGGCTTCTCGCAGCCGCAGTAGCGCGGCCGGTTGCGGTCGTAGTCGGGAAGGATGGTGACCAGCCCGCCGTGCTTGCCCGCCGTGGCGTGGAACGGCTTGCCCAGCAGCTCGAAGTAGTGCGCCCAGTCCCAGTACGGCCCGGGGTCGGTGTGCATCCCCGGGATCGTGGCCGTCGTCGTGCCGGGCACATTGTCGTGGCCCAGGATGTGCTGCCGGTTCAGCGGCACGTCGTACTTGCGGCTCAGGTACTTCACCAGCCGGGCCGAGGACCGGTACATCGCCTCCGTGTACCAGGCGTCCGGCGCGGCCAGGAAACCCTCGTGCTCGATGCCGATGGAGTGCGAGTTCACGTACCAGTTGCCGGCGTGCCAGGCGACGTCCTTGCCCGGTACGTGCTGGGCGATCAGCCCGTCCGAGGACCGCACGGTGTAGTTCCAGGACACGTACTTCGGGTCCTTGATCAACTTCAGCGTGACGTCCCACGACCCCTCGGTGTCATGGATGACGATGGTGTCGACCTTCTGGTCCCGCGGCCGGCCCGCCTTGTCGTGGTTGCCGTAGTCGTGGTCACCGAACTCCTCGTACGGCGCCGGGACCGACTCGCACGCCACGTTCCGCGGGCACTCCGGCCCGCGGTCACCGCCCGGCGCCGAGGCCCTGGTGACGGCGCTGCCGAGACGTTTCTGCTGCCCCGCGTCGGGAACCAGCCCCGGGACGGCGGGCAGACCGACCCGCTGCCCGGCATCCGTCGTGCGCGCCTCGCCCCGGCGGATCACCGAGAACACCTCGTCCGCGAACGCCTTGCCGGCGCGCGGATCGTCCTGACCGCCGTAGCGCGCCACCGCCGCGTACCACCGCGCCGGATCGTCCTCGGCGGACAGCCCGAGGCCGCGCTGCTCCGCGGCGAGCAGCGCCGCACCACCGAGCACGTTCGCCGCCGGATCCGTACGCAACCGCCCGGCCGGCAACCCGGTCAACCGGGCCGCGGCCGGCAACGTACGCAGCCGGGCCGGGAGTTCGGCGGGCAGCACGGCCTGCTGTGCCGCACCCGCCGGCACCCGCCTGCGGGCGCGCGAGGCGTCGCCCCGGGCGTCCTCGTCACCCTCGCTGAACTCCGGCGCCCGCGCCAGCGCCGTCCGGGCATCGGTCAGATGCATCGGGCCGTAGCCCCCGGAGACACTCGGCGCGCCGCCGTGGCCGTCCCACCGCGACTCCAGGTACGAGACGCCGAGCAGCACACTGCGCGGCACATGGAAGCGGGCGGCGGCCTTGGAGAAGGCCCGCTGCAGGGCGTCCGTCCGGGGCTGCCCGGCGCTCGCCGACGGGGCTCCGGTGAGCGGGAGCAGCAGCACCGCCGCCGCCACCGCGGTGGTGGACCTGCGCAGGACGGGGCGATGGGTTCTCTGGTCTTCCGGGGCGGATCCTCGCACAACAGCCTCCTCGAGCCGGCCCGAGCCGGGCGGTGTGACGGATGGTGCACCAACGGCCGTACGGGGTGGACCCGAGAGTAGAGCCCCAGGGGGCCCAGAGCCATAGGTGGGCCGACGGCCCGTCATATACCGCACCGGATCGGGATTTCGCATGTCAGGGCATCTCCAGAGGAGCCTTCCCGGACCGCCGCCCGGCCTGCGGGGCGTCAGTGGAATGGACCAATGACCGCGCAGCGCACATGGGTGAGCGGCGCCTCCCGCACAACGGGTGCGCCGCTCACAATCCCCCGCGGGGAAGTGCCTGCGGACAAAGGCACTCCCCCTGGGCGGTCAGCGGGTGCCGACCGCCGCCCGTACCGCACGACGGGCCATCTGGCAGTCGTCGTGCAACCGGCGCAGGAGCAGCCGCTGCTCCTCGCCCGCCGTGGGAACGCCGGGCTGTCCCGGGCCCTGCGTCCCCGTCGGCGTGGGTTCGCGCATGGTCCGCTGCACGGCGGTTTCGTAGCGCCGGATCTCCCGGGTGAGGATCAGCATCAGATTCACCAGGAAGGAGTCTCGCGAGGCGGGACCGGCGTTCTGGGCGAGCTGGCTGATCTGACGGCGCGCCACCGGGGCGTCGCCGAGCACCGACCACAGCGTCGCGAGGTCGTAGCCCGGGAGGTACCAGCCGGCACTGTCCCAGTCCAGCAGCACCGGGCCGGCCGGCGACAGCAGGACGTTGTTCAGCAGCGCGTCGCCGTGGTTGAACTGGCCCTGGACGTGCGACAGACCGTGCATCAGCTTCTGCAGGTCACCCAGGTCGCGGTCGGTGAGCAGCCCCAGGTCGTGGTAGCGGCCGATCCGGCCGGCGTAGTCCAGCGGGGCGTCGAACAGCCCGGCCGGCGGACGCCAGTGGTTGAGCTGGCAGACCGCGCCGATCGCGGCGCGGATGTCGGCCCGGGGCGGCGCCTCGGCGGGGTGGCGCGTCAGGGCCGCGACCCGGCCGGGCATCCGCTCCACGATCAGCGTGCAGTTGTCGGGATCCGCCGCCACCAGCCGCGGCACCCGTACCGGCGGACGATGCCGGACGAATGCGCGGTATGCGCTTATTTCCTGCCGGAACCTTTCCGCCCACGCGGGGGACTGGTCCAGTAAACACTTGGCGACCGCGGTCATACGGCCCGTCGTGCCGACGAGGAGCACGGATTTCCCGCTCCGGCGCAGCACCTGGACCGGATTGAACTCGGGACAGATGCGGTGCACCGAGGCGACCGCGGCGCGCAGCTGTGCGCCCTGGGGCCCGGACAAGTCGAGTCTCCCGCTGAGCGGTTGGGTGCTCGTCCCCGGTGTCCGCCGGGTTCGGCCGCCGGGGAGACCGGGAACCGCCCCCGCGGAAGGAGCGGGGGCGAGATACGGCCCGCTTCCTGTCGGGTGCGGGCGGTGCGGCCGGGTGGGGGCGGTCACGGCGGACGATGCTGCATACATGGGTGAGACAGATCCCTTCGTGCGCCGACGAGTTGCGTGCGCTCCCCGGCCCGGTGGAGGGAACCCGTGAACGGGCCCCGTGCAGGAGGCCGATCCAGGGTCCCTGTGAAGGGCGCGCACCCTGGGGAATGCGGTCCCGCCACCGGGCCGGGGGCGGCACGTCTACAGAACACTCGGCTGCGGGTGGCAGACCATCTGGCGTGCCCTGGCGAACCCTGGCGAATGGTCGCAGCGCATGTCACCGGCGGTTACTGTCAACTCAGTCGAGGAACCTGGGGGCTTGACGTGGACAGGCAGCCGAACACCCGTCTCGCGGACCTTTTCGGCCTGGCCGGCTGGTCCAAGGGAGAGCTGGCGAGGCTCGTCAACCGGCAGGCGGCGGCCATGGGCCATCCGCAGCTGGCGACCGACACCTCGCGAGTGCGGCGCTGGATCGACATGGGGGAGACCCCCCGGGATCCCGTGCCCAAGGTCCTGGCTTCACTGTTCACCGAGCGCCTCGGCCGTGTCGTAACCATCGAGGACCTCGGGTTCGCCAGAACCGGTCGCTCGGGGAAGCGGCAGGCCATGGACGGTCTGCCGTGGGCTCCCGAACGGACCGCCGCGGTCCTCACGGAATTCACGGGAATGGACCTCATGCTCAACCGACGCGGCTTGGTGGGTGCGGGCGCGGCGCTCGCCGCGGGCTCCGCACTCACCGGCGCCATGCACGACTGGCTGCACACCGATCCGGCCCCCCTCGGCGCCTCCCGCCACGACGACCCGTTCGCTTCCGACTCCTTCGACGACTTCGACCAGATCGGCCTCGACCGCTACGAGGCGGCCCCCGTGGGGTCGCAGGAAATCGACGCGCTGGAGCGCTCGGTGGAGGTCTTCCGCGCCTGGGACGCGGCCCGCGGCGGCGGCCTGCAGCGCAAGGCGGTGGTGGGCCAGCTCAACGAGGTGGGCGGCATGCTCGCCTACCGCCATCCCGACCACCTCCAGCGCCGGCTGTGGGGCGTGGCCGCCAACCTCGCCGTGCTGGCCGGCTGGATGTCGCACGACGTCGGCCTGGAGCCCACCGCCCAGAAGTACTTCATCATCGCCGCCCATGCGGCCCGTGAGGGCGGCGACCGCCCGCGCGCCGGTGAGGCACTCTCCCGCGCCGCCCGTCAGATGGTCCATCTGGGCCGCCCGGACGACGCGCTGGACCTGATGAAACTCGCCAAGTCCGGCTCCGGCGAGGAGACCCTGCCCCGCACCCGCGCCATGCTGCACACCATCGAAGCGTGGGCCCAGGCCTCCAAGGGGCAGAGCCAGGCGATGCGGCGCACCCTGGGCGAGGCCGAGGAACTGTTCGTCTCGGACAAGGGCGACGTCCCGCCCCCGTGCTGGATGCAGATGTTCGACGAGGCGGACCTGCACGGCATGCAGGCGCTGGCGTTCCGCACCCTCGCCGAACACGACCCCGCGGCCGCCAAGATCGCCCAGCACCACGCCAAGCAGGCCCTGGCCCTGAGGGAGGGCGGCCGCCAGCGGTCGCAGATCTTCGACTACATCTCCATGGCCTCGGCCTGCTTCATCGGCGACGACCCCGAACAGGCCGACCGTTACGCCCGGTTGGCCCTGGTGTCCATCGGTGAGAACTCCTCCCACCGCACCTGGGACCGGCTCCGCGAAATGTTCCGGCTCACGGGCCAGTACGCGAACTACGCCAAGATCCAGGACCTGCGCGAGGAGATCCAGCATGTCCTGCCCAAGCCCCGGCCGAAGTCCAAGGAAGCACGGCTGGGCCCGGGCATCGGCACGGACCTGGGGCCGAACCTCTCGGTCTGACGCCCGCCGACCGCCGCTGCCCCCGCTCCGTCACCCCAGGGCCCCTTGCGCTACAGGTCCGACGGCCCCTTGGCTCACGGCCCCTTGGGCCACGGGCCACTTGGGCCACGGGCCTCACGGGCCCGTCCACCGACGGCTTCTCGCCTCATGCGGGCGGGGCGGCCGGCTCGCGCGATGCCGGTCCGCCCCCAGCTGCCGCGGTGTGTGTCAGTCGCCGACCCTGGCGATCAGCACGCACGCGTCGTCCTCGCGCTCGGCGCTGCCGAACTCCTCGACGACGATGCGGACGCTGTCCTGCGCACTGCGGGCCGCGGCGAACCGCGGTGCCAGTGCCAGCAGCCGCTCGGCACTCTCCAGGACCGTGCCGGTGCCGTACGTCCGGCTGGGCGTCAGCCCGTCGGTGTGCAGCACGAGCAGGTCACCGGGCTCCAGTTGCTCGGAGCGCTGGGTGTACGCGGCCCCCGACGTCGCCCCCAGCAGAACGCCCTCGGGCGGGTCCAGCGCGCGCCCCGTGCCGCCGCGGAAGAGCAGCGGTGCGGGGTGCCCGGCCTGGGCCCACTCCAGCGTCCGGGTCCGCGGATCGAAGGTGCCGCACACCGCACTGCCGAGCGCCGGCTGGGCGGCGGTGTCCAGCAGTTGGTTGAGCAGCCCCATCAACTGCTCGGGCCGGTGGCCGGCGACCGCCATCCCGCGCAGCGCGCCGAGCACCATCGCCATTCCCGAGGTGGCCGCGACGCCGTGCCCGGTGAGGTCGCCGACGCTCAACAGCGTCCGGCCGTCCGGGAGTTGCATCGCGTCGTACCAGTCCCCGCCGATCAGCGTGTGGGTGCCGGACGGCAGATAGCGCCCGGCCAGGTCGAGGGTGACCCGACCGTCCTGCGGGAACCGCAGGGAGCCCCGCCACGGCGGCAGCACGGCCTCCTGCAGCTCGACCGCGAGCCGGTGCTCGGTCTCCGCGATCTGCCGCTCGCGGTGCAGTGAGTCACGGGTCTCGCGCACCGTCTGCTGGCTGCGGCGCAGCTCGCTGACGTCCCGCAGTACGGCCCACATGCAGGCCGTACTGCCGTCGGTGTCCAGCACCGGCTCGCCCACCATGTGCACCGTGCGCAGGCTCGCGTCCGGACGCACGATGCGGAACTCGCCGTCGATCGGCCGGCCGTCCACCAGGCAGTCGGTGACCATCGTGGCCAGCCCCTCCTGGTCGTCCGCGTGCACCAGGGACGGCAGTTCGTCGAGGGTCAGCGGGCCTTCGGCGGGGGACCGGCCGAAGATGGCGAACAGCTCGTCGGACCAGCTGGCCTCGTCCGTGAGCAGATTCCACTCGGCGCTGCCCACCCGGCGCAGCAGCGCACCGCGCGCGGGGGCCTCGGCCTCGGCCGGGATCACCGGTTCCTCGACGGCCGGCTCCAGGACATCGTCACTCTCGGTGGGCAGGCCCTCTCTCAGCTGGTCGAGATGGCCCCCGAGATCGTCGAGGTGATGCACGGCGAGATCGCACAGCGCCCGCTGCCAGCGCAGCTGCGGGTCGGGGGCGAGGCCGGTGTCCACCGTGGACTCCCGGCGCACCGCGTCGAGGTCGCCGCGCAGGCGGCGCGCCTGCGTGATCAGGGCCTCGACCGTGTCGCGCTCGGGGGGCCGGTCGGCTGGATGGTCCGCGAAGAGAGGGGACGGCATGACGTACTCCGTGATCAGGCGGCGCCGGGCTGAAGGGCCGGTAACGACTGTTGCACAGGCGGCGACCGTGCGTAAGGGATTTGGCACTACCCGATACGGTGGTGCAGCTGACATATGCCCCCGGCCTCCCTTGGCAGGCCGGGGGGAATCGGCGGAATGACAGGTTCCAGGCTAGGCTTCGGCCGCCGTACTGCAGGCGTTGCTGCCTATCCATGGTGGGAACGAGGCATACGGCCCGTGGTCACCGGCAAGAATGCCGGTCAGCGGAAATCCCGTTGCCAGCCCGTCCCCCGCACCGGATGCTGACCTCATGTTCGATCCAGACATAGCGCCCAGTGGCACCCTGCTCGGCCTCCTGCAGCGAGGCCGCGGCGACGGGACCCTGCACGCCCTCGCGGCCCCGAGGGCCGAGGCGCTCGGCGCGCTCAACGACAGCGTGCTGCGCGACCCCCGGCGCGACTGGCAGGTGGAGAACCGCTCGCTGTACTACGCGCGCCTCTACATGCAGCTCGACGGCGGGCTCGAGGAGATCGAACGCCACCTCTTCCACCCCGACGACCGCACCGACACCGGTGAGGAGCGCACCGGCCTGGCCCTCGCGGTCCTCGGCCACCTCGCCGCGTACGGCAAGGACGCCGCGCGGCTGCTGCTGCGCAGCTAC
Source organism: Streptomyces sp. NPDC048197 (assembly GCF_043202395.1). NCBI lineage: Bacteria > Bacillati > Actinomycetota > Actinomycetes > Kitasatosporales > Streptomycetaceae > Streptomyces > Streptomyces sp. NPDC048197. The sequence goes on from NZ_JBIDAJ010000006.1 coordinate 337,591, forward strand.
GCCGCGGTCGGCAGCAACTGGCGCTGGGCGCTGGACGAGCTCGCGCTGCGTGACGACGACGCCGGGCTGATGTCGCTCGCCCCCGCCGTCCTCGCCCGCTTCCCGGAGAACGAGCAGGGCCGGGCCGACCTGGCCGCCGCCGTCCGGGACGCCTTCGAGCCCCGCCCCTGGCGGCTGTGGGCCGAGGACCCCCGGTACGGCCCGCGGCTGGCCGCCGCCGGCGAGCAGGGCTCCTTCGACCGCTGGCAGCGCCAGCTGCGGCCGCGCGGACCGCGCCCCGGCTGGAGCGTCGCGGACGTCCTCCGCTGGGCCGAGGAGGGGCTGGAGCTGGAGCCCGCGGAGCACCGGTACCTCGCCGCCGCCCGCTGCCTGGCCGCCGTCGTCGGCCCGGACGACCGCCCCGAACTGCTCCGGGCGGCCCGCAGCGGGCCGGACGCGGCGCGCGCCGCGGTGCTGCACCACCTCGCCGAGCGCGGCGACCCCGACGTCCTCGACCTGATCGAAGCCGCCGTCACCTGCCCCTTCTCCTCCGAGCCGCTGGTCACCGCCGGGCTCTCCGCCTTCGAGCGGATGCGCAGCGCGGCCGCCGTCGAGCGGGCCCGCAGCTGGGCGCCGCGAACCGACCGGCTGGGCGCGTCGGCCGCCGCCGTGCTCGCCCGTCGCGGTGCGCAGCACGACGCCGACCTGGTCCTGGCCGCGCTGCGCCGGACCGTCCGCGAGGAGGGCCCGGACGCCGCCGGCCTGTGGGAGCTGGTCGACGGCACCGGCCGCCTCGGCGTCGCCTGCGCCGCCCCCGTACTCCGGCACATCTACCGCGAAACGTCCTCCTCCCAGCTGCGCGGCCGGGCCGCCGCCGCGCTCGCCGTCACCGACCCCGGTTTCGCGGCCGGTTTCGCCGTCGAGTGCCTCTGGGACTGCGAGGAAACCACCCGCGAACTGGCCGCCCGCCATGCCGCCACCGGCGACGACCGGGTCGTCGAACAACTCCGCCGCCTCGCCGCCGACCCGGCCGAGGAGGCCGAGGTCCAAACAGCCGTCCGCAGCAGATTCGGCCCCGACGCGTCTGCTGTTTGACGCCCACGTACTTGTCTGCGGCGCCGCGCTGGTTGCTCGCCGTTGTGCTGTGCGGCGCCCCGCACGTACCCGTCTCTCGCGCCGCGGGGCTTGTTCGCCGTTGCGCTTTGCGGCGCCCCGTACGTAGCTGGCCGTCCCGCCGCGGGGCGTCTCGCCGTTGCGCTTTGCGGCGCCCCGTACGTAGCTGGCCGTCCCGCCGCGGGTGTTGTTCGCCGTTGCGCCTGCGGCGGGCTGGGTGGGTGTTGGGTGCGGTGCCAGCCCTACAGACTTCGTCCTCCGGTC